>NZ_JAVHUX010000001.1:0-25017 GCF_030954545.1 Serratia sp. MF1(2023) | reverse complement strand
GCCGCACGCCTGACTATTTTTTGCCTTTCATCTCCCGCAGGATCTGCCCGCACTGGTTCTCCTCGCCGCCTTCACTGGGTGAAACCAACGCCAGCAGCGCCGCCGCCGGCGTCAGCACCGCGCCCAACGCCACCGCCGCCGCGCCGCGGGCGATCAGCGGCCCGGCTTTGACGCCGGCGTCGGGGTGCTTGAAGGTGCCTTTCACGTACAGCGGCGAGCGCAGGGTCAGCACGCGCATCCCCTTGCTTTCCGGATCGATGGACAAATCCAGCCGTTCGGTGGCGAGGTTAGTGTTGCCGGTGATGTTGATCACCGCGTTCTCGGTGTCGAACACGAACAGCCGCGGCGCGGCGACGCCGTTGCGGATGCCGACGTCCGCCGCCGCGCAGTTGATGCCCACCACATCGTCACCGAACAGCTGCGCCACCAGATAGTTGCCGACGTTCAGACCGAGGATCTCCATCAGGCTGCGGCTGATCACCCCGTTATTGATCAACAGGCGCAGGTCGCCGTTGCTGGTCGCCAGCAGCTCGGCTACCGAATTGCCGCTGCCCGTCAGCCTGGCGTCGCCGTTCATCTGCCCGAGGCTGCGCTTCATCGCCGCCACGTTCGGCAACAGCTGTTTGAGCTGGAGTTTGCGCGCGTGCATATCCACCTGGCCGCGCATCGGCTTTTTGCCGCCGTCGAGGCGCACCACGGCGTTCAGGCTGCCGCCCGCCATGCCGAAGCGCAGCGGATCCAGGCGCAGTTCGCCATTGTTCAGCTTCAGATGCGTGGCCAGATCGCTCAGCGGCAAATCGCTGCCGCGTTCAATGCGTGCGGCGGCAAACTTCACGTCCGCATCCATCTTGCGCCAGCTTTGCGTATCGAACTGTTCGACCGGCAGCACTTTATCCGCCGGCTGGCGGCTCTTCTCGCCGCGCCCGGCTTTGGCGGCGTTGGAGTCCGCGCCGATCAGCGGCGCCAGATCCGCCAACCTCAGTTGCCGGGAGCTCACCGCGCCGCTCAGCGTCGGCCGCGGCTTACCGGCAACGTATTTCAAATCGCCGTGAATGTCGCTGTCACCGATTTTGCCGTCGAATTTCTGATATTCGAACACGGCGCCGCCCGGCTGATGCAGGCGGGCAATCAGATGGCCATCGGTCGCATACGGCGGCGTGTTCGGCAGCAGCACGCCGGTCAGGCCATAGAGATTACCCAGGCTTTCGCCGGAAAATTTCAGTTGCACGTCCAGCCCGCCGAGGTTCAGCGGATCGGTCAAGGTGCCCGCCACCGCCACCCGGGTACTGCCGGAGCGCACGTCGGCCTGCAGCGGGAACGGCAGATCGGCGCTCTGCAGCGACAGCATGCCGCCAATCTTGCCGCTGCCGCTCAGCGGCTCGCCGTTGTATTTGCCCTTGACCTGCCAACCGAAGACGTAGTCAGGAGTGGCGGCCTTGCCGCTGCTCTGTTTGCCGGTCACTTCACTGAACGGCAGCGGTTTGCCGAGCGGATCGATGACGGCGCGGAAGTCCGCCTTCAGCGTGGCGTCTTTAAAGGCGATCTGCCCCTTGTCGAACACGATGTCGTGAACGGTGAACGACCAGTCGGAAGGCGGTTGCTGCGGATCCTGGCCAGCGGCCAGGTCAAACGTCCAGTTGTTGTCGCCGTTGGCCAGGCGTTGCAACGACGCATTCGGCTGCTTGAGCCAAATGCGCGGGATCAGCAGTTCTTTCTTCAGCAACGCCAGCGGTGCGATGCTGGCGTCGACGCGCTGCAGCGTCACCATGCTGTCGCCGGGCATGTTTTTCGGGTTACCCAGCCACACGTCTTCGGCGTGAATATGCGGCCAGGGCACCCAGGCGCGCCAGCCGCCCTCATCCCGGTTACGCGACCAGTCGACGCCCAGATCGCCGCGGATGGCGAACGGCCGCCGCAGTTCGGCCGACACTTTGTCGTTGATGGTGGGCTTGAGTCGATTCCAGTCGAAGGTAGCGATGAAGATCGCCAGCGCGGCGACCGCCAGCAGCACAATGCCGCCCAGCCAGCTGAAAACCTTTCCTGTTCTTGTCATAGGGCTCCCTCAGCACATAAACCGGGCTGCCGAATGAAAGGAAAAGGAATGAGCAGCCCCGTTTAAGATTAGCTGAGGATAGGCCGGAGTTCACGCCGGCGCGCCGGGCGCGGCGAACAGCGTCGGTACGCTGTGTAAAGTTTCAAAGCATGCCGGGCGGGAAAGATAGTAACCCTGCGCGGCCAACGCGCCGGAACGCTGTACCAGCCGCCACTCCTGCTCGGTTTCCACGCCTTCGACGATCACCCCGTCGCTGTGCTGGTTCATCATCTTGATCAGGGTGCCGAGCAGCTGCACGCCCTCTTCAGACTGTTTAAGCAAGGTGAACAATTCGCGCGCTACCTTGATGTATTGATAGCGCCAGGCGCCGACGGCGGAGAAGTTGGCCAGCCCGCTGCCGAAATCGTCCAGCCACAGTCGTTCGCCGCCGACCATCTGGTGCAACGGGCGGTTTGACGCCGTTTCGGCATGCTCCACCAGTTCGAAGCGCAGATAGGGCATCTCGGCGATCTGCCGCTGCAGCTCGCTATGGCGCTGCAACGCTTGCAGCGCCATGCCGTCGATATTGACCGACACCATCACCGCGTGGCGAATGAACAATGCCTGCCAGCGCTGCAACAGCGCCAGCTGTTCCTGGATCACCCGCAAACGCTGGGCGACGCCGAGCGAGGAAAAATACTGTTCCGGGGATTGCCGTTTGTTCGGTTCATTCGGGTGATATACCGCCGTCAGCAGTTCCACCGCCAGCAGCGCGCCGCTGGTGCGATAAATCGGCTGGAAGGTATACAAGCGCCGGCATTGCCGCCAGTAGCGCCGCGATTTGGCGCAGGCATAGAGGGCAAAACAGGGCGCCAGCAGACCCGAGATCAGGTTGGTTATCATCGGTACTATCGCCGTGGCGGGGAAGTGAGAGCACTGCCGCTGTTTCTTTACCCAGCATATCGGCCGCGTCGCGTAAAACTTTAAGCACGAATTGCCGCACGGTTTCATCTTCACCCTGTTTTGGCATAGGCCGATCGCGATCATAAAAAATTAAAACACTGTTTTAATTTATTGACTACCCCACCGCCTTGCGTGGAGACTGGCGGTTGTTGCTTCTTCTTTAGCCAGGGCTTATTGACGATGACTATCCGAAATCTCGCCGTGATCGGCGAATGCATGATCGAACTGTCGCAGCAGGGCGCACAGCTGACGCGCGGCTTTGGCGGCGATACCCTCAACACCGCCGTCTACCTCGCCCGCCAAATGCCGGAACAGACGCTGCAGGTGCATTACGTCACCGCGCTCGGCACCGACAGCTTCAGCGACGAGATGCTGCAGGCCTGGCGGCAGGAGAAGATCGAGACCGGGCTGATTCAGCGGTTGGAAAACAAACTGCCGGGTCTGTACGTGATCGAAACCGACGCCGCCGGCGAACGCACCTTCTACTACTGGCGCAACGACGCCGCCGCCCGGTATTGGCTGGCGGGCCCCCAGGCCGACGCACTGTGCGCCCGGCTGGCGCAGTTCGATTACCTGTATCTCAGCGGCATTAGCCTGGCGATCCTCGCGCCTGCCGACCGCACGAAGCTGCTGGCGCTGTTGCGCCGCTGCCGCGCCAACGGCGGCCAGGTTATCTTCGACAATAACTATCGCCCGCGCCTGTGGCACAGCCGTGAGGAAACGCAGCAGGCCTACCGTGAGGTGCTGGCCTGCACCGACATCGCCTTCCTGACGCTGGATGACGAAGAGTCGCTGTGGGGAGCGCAGCCGGTTGAACAGGTGGTGGCGCGCACGCAGGCGCTCGGCGTCGGCGAGATCGTTATCAAACGCGGCGCGGATGCCTGTCTGGTGTTCAGCGTGGAGGGAGAGCGGCTTGAGGTGCCGGCCATCGCGCTGCCGCCGGAGCGCGTGGTGGATACCACCGCGGCGGGCGACTCTTTCAGCGCCGGTTACCTGGCGGTACGCCTGAACGGCGGCAGCGCCCAACAGGCGGCGCAGCGCGGCCACCTGCTCGCCGCAACGGTGATCCAACACCGCGGCGCCATCATTCCCGCAGCGGCGATGCCCGCATAGCCAATAAGGCGGCGGCGAGGTAGCCTCGCCGCCCGCACAATAGATCCCAGAAGCATTGATGAGAGGATGATTGAAAGAATTTCCCTGGCGTTGGCTTATTTCCGCCCAGAGCTGCTAAGCTCGGGTCTTGGCATTGCTGCCTTTTTGAATTTATTAGCCGAGTATAAATTTCAATCCGCCGCACTGACTAGCTGGACTTTGGTGCAGGTCGGGCTGAGCCGCGAACGACAGGGAGGTTACCAATGACCGTCACATTCGCCAACGCCGTCGCCGCAAGACTGCATCTTGACGGCCGACTGCACGCCTTCAGCCAATTCAAATACGCTTATTTGACCTTCAACAAACACCTTCCCGATCGCCATCTGCTGGTCTCGAGCTACCCGCAAGAATGGCTGGACATCTACAGCGCCAATCGCTATCAGCGCATCGATCCCGTCGTGCGCGCCGCCCATAGTCGCTGCGCGCCCTTTATGTGGCACGACACCCCCGTCACCACCGAGGATCGGCATTACCGGAAGATCTTCAGCCAGGCGCGGGAGTACGACATCGTGCACGGCTGCAGCTTTGTTTTGCACGATCACGACAACAACCTGGCGATCTTGTCGATCAGCGCCACAGCAACCGATGACGCCGAACTGCGGCAGCTGATGGAAGACGAGAGGGCCAGCTTGCAGATGGTATTGGTCGATACCCACCAGCACGCTCTGGCCTTGGCCAGCGCCGAGGCGAGCCGGACAGACCGGCTCTCGCCGCGCGAAGGGGAAATCCTCT
Source organism: Serratia sp. MF1(2023) (assembly GCF_030954545.1). Taxonomy (NCBI): domain Bacteria; kingdom Pseudomonadati; phylum Pseudomonadota; class Gammaproteobacteria; order Enterobacterales; family Yersiniaceae; genus Serratia; species Serratia sp. MF1(2023). The sequence continues at coordinate 20,138 of NZ_JAVHUX010000001.1, read as the reverse complement.
ACTGGGCCAGCCAGGGCAAAACCTACCATGAGATCGCGCTGATCCTGGGGATAAAAACCGGCACGGTGAAGTTTCACATCGGCAATGCGGTGCGTAAGCTGGGGGTCGCCAACGCCAAACACGCGATCCGGCGCTGCCTCGAACGGCAATTGATCACGCCACCGTAGGCATAAAAAAGCCGGCATCGCTGCCGGCTCTGTGTGCTTTGCCTTGCGGGAAATCAGCCCGCAACGGCGATGCGTTTCATGTCGGTCATGTAGCCACGCAGTTTGCGGCCGACGGTTTCGATAGGGTGGCTGCGCACCGCTTCGTTCACGTCACGCAGCTGCGCGTTGTCCACCGCCGTACCCGCCACGGCTTTGCCCAAATCGCCCGCCTGCAGGGTGGTCATGAAGTCCTTCAGCAACGGCACCGCCGCGTTGGCGAACAGGTAGTTGCCGTACTCTGCGGTATCGGAGATAACCACGTTCATTTCATACAGACGCTTACGCGCAATGGTGTTGGCGATCAGCGGCAGCTCGTGCAGCGATTCGTAGTAAGCCGACTCTTCGATGATGCCGGCATCGACCATGGTTTCGAACGCCAGCTCAACGCCCGCTTTCACCATCGCCACCATCAGCACGCCGTGATCGAAGTACTCTTGCTCGCTGATTTTGCCTTCAAACTGCGGCGCATTCTCGAACGCGGTTTTGCCGGTCTCTTCGCGCCAGGTCAGCAATTTCACATCGTCTTCCGCCCAGTCGGCCATCATGCCGCTCGAGAAAGCGCCGGAGATGATGTCGTCCATGTGCTTCTGGAACAGCGGCGCCATGATGGTTTTCAGCTGTTCGGACAGCGCATAGGCGCGCAGCTTGGCCGGGTTGGACAGGCGATCCATCATCAGGGTGATGCCGCCCTGCTTCAGCGCTTCAGTGATGGTTTCCCAGCCGAACTGAATCAGTTTCTCGGCGTAAGCCGGATCGGCGCCCTCTGCAACCAGCTTGTCGAAGCACAGCAGCGAACCCGCCTGCAGCATGCCGCACAGAATGGTCTGCTCGCCCATCAGGTCGGATTTCACTTCGGCGACGAAGGAGGACTCCAGCACGCCGGCGCGGTGGCCACCGGTCGCCGCCGCCCAGGCCTTGGCGATCGCCATGCCTTCGCCTTTCGGATCGTTTTCCGGGTGAACCGCAATCAGGGTCGGCACGCCGAAGCCGCGCTTGTACTCTTCGCGCACTTCGGTGCCCGGGCACTTCGGCGCGACCATCACCACGGTGATGTCTTTACGCACCTGCTCACCCACTTCAACGATGTTGAAGCCGTGGGAATAACCCAGCGCCGCGCCGTCTTTCATCAGCGGCTGCACCGCGCGCACCACGGAAGAGTGCTGCTTGTCAGGCGTCAGGTTGACCACCAGATCCGCCTGCGGGATCAGGTCTTCGTAGGTGCCGACCTTGAAGCCGTTTTCGGTCGCCTTGCGCCAGGAAGCGCGCTTCTCGTCGATCGCTTCTTTGCGCAGGGCATAGGCGACGTCCAGGCCGGAATCGCGCATGTTCAGCCCCTGGTTCAGACCCTGGGCGCCACAGCCGACAATCACCACTTTTTTACCTTTCAGGTAGCCGGCTTCGTCAGCAAATTCGTCGCGCGCCATAAAGCGGCATTTACCCAATTGCGCCAACTGCTGACGCAGGTTCAATGTGTTGAAATAGTTAGCCATGGTGGTACTCCGGTTTGATGTTGTCTTGCATTGTTATTTTCATTCCCCGCCCTGTCTGTGCGGAGATTCGTTAAACTCAATGTATAACAGGAAATGCGTTGCTTAAATTGATATATTAAGAACGTGACATTGCAATTTATGCAACACACTCACTGCGAGCGTATCGATATGGATTTACGTGATTTAAAGCTGTTCCTGCATCTGGCCGAAAGCCATCACTTCGGGCGCACCGCCAAGGCGATGCACGTCAGCCCGTCGACGCTCTCCCGCCAGATCCAGCGGCTGGAAGAGATCCTCGGGCAGCCGCTGTTCCTGCGCGATAACCGCACCGTGCAGCTGACCGACGCCGGCGAACAGCTGAAAGAATTCGCCCAGCAAACGCTGCTGCAATATCAGCAGCTGAAGCACTCACTCGGCCAGCACGGCCCTTCGCTCAGCGGCGAACTGCGGTTGTTCTGCTCGGTGACCGCGGCGTACAGCCACCTGCCGCCGATCCTCGATCGCTTCCGCGCGCAGCACCCGCTGGTGGAGATTAAGCTGACCACCGGCGACGCCGCCGACGCGGTCGACAAGGTGCAATCCAACGAGGCCGATCTCGGCATCGCCGGCCGGCCGGAAACGCTGCCCGCCAGCGTGGCGTTCACCAAAATCGGCGAAATCCCGCTGGTGCTGATCGCGCCGGCGCTGCCCTGCGCGGTGCGCAGCCAGGCGTTCGCCGACAGGCCCGACTGGGCCGAGATCCCGTTCATCCTGCCGGAGCACGGCCCTTCGCGAAAACGCATCGAGCTGTGGTTCCGCCGCCACCGCATCAGCAATCCGCTGATTTACGCCACCGTCGGCGGCCACGAAGCCATCGTGTCGATGGTCGCTTTGGGCTGCGGCATCGCACTGATCCCGAGCGTGGTGGTGGACAACAGCCCGGAGCCGGTACGCAACCGCATCTCGCAGTTGGATAACATCTCGATGGTCGAACCGTTCGAGCTGGGGGTCTGCGTCCAGAAAAAGCGCCTCAGCGATCCGCTGATCGACGCCTTTTGGCGCTTGCTGCATCCCCGCTGACGCGGGGTTTACAGATCCGCCGGATCGATCTGCTTCATCGTCTCTACCTGCATCAGCCAGTGGTAGAGCGGCTCAAGCTGCAAAAATGCCCCGGCCAGCAGCGGCACCAGATCGGCACTGAACAGCTTTTCCACTTCGCTGTCGGTCACCATCACCGCAAACGACTTGCGGTTGTACCAGGTGGCGATCTCCGCCGCCTGTTCCTTCACCAGCGGGCGCTTGTAGCTTTCGCCCACCAGCTCGAACGGCGGCCGGCAGCAGGCGGCCACCTCAAGGAAAGGCTGCGGCCGCTGCCTCAGCGTATGGCGGAACAGATCCATGGTCGGCTTGTTGGCGCTGTAGTAGCCGAGCCCATAGCGCAGCATGTCCGGCCCCAGTTCGAAAAAGTAGACCGGCGCGTCTTTCCAGTCTTTGCTCGGGCGCTTGAACGTCAGCCACATGCGGCTGCGGTAGCGCGATTTGTCATGTGAAAAGCGCGTATCGCGATGAATGCGCGACAGCGTTTTGCCGATCGCCGGGCGAGTCTCGAACAGCGGATCGATCGCCAGCATGCCGGGAGCCAGCTGCTCCACCAGCGCGCGAAACGGCGCCAGCAGCTCGCGATCGTAGATGTCGCGGTTGCCGTCGAACCACGCCTTATCGTTCTCGATCCGCACCTGCTGCAGGAAATTCAGACCCTGCTGGCTAAAGCCGGAGAAGGGTTGCGTCATAAGTTTTTCCGTTCTGACGGTTTATCGGGTGTTGCGCAGATCTTCCCTCTGCCAACGGCGTTTGATCAACACGCGCCGACGCGTGCGAAAATAAGCGACATAGAGAGAGAACGCCGCCCGGTTGCTGAATAGCGCACCGCCAACCACGCCCCCCAGCAGCATGGCGACAGTGGCGATGCCGGTCATCCCCGCCGCCCACGCCGCCGCGGCGCCAAGGCAAAACAGGCCGAGCATGCCAAGGTAATATTGCAACAATACCACCCCGCTGTTTTTACCCTGCACCAGTTGGAACAGGATCAACGTCATCCACACCGCCACGATCGCGCCGCTGCCCATGAGAACGGCAGCGGAAGTCTTGCCGCTCCAGGCGGCCGCCACGTCCGTGGCCAGGCCCATCACGCCCGCCAGCCCCAGCGTCAGGCAAACCATCAGCAACATGACATTGCCGACGCCCGGCGGCGACAGCCGCTGGCCCGGCGTCAGGAAATGCTGCTCGAGCTGCGCATCCACACCGGCGAAAAGCGCGCCATCGCGCGCCGCGATTTGGCGTTCCATCTCCCGGCCCTGCGCGATCAGGCGTTTAATCATCCAGTCCGCCATTACCTCACCATCTGCGGCAATTTCTGCATAATGCCCACAAAATACTGCCCGGTGGTTTTCACATTCACCGGCGCAGACAGGGTGCCGCTGATGCCGCTGCCCACGAACGTCAATGAGTTATTGAGCGCCGAATGCAATTGCTGGCGCAGCCCGTTTTGGATCGCTTCCGTCGGGTAGCGCTTCGGGTATAAGCCGTTCTTCACCATCTCTTTCAAGACGTTATTGGAAATTCCCGGATTTTCCGCCCGAATGATGTTTTCGGTCAGCCGCTTCCTTTCGCTACGGGGCATGCTTTTCAGCCATTCCGTCGCCTTGCGCGCCGAAATGCGGCGCATGGCGCGGTAGGTCATCGTCGCTTCCTTCAGGGCAGCCCCGGCACTGGCCAGCGAGATCACATCGAGCACGGTACTGGTAGCGATATACCACTGTTCTGAGTCGAGCTGAGCCAGTTCATCGCCTTTCCCGTCATAAAGCTTGTTGACGCGGTACAGCCCATTGCCGCACTGCAACGCGCTGGCAGCCATGCCGGCATAACCCAGATAAGCCACCGCCGAGCTGGTGCCGCCGGTAAACGGCACGGCGACGCTGCCCGACGCCAGTAAAAATACCGATACCAGCAGCGTTCCGCACGACAGCGCGGCCGAGGCCAACTCTTTGCTGACGCTGGGTTTGCTCAACGCTTCCGACAGCGTATTGGTCGCGGCAACGCGTGAAGTATGAGCCACCGTTTTGCTGATGACCACGTGGGTAACCTGCGAAGCGTTTGAGTAACCGGTGTGCTGCGTCGGGCGGACTAAAAATGAGTTCTGCCCGTCGGAAAAAATAATGCCCACGCCATGAAAGGCGAGGCTGCAGTCCAGCGAGTCCTGCAAGGCTTGCAGATTAATATCGCGATAGAATTCTTGTACGCCGGTATTGCCCAACAGGCGGGCAAACTCGGCGTTGGTCAAATCGTCTTCGGGGGAACCGAACGGCGTAGAAAAAGCGGTTTTCATTGTCGTGCATCCCTATACGTCAGAAGTCTTGGCAGTATAAAAATGCACGACAAAATCACAACCATGCAACCCATAAACTGACTAACGCGTCACGGTTGCTTATCAATCCGACTCACCCCTGCAAAAAGAAGCGGAACGCCGGGTTGTCGGTTTCGTCGTGGCAATCGTAGCCCAGCGCCTGCAGGTGACGCTCGAATTCCGGCTCGCTTTGCGCCAGCTCGAAGGCCGCCAGCACCCGGCCGAAGTCGGTGCCGTGGCTGCGATAGTGGAACAGCGAAATGTTCCAGTGCGTGCCCAGCGTCTGCAAGAACTTCAGCAGCGCGCCCGGCGACTCCGGAAACTCAAAGCTGTACAGCCGTTCGCGCAGCGGCTTCGACGGACGCCCGCCCACCATGTAGCGCACGTGCAGCTTGGCCATCTCGTCGTCCGACAGATCCACCACTTGATAACCGTCGGCGTTGAGTTCGTCGATGATCTCCCGCCGTTCTGCGTGGCCGCGCGTCAGACGCACGCCGACGAAAATGCAGGCGTTATCGGCATCGGCGTAGCGGTAGTTGAATTCGGTCACCGAGCGGCCGCCCAGCAGTTGGCAAAACTTGAGGAAGCTGCCCTGCTGTTCCGGAATGGTTACCGCCAACAGCGCTTCGCGTTGTTCGCCCAGTTCGCAACGTTCGGAAACGTAGCGCAGCCCGTGGAAGTTGAGGTTGGCGCCGGACAGCACGTGCGCCAGACGCTCGCCCTGAATGTTGTGCTGCTGCACGTACTTTTTCAGCCCCGCCAGCGCCAGCGCGCCGGAAGGTTCGGCAATGGCGCGCACGTCCTCGAACAGATCTTTGACCGCCGCGCAGATGGCGTCGCTGTCCACGGTGATCACGTCGTCCAGATACTCACGGCATAGGCGGAAGGTTTCGTCTCCGATGCGCTTCACCGCCACGCCTTCAGCGAACAGCCCGACGCGCGCCAGATCCACCGGATGGCCGGCATCCAGCGCCGCGCGCAGGCAGGCGGAGTCTTCCGCTTCGACGCCGATCACTTTGATCTGCGGCATCAGCTGCTTGATCAGCACCGCCACCCCGGCGGCCAGGCCGCCGCCGCCGACCGGCACGAAGACCCGATCCAGATGCGCGTCTTGCTGCAGCAGCTCCATCGCCAGCGTGCCCTGCCCGGCGATCACCGTCGGATGATCGAACGGCGGCACGAAGGTCATGCCCTGCTGTTGGGAAAGCTCGATCGCCTTCGCCTTGGCCTCGTCGAAATTGGCACCGTGCAGCAACACTTCGCCGCCAAAGCCGCGCACCGCATCCACCTTGATGTCCGCGGTGGATACCGGCATCACGATCAGCGTTTTGATCCCCAGCCGTTTACCGGAGAAGGCGACGCCCTGCGCGTGGTTGCCGGCCGAAGCCGTTACGACGCCGCGCGCCTTCTGCTCTTCGTCCAGCCCGGCGATCATCGCATAGGCCCCGCGCAGCTTGAAGCTGTGCACCGGCTGGCGATCTTCGCGCTTCACCAAAATGGTGTTGCCGAGGCGCGAAGAGATTTTGCTCATGGCCTGCAACGGGGTGACCTGCGCCACCTCGTAGACCGGCGAGCGCAGTACCGCTCGCAGATATTCCGCGCCACAGGGGGCGCTGGGTAGGGGTTGAGAGACCGCCATACTGCTTATCCCCCCAGTTTGCTCTTGTCGCGCACCGCGCCTTTGTCGGCGCTGGTGGCCAACGAGGCGTAAGCGCGCAGCGCGAAGGACACCTGACGTTCACGGTTTTTCGGCGTCCAGGCCGCGTCGCCGCGCGCCAGTTCCGCCTCATGCCGCGCCGCCAGCTCCTGCTCGCTGACATCCAGCTGGATGCCGCGATGCGGAATGTCGATCGCGATCATGTCGCCGTCCTGCACCAGGGCGATCAGGCCGCCGTTGGCCGCCTCCGGCGAGGCGTGGCCGATGGACAGCCCGGAGGTGCCGCCGGAGAAACGTCCGTCGGTGATCAGCGCACACGCCTTGCCCAGCCCCATCGATTTCAGATACGTGGTTGGGTAAAGCATTTCCTGCATGCCCGGCCCGCCTTTCGGCCCTTCGTAACGGATAACGACCACGTCGCCCGCCACCACTTTGCCGCCGAGGATAGCTTCTACCGCATCATCCTGGCTTTCATACACTTTGGCAGGGCCGCGGAAGGTGAGGATTTCCTTGTCTACGCCGGCGGTTTTGACGATACAGCCATTTTCCGCCAGGTTGCCGTACAGCACCGCCAGCCCGCCGTCCTGACTGTAGGCGTGCTCACGGGTGCGGATGCAGCCCTCCTTGCGGTCGGTGTCCAGCGAATCCCAGCGGCAGTCCTGAGAGAATGCCTGCGTGGTGCGGATACCGGCCGGCCCGGCGGAGTACATTTTCTTGACGCTTTCGTCGCGGGTCAGCATCACGTCGTAGGCTTCCAGCGTCTGCGGCAGGGTCAGCCCCAGCACATTGTTCACCTCGCGGTTCAGCAAGCCGGCGCGATCCAGCTCGCCGAGGATGCCGATTACGCCGCCGGCGCGGTGCACGTCTTCCATGTGGTATTTCTGCGTGCTCGGCGCCACCTTGCACAGATGCGGCACTTTGCGCGACAGGCGATCGATGTCTTCCATGGTGAAGTCCACCTCGCCTTCCTGCGCCGAAGCCAGCAGGTGCAGCACGGTGTTGGTCGAGCCGCCCATGGCGATGTCCAGCGTCATGGCGTTCTCAAACGCCGCCTTGTTGGCGATATTGCGCGGCAGCGCGCTCTCGTCGTCCTGCTCGTAATAGCGTTTGGTCAGCTCGACGATGCGCTTGCCGGCGTTGAGGAACAGCGCTTTGCGATCGGCGTGAGTGGCCAGCAGCGAGCCGTTGCCCGGCTGCGACAGGCCCAGCGCTTCGGTCAGGCAGTTCATCGAGTTGGCGGTAAACATGCCGGAGCAGGAACCGCAGGTCGGGCAGGCGGAACGCTCGATCTGCTCGCTGTCGGCGTCGCTGACGTTCGGGTTCGCGCCCTGGATCATCGCGTCCACCAGATCCAGCTTGATGATCTGATTGGAGAGTTTGGTCTTGCCGGCTTCCATCGGGCCGCCGGAGACGAAGATCACCGGAATGTTCAGGCGCAACGCCGCCATCAGCATTCCCGGGGTGATCTTGTCGCAGTTGGAGATGCACACCATCGCGTCGGCGCAGTGGGCGTTCACCATGTATTCGACCGAGTCGGCGATCAGCTCGCGCGACGGCAGGGAATAGAGCATGCCGCCGTGGCCCATGGCGATGCCGTCATCCACCGCGATGGTGTTGAACTCTTTGGCCACGCCGCCGGAGGCTTCGATCTGTTCGGCGACCAGTTTGCCCAGATCGCGCAGATGCACGTGGCCCGGCACGAACTGGGTAAAGGAGTTGACCACGGCGATGATCGGCTTGCCGAAATCGGCGTCGGTCATCCCGGTCGCGCGCCACAATGCGCGGGCACCCGCCATATTGCGGCCGTGGGTGGTGGTGGCGGAACGGTACTTAGGCATGCTCTTTTCACTCCAAATGTATTTATGACAGGCGGCGAACGAACCGCCTGGATATTCTTATCTTGTCTGTCTTGTCGTTACGGATTGACCGGATCCAGCCAGCCGTATTTGTCTTCTGTCTTGCCGCTGAACAGGCCGAAGAACGCCTGTTGGATCTGTTTGGTCACCGGGCCGCATTTGCCGATGCCGACCTGAATGCCGTCCACGCTGCGCACCGGCGTGATTTCCGCCGCGGTGCCGGACATGAACACTTCGTCGGCCAGGTACAGCGATTCGCGCGACAGCACCTGCTCACGCACTTCGAAGCCCATGTCTTTCGCCAGCTTGATGATCGCGTCGCGGGTGATGCCCGGCAGCGCCGAAGAGGTGAACGGCGGGGTGTAAATCACGCCGTCTTTCACTTCAAACAGGTTCTCGCCCGCCCCTTCGGAAATGTAGCCGTGCACGTCGAGCGCAATGCCTTCCTGATAGCCGTGGCGACGCGCTTCGCTGCCCACCAGCAGAGAGGAAAGATAGTTGCCGCCGGCCTTGGCCGCGGTGGGGATGGTGTTTGGTGCGACGCGGTGCCAGGAGGAGACCATCGCGTCGATGCCTTGATCCAGCGCTTCTTCACCCAGATAAGCGCCCCAAGGAAACGCCGCGATAATCACGTCCGTTTTGTAACCGGCCGGCGGGTTGACGCCCATGCCGACATCGCCGACGAACACCAGCGGGCGGATGTACGCGCTGACCAGGTTGTTCTTGCGCAACGTGGCGCGGCAGGCTTCCATCAGTTCGTCAACGCTTTGCGAAACCGGCATGCGGTAGATTTTCGCCGAATCGTGCAGGCGCTGCATATGCTCGCGATGACGGAACACTACCGGCCCCAAGTGCGAGTCGTAGCAGCGCACCCCCTCAAATACCGACGTGCCGTAATGCAGCGCGTGCGACATCACGTGCACTTTGGCCTCGGCCCAGGGAACCATCTCACCATTGAACCAAATGTAATCGGCTTTCTTTGTCATTGTTATTTATCCTTCTCGGCGCCTCAGGCGCGTATTTGTTGTGATGTTGGCTGCTGGATCTCGACGCAGGAGACGTCCATCAGTTTGCTTAATTGAGATGACAACAGGGCAACCGGACGCGGGCTGGCAACGGTCAATTCGATATTGATGCTGTCGGCGTTGGCCGGGGAAACCATATTCATAGCACAAACCTGAAAGCCGCGATGACGCACGACCCGCAATACGCGCTCTAACATTTCGGGGCGAAAACGCGCCTGGATCGAGAGTTGATGCTGCATCATGATATTTCCTCCAACATGGTTTCGTTGCCGGCGCCCGGCGGCACCAGCGGCCAGACGTTTTCGAGTTCGTCGATAGAGACCTGCAGCAGATAAGGGCCTGCGGTGTTGAACAGCGCCTCGAGCGCGCCCTCCACCTGATCCTTGCGGCTGATGCGCTGGCCGGGAATGCCGAAGGCGGCGGCCAGCATCAGGAAGTCGGGGTTATCGGACAGGTTGGTTTCACTGTAGCGGCCGTCGAAGAACAACTGCTGCCATTGACGCACCATTCCGAGGCGCTGGTTGTCCAGCAGCACGATCTTCAGCGGCAGCTGTTTGCGCTTGATGGTGCCCAGTTCCTGCACGTTCATCATGAAGGAGCCATCGCCCGAGACGCAGATCACCGTATCTTGCGGGCGCGCGATCTGGGCCCCTACTGCCGCCGGCACGCCGAACCCCATGGTGCCGAGGCCGCTGGAGGTGATGAAATTCTCCGGGCGTTCGAACGTCATGTGCTGCGCGCTCCACATCTGGTGCTGGCCCACGTCGGTGGTCACTACGCTGTTGGCCGGCTTGCGGGCGGACAGCTGGCGCAAGAACAGCGGCGCGTAGATCGGCTGGCCGGGGTGATCGTAGCGGCAGGCGTGGTCGGCTTTCAGCGCCGTCACCTGCTGCTGCCAAGGGGCGATGTTCAGCGGGCGCTGCAACGCCGGCAGCAACGCTTTCAGATCGCCCTGCAGGGCCACATGCGCCTGGCGCAGCTTGCTCATTTCCGCCGGGTCGATATCCATGTGGATCACTTTGGCGTGCGGCGCGAAGGCGTTCAGTTTGCCGGTCACGCGGTCATCGAAACGCGCGCCGACGGCAATCAGCAGATCGCACTCCTGCACCGCCAGGTTGGCAGCCTTGGTGCCGTGCATGCCCAACATGCCGAGGTACAGCGGATCTTGCGCATCCGGCGCGCCCAGCCCCTTCAGGGTGGCGACGTTCGGCATGCGGGTCACGGCGATGAACTCGCGCAACGCCGGCACCGCCTGCGCCATGCCCACGCCGCCGCCGACGTACAGCATCGGTTTGTGCGCCTGCGCCAGCAGCTCGGCCGCCTCCGCCAACGCCGCCGCCGGGAATGCCGGCGCTTCATCGACCGGCATCAGATGCGGGTGCAAGTCGCCCTGCGCCAGCTGGATGTCTTTCGGGATATCGATCAGCACCGGGCCAGGACGGCCGCCGGCGGCGATGGCGAAGGCTTCCGCCATAATGCCCGGCAGCGCGTCCAGCGATTCCACCAGGAAGCTGTGCTTGGTGCAGGCCAGAGACAGGCCGAGAACATCGATCTCCTGAAAGGCATCGGTGCCGATCAGCGCGGAACCCACCTGACCGGTGATGGCGACAACGGGAACGGAATCGAGCAGCGCATCAGCCAGGCCGGTGATCAGGTTGGTGGCGCCGGGGCCGGAAGTGGCGATGCAAACGCCGACTTTGCCGGTGGCGCGGGCGTAGCCGATGGCGGCCATCGCGGCGCCCTGTTCATGGCGGCACAGCAGGTGTTCCACACCGCCGTCGTACAACGCATCGTACACCGGCATGATTGCCCCGCCCGGATAGCCGAATACGGTATCCACACCCTGCGCACGCAACGCTTGAACTACCCACTGAGCGCCATTCATAGTTATTTCCCCGCCTTACTTCGAAAACCGCAGGATTTTGTTCTGTTTTTCATGCTCTGCCCCTTGCTCCACTTTTCTCTTGCCAATAAAAAACCCCCGGACCTGACGGTGCGGGGGTTCTCTTGCGATTCCGGCTTGTTTGCTAAGCCTTTCTTCGTCCAAGTGCAGCCCCGCACGGTGGGATAATAATCACCACCACGCTAATCACGACTAGGCTAATCACTTGGGCAAAGGCTTTCATAATGGGTTTGTTCACTGTGCTCATTCAGAACTAATGCTTACAGAGGTACCATAGTCGCGCGCGGCATGACAACACTTTTTTTGCGTTATTATTCGGCGCAATCTGGTCATACCTCACGCGAATCGCCCGGATTTCACACGTTGGCGCGCACGCCCGGATTTCTCACCGCGTCTGTGATCGCCTTGCCGCGCGTATCCTTGCCGAAGAACACCAACAGGGCGATCGCCAGCGCCACCGTACCGGCGACGATCGCCATCGCCAGGCCGTAATTATGCCCATGATGTTCGGCGATGGTCGCCTGCAGCGTGGCGTTGACCGAAGCGATCAGGTTACCCAACTGGTACACGAACCCCGGCAGCACCGCGCGGGTGTTGGCCGGCACCAGCTCAGTCAGGTAGGTCGGCACCACGCCCCAGGCGCCCTGCACCATGAACTGCATCAGGAAAGCGCCGATCCCCAACATCAGCGAACCGCTGGAAAATGCCCACAGCGGGATCACCGGCAGCGCCAGCAGCGCGGCGATGATGATCGCTTTTTTGCGGCCGATCTTTTCCGACAACGAACCGAAGAAAACACCGCCGATAATTGACGCGATATTGTAGCTAATGGCGATGATACTAACGGTTTTTGGATCGAAACCATGCTGAACTTTCAGAAACACCGGATACAGATCCTGCGTGCCGTGGGAGAAGAAATTGAACGCCGCCATCAGTAGCACCAAATAGCAGCACAGCTTCCAGTGGCTCTTCAACACCGGCAGCAAGGCAGAGCTTTCCTTGCGTTCACGCGCCGCCAGCCACACCGGCGACTCCTGCACGCAATAATAAATAAATGGCAGCAGCAGGATCGGCGCCGCGCCGATAACAAACATGCCGCGCCAGCCGACCGTTTCGAACAGCAGGCCGTACACCACCGCCGCCAGCAGATAACCGAACGGATAGCCGGCCTGGAAAATGCCCGACATCAGGCCGCGCGAGCGGTCCGGTATGGTTTCCATCGCCAACGACGACGCCACGCCCCAGATGCCGCCCATCGCAACGCCGTACAACACCCGCAACAGCAAGAAGACCGTCAGCGAGGGCGCGGCGGCGGAGAGCAGCTCAAACACCGAGAAGAAGACGATATTCAGCATCAGGATCGGCTTGCGGCCATATTTTTCCGCCGCACGCCCGAAGATCAGCGCGCCAATCGGGCGCACCGCCAGCGTGAGCAAAATCGCCAACGTCACCTGTTCCAGACCGACGTGAAAGGATTGCGCGATGTCACTGAGTAAGAATACCAGCACGAAAAAATCGAAAGCGTCGAGCGTCCAGCTTGAAAAGCTGGCGATTGCCGCGTTGCGTTGCAGCGGGGTCCAACCAAACATAGTGTTATCCCTACCGTAGAGTACGAAGTCAGGAGGTTTAGCGGCTGCCGGGCAGAATGCGGCGGCGGTCGGGGTTTGTTAAAGAAGTGATTTTTCTTTTAATCAATTGTTAAATACACCCGTTAACCCTATGGTTGCAATGCGTATGGGCCGCTAATATGTTGCAGCCTTCAGCGAATTGTTAATGGGTATTGCCGCAGGTTGCGAGGCGGCTCGCACAACTTCATTTATTTCGATGAAAATCAGCGATTATTCTGCTAAATGCATCGAAAAACCACCAATAAAGCCGCGCAATGCCCGGATGAATCACGCATCATGTCGCCCTCAGCAAGGAGAGCGATATGTCACTGGCGGTAATCTATAGCCGCGCCATCATCGGCGTTCAGGCCCCTTCCGTGACGGTGGAGGTGCATATCAGCAATGGCCTGCCCGGCTTGACGCTGGTCGGCCTGCCGGAAACCACGGTAAAAGAGGCGCGCGATCGGGTGCGCAGCGCCCTGATCAATAACGGTTTCACCTTTCCCGCCCGGCGCATCACCGTCAATTTGGCGCCCGCCGATCTGCCGAAAGAAGGCGGGCGTTACGATCTGCCGATAGCGCTGGCGATCCTCGCCGCCTCCGAGCAATTGCCCCTCGCACCGTTGGCGCGCTACGAGTTTCTTGGCGAGCTCGCGCTGTCCGGCTCACTGCGCGCGGTCAGGGGCGCGATCCCGGCGGCGCTGGCGGCGGCTGATGCCGGGCGGCAACTGATTCTCTCAACGGACAACGCCGCCGAAGTCGGCCTGATCGCGCAGTCGCACTCCCATACCGCCCGGCACCTGTTGGAAGTCTGCGCCTTTCTGCTCGGCCAGGGCGAACTGCCGGTGGCGGCCACGCCTCCCGCTGCGGACACCGCCTGCGAAAACGCCGACCTGCGCGATATCATCGGCCAGGAGCAGGCCAAGCGGGCACTGGAGATCGCCGCCGCCGGCGGGCATAACCTATTGCTGATTGGGCCGCCGGGCACCGGTAAAACCATGCTGGCCAGCCGCCTCACGGGCCTACTGCCACCGCTCACGGAGCCTGAGGCGCTGGAAAGTCTAGCGGTCGCCAGCTTGCAGCATCACATTCCCGCTGCCCTACCATGGCGCCAGAGGCCGTTTCGCGCACCGCACCACAGCGCCTCGATGGCGGCATTGGTCGGCGGCGGCTCACTGCCGCGACCGGGCGAGATCTCGATGGCGCATAACGGCGTGCTGTTTCTGGATGAACTGCCGGAATTCGAGCGTAAGGTACTGGATGCGCTGCGTGAGCCGTTGGAATCCGGCGAGATCGTGATTTCACGCGCCAACGCCAAGGTCTGTTTCCCCGCCAGAGTGCAGCTGATCGCGGCAATGAACCCCAGCCCGACGGGGCACTATCAGGGGCTGCACAATCGCGCCTCACCGCAGCAGGTGTTGCGCTATCTGGCCCGGCTGTCAGGGCCTTTTCTCGACCGTTTCGATCTGTCTATCGAAGTGCCGCTGTTGCCGCCGGGAACACTCAGTCATCGGAAAACACACGGAGAAAGCAGCGAACAAGTGCGGAAAAGAGTGCTGCTGGCACGCGCCCGGCAACTCGAACGCGCCGGTAAAGTCAACGCGCTGCTGAGCAACCGCGAAGTGGAACGGGATTGCGTTCTGCAGGCGGCAGACGCCGAGTTTTTGGAAGCGACATTAAACGCGCTGGGGTTATCGGTTCGCGCCTGGCAGCGCATCTTGAAAGTGGCGCGCACGCTGGCGGATTTGGCGGGAGATGCTGAGCTCGACAGGCGCCACCTCAGCGAAGCGCTGGGCTATCGCAGCATGGACCGCCTGCTGTTACAACTGCATCGTAGTCTGGAATGAAAATGGGGCCCACAGGCCCCATCGTCTTTAGTCTTCGCTGTCGCTGTAATCTTCTACTGCGTCAGCCTGCGGTTTACCGCCGGACAGAGTATGGAATTTCTTCGGGCGACGTGTGCGCGCCAGATATTTAGCCCATACTTTTTCCTGCTCGGTAGCCGCTTCGCGCTCACCGCGGCACACTGCGACGAACAGTTGTTCTTCTTCAGTGGCCGGCTGGCGTTTGCCCGAGTCCAGCTCGTTAAACGCGTAGCCGAAGCGCTCTAGCAATTGCGCCTCTTTAATGGTGAAATCGCCGTGACGGGAGAACCCGCGAGGGTAATGTTTATTATCAAAAAAACGATTGGTCGTGGTGAAGCTATCCGCCATCTGACACGCTCCTAATTCTCTTATGGCCGTGCTGTTTATGGCGCGGAGTATTAGATAGGCTTGACAGCGTGTAAAACAAAACATTTAAATCTTAACGACAAATTTTTTTGGAGATAGGTGTGGATACCGAATTACTGAAAACCTTTTTGGAGGTCAGTAGAACGCGTCACTTTGGCAGAGCCGCAGAATCTTTGTACTTAACGCAGTCCGCGGTCAGTTTCCGCATCCGTCAGTTAGAAAACCAGCTGGGCGCCAATTTATTTACCCGTCATCGCAATAATATCCGCCTGACGCCTGCCGGCGAGCGCCTTCTGCCCTATGCCGAGAGCCTGATGAACACCTGGCAGCTGGCGAAAAAGGAGGTCGTGCGTTCGCTGCAACACACCGAGTTGTCGATCGGCGCTACCGCTTCGCTGTGGGAAGCCTATCTGACCCCTTGGCTACAGGCGCTCTATCAACAACGCGAAGCGCTGCAGCTAGAAGCCAGGGTGGCATTAAGGCACTCTTTGGTAAAACAACTGCATGAAAGGCAGCTCGATTTACTGATCACCACTGAACCGCCTAAGATGGATGAATTGGCCAGCCAGCAACTGAGCAATTTCTCATTACGCCTGTTCTCATCCGCGCATCGTGACAAACAGGCCCCCATGCCCTACATCAAGCTGGAATGGGGAGCCGACTTCCACCAACAGGAAAGCCGCATGCTGGAAGGTGATAACGTGCCGGTGCTTACTACCACCTCCGCTCACCTGACGCGTCAGCTGTTGGAAACCACGGGCGGATGTGCTTTCCTGCCCAGCCAGTGGGAAAAAGAGTATCCACAGTTGGTGGCCGCCACCGAGATCCCGCCGATTATCCGCCCACTGTATGCCGTCTGGTTGCAAAACAGCGATCAACAGCCTTTGATTCGGCAATTACTTAAAATACCTTTAAATACCGCAGCCTAAAGCGTTATGGCGGCCTTAAACGCCGTCATCGTGGTCATGCCTGTCTATCACACCAAAACGCGCTCATCGCCTTCTGAGAGAAGATAATGCAAAACGAGATAAGAATCAGGAGGCCGGCAGGATAGAGTTCGGAGGAACATGAAGCAACCAGGATCGGGCAAACATCGGCATATAGCGTCAAAAGCGCTCTATTCCAAAGCGGTAAGGAAGAAAAATGATAGGCAAAAAAAAACCCTTTGCTTTCGCAAAGGGTTCTTAATATGGCAGGGGCGGAGAGACTCGAACTCGCGACACCCGGTTTTGGAGACCGGTGCTCTACCAACTGAGCTACGCCCCTAAATCTCGCTTAACATTATGCCTGCTAATAAAGCAGGCATAATTAAATAAGTGGCGGAACGGACGGGGCTCGAACCCGCGACCCCCTGCGTGACAGGCAGGTATTCTAACCAAATGAACTACAGGTCCACCTATTCTTTTTAGTTGCATCTTTGGTTGCCGGCATTATCGCGTTATTCGTTTTGCGCATTTCCCGCCGTCATGCTGTTATCGTTTATTTGATGGCTGGCAGGGTCCTACTCTCGCATGGGGAGACCCCACACTACCATCGGCGCTACGGCGTTTCACTTCTGAGTTCGGCATGGGGTCAGGTGGGACCACCGCGCTATTGCCGCCAGGCAAATTCTGTTTCATTCCAACCGCTTCACTTTCGTGTCGCCATCAGAACCAATCTCGGAACTTCGCTGAAAATTATTCGTATCATCCTGATACTCACCCCTTCGGGGCCAACGCTCCGCGTTGTTCAAAATCGTTCCCGACGATTTTGTCTCTCTAAAAACACCTTCGGTGTTGTAAGGTTAAGCCTCACGGATCATTAGTACTGGTTAGCTCAATGCATCGCTGCACTTACACACCCAGCCTATCAACGTCTTAGTCTTAAACGTTCCTTCAGGGGCCTTAAAGGCCCAGGGAAGACTCATCTTGAGGCAAGTTTCGCGCTTAGATGCTTTCAGCGCTTATCTTTTCCGCACTTAGCTACCGGGCAATGCCATTGGCATGACAACCCGAACACCAGTGGTGCGTTCACTCCGGTCCTCTCGTACTAGGAGCAACCCCTCTCAATCTTCCAACGCCCACGGCAGATAGGGACCGAACTGTCTCACGACGTTCTAAACCCAGCTCGCGTACCACTTTAAATGGCGAACAGCCATACCCTTGGGACCTACTTCAGCCCCAGGATGTGATGAGCCGACATCGAGGTGCCAAACACCGCCGTCGATATGAACTCTTGGGCGGTATCAGCCTGTTATCCCCGGAGTACCTTTTATCCGTTGAGCGATGGCCCTTCCATTCAGAACCACCGGATCACTAAGACCTACTTTCGTACCTGCTCGAGCCGTCACTCTCGCAGTCAAGCTAGCTTATGCCTTTGCACTAACCTCACGATGTCCGACCGTGATTAGCTAACCTTCGTGCTCCTCCGTTACTCTTTGGGAGGAGACCGCCCCAGTCAAACTACCCACCAGACACTGTCCTCACCCCGGATTACGGGGCAGAGTTAGAACATCAAACATTAAAGGGTGGTATTTCAAGGATGGCTCCACGCAGACTGGCGTCCACGCTTCAAAGCCTCCCACCTATCCTACACATCAAGGCTCAATGTTCAGTGTCAAGCTATAGTAAAGGTTCACGGGGTCTTTCCGTCTTGCCGCGGGTACACTGCATCTTCACAGCGAGTTCAATTTCACTGAGTCTCGGGTGGAGACAGCCTGGCCATCATTACGCCATTCGTGCAGGTCGGAACTTACCCGACAAGGAATTTCGCTACCTTAGGACCGTTATAGTTACGGCCGCCGTTTACTGGGGCTTCGATCAAGAGCTTCGCCTTGCGGCTGACCCCATCAATTAACCTTCCAGCACCGGGCAGGCGTCACACCGTATACGTCCACTTTCGTGTTTGCACAGTGCTGTGTTTTTATTAAACAGTTGCAGCCAGCTGGTATCTTCGACTGGCTTCAGCTCCATCCGCAAGGGACTTCACCTACATGCCAGCGTGCCTTCTCCCGAAGTTACGGCACCATTTTGCCTAGTTCCTTCACCCGAGTTCTCTCAAGCGCCTTGGTATTCTCTACCTGACCACCTGTGTCGGTTTGGGGTACGATTTAATGTTACCTGGAGCTTAGAGGATTTTCCTGGAAGCAGGGCATCAACTACTTCTGCACCGTAGTGCATCGTCATCACGCCTCAGGGTTGATATGCAACCGGATTTACCAGGTCACACCCCCTACACGCTTAAACCGGGACAACCGTCGCCCGGCCAGCCTAGCCTTCTCCGTCCCCCCTTCGCAGTAACACCAAGTACAGGAATATTAACCTGTTTCCCATCGACTACGCTTTTCAGCCTCGCCTTAGGGGTCGACTCACCCTGCCCCGATTAACGTTGGACAGGAACCCTTGGTCTTCCGGCGAGCGGGCTTTTCACCCGCTTTATCGTTACTTATGTCAGCATTCGCACTTCTGATACCTCCAGCAACCCTCACAGGCCACCTTCAACGGCTTACAGAACGCTCCCCTACCCAACAACGCCTAAGCGTCGCTGCCGCAGCTTCGGTGCATGGTTTAGCCCCGTTACATCTTCCGCGCAGGCCGACTCGACCAGTGAGCTATTACGCTTTCTTTAAATGATGGCTGCTTCTAAGCCAACATCCTGGCTGTCTGTGCCTTCCCACATCGTTTCCCACTTAACCATGACTTTGGGACCTTAGCTGGCGGTCTGGGTTGTTTCCCTCTTCACGACGGACGTTAGCACCCGCCGTGTGTCTCCCGTGATAACATTCTTCGGTATTCGGAGTTTGCATCGGTTTGGTAAGCCGGGATGGCCCCCTAGCCGAAACAGTGCTCTACCCCCGAAGATGAGTTCACGAGGCGCTACCTAAATAGCTTTCGGGGAGAACCAGCTATCTCCCGGTTTGATTGGCCTTTCACCCCCAGCCACAAGTCATCCGCTAATTTTTCAACATTAGTCGGTTCGGTCCTCCAGTTAGTGTTACCCAACCTTCAACCTGCCCATGGCTAGATCACCGGGTTTCGGGTCTATACCTTGCAACTATTCGCCCAGTTAAGACTCGGTTTCCCTACGGCTCCCCTATACGGTTAACCTTGCTACAAAATATAAGTCGCTGACCCATTATACAAAAGGTACGCAGTCACACCACGAAGGTGCTCCCACTGCTTGTACGTACACGGTTTCAGGTTCTATTTCACTCCCCTCGCCGGGGTTCTTTTCGCCTTTCCCTCACGGTACTGGTTCACTATCGGTCAGTCAGGAGTATTTAGCCTTGGAGGATGGTCCCCCCATATTCAGACAGGATGTCACGTGTCCCGCCCTACTCATCGAACTCACGACCTGTGCATTTTAGTGTACGGGGCTATCACCCTTTGCTGCGCGACTTTCCAGACGCTTCCACTAACACACAAGCCGATTCAGGTTCTGGGCTCCTCCCCGTTCGCTCGCCGCTACTGGGGGAATCTCGGTTGATTTCTTTTCCTCGGGGTACTTAGATGTTTCAGTTCCCCCGGTTCGCCTCATGCCACTATGTATTCATGACATGATAGTGTGTCGAAACACACTGGGTTTCCCCATTCGGGTATCGCCGGTTGTAACGGTTCATATCACCTTACCGACGCTTTTCGCAGATTAGCACGCCCTTCATCGCCTCTGACTGCCTAGGCATCCACCGTGTACGCTTAGTCACTTAACCTCACAACCCGAAGATGTTTCCACCGTTCAAGTTGCAAACATTTGAGAGACTCTATGACAGGTTACTCTTCATTCCGGTACTTCTACGGAGGAAT
>NZ_JAVHUX010000020.1:0-202387 GCF_030954545.1 Serratia sp. MF1(2023) | reverse complement strand
GTTTTTCAGGTTCAACAGGCGCGAAACTCATCGTGGCGCGAACAGGGTATCGTTCACCAGACGCCGAATAGATTTACGCAAGCCCATCATAGATCAAAATCGGTGTTGCAAAAACGGGGGTGACCATAGATTTTTTATGCCCCGCGCCCGGTCGTTACGGCCGCTCGCCGTCCGCCAGCCGCCGGTTGATGTCGGCGATAACGCCCGGCAATTGCGCCAGCGTGTCTATCACATAATGTGCGCCCGCCGCATACAGCTTATCGGCGGCCGCCGTACGGCGCAGCTCGATCTCTGCCGCCGCCATTTGGCGGTACTCCTGCCAGGTCGCGCCAAACTCGTTGCCGGACAGCGCCAATCCGACGCTCCACATCCCGGCGTTCAGCCCTTCATGAATGCCCGGCACCGCGTCGTCCACCTTCACGCAGTGCGCCACCGCATCGATGCCCAGCGCGATGGCGTTCTGCAGCGCCATCCACGGCCCCGGCCGGCCACCGGCCGCGAGATCGTCAGTGGCGACCCAGTAATCCGGCGTGTAGCCGCGCTGCGCGGCGGCAGGCACCAGCACCTCCATCACCGCACGCGGATAACCGGAGCAGGAGCCGATTTTAATGCCCTGTTCGCGCAGCCCGGCAATCACCTGTGGCACACCCTCGATGGGATCGGCGAAGTCGATCACTTTGGCGATTTGCAGCGGCATAAACGCCTGATACAGCGCGTCGATGTCCTGGTGGCTCATCGAGCGGCCCAGCTTCTGCCGCCAGCGCGCGTCGACCGCCGGCAGCTTGCCCAGCGCCTCGATGTGCTGCCATTTGCCCAGCCCCATCGGAATGCGCGCCTCCGCCAGGCTGATGTCGATATCGAAGGTTTGTTTGAATGCCTCGACGAAAATCTGCGTTGGCGCAAAGGAGCCGAAGTCCACCGTGGTGCCGGCCCAGTCGAGGATCACTGCGTTGATCTGTTTCATGGTCAATCCTTATTGATTCCAGTACATCGCCTGCCCGACGGCCGCCAGCAAACGTTCGATATCTTGCGGGTAAATTTCCCCGATGTTGCCGATGCGGAAGCAGTCGCTCTGCGACACTTTGCCGGGATAGATCACAAACCCTTGCTGCTTCAGGCGCTGATAAAATTCGGCGAAGCGGTAAGTGTCGGCCTTTGGCGAATAGAATGCGGTGATGATCGGCGAATGCAACGCATCATCGAGCAGAGTCTCAAAGCCCAGCTCGCGCATGCCCGCCACCAGCCGCCGCTGATTGGTTTGATAGCGGCGGTGGCGCGCGGCAATGCCGCCCTCTTGTTCCAGCTCTTTCAGCGCCTGCGCGAAGGCCAGCACGGTGTGGGTCGGCGACGTAAAGCGCCATTTGCCGGCCTGGTCTTCCATACAGCGCCACTGGGCATACAGATCCAGCGACAGCGAGCGCGAGTGGCCAGCGCATTTCTCCAGTTCGCTGCGGCGGGCGATGACGAAAGCGAAGCCCGGCACGCCCTGAATGCATTTGTTGGCGGAGCTGATCAGAAAATCGATGCCCAGCGCGTCCACATCCAGCGGGATACCGCCGAAGCTGCTCATGGCGTCGACGATAAAGGTCTTGCCGTTGCGCGCCGCCAGGCCGGCGACCTTCTGCAGCGGGTTGAGCATGCCGGTGGTGGTTTCGCAGTGCACCATGGCGATATGGCTGATGCGCGCATCGCTTTTCAGCACCGCCTCCATCGCCGCCACGTCCGGCTCATTGACCTCGCCGCAGTCGAAAGCGTGGTGGTCGATATCCATCAGCCGCGCCATTTCGATCATCCGCGCCCCATAGGCGCCGTTGTTGACGATCAGCAGCTTGTCCTGCGGGCCGATGGCCGTGCCCAGCACGCCCTCCACCGCAAAGCTGCCGCTGCCCTGCAGCAACACCGAGGTGTAACCGGCGGACGGCGTCGCCAGCGCCACCAGCTGCTGCCGGATGCTTTGCACCACGCCCAGGTTGTAATCATCATCCCAGGTGCAGCTGTCGAACAGCATCGCCTCTTTTACCGTTTTCGACGTGGTCAACGGGCCGGGGGTCAACAGCAGGTAGTTTCGATCGGACATGTTATTCACCTATTTGGTCTATACCAGATTGCAGGCATTGTGGCGGCAAATTCCTTCCCTGGTCAAACGACAAAGCGCGGTGAAACAAAAAATTCATCTGGCTATGTATAATAAGCGCGTGCCGGAATGACGGGCCGATGCCATAGCGAGATGAAATGAAAGAACATCAGGGCGAAATGCCCCACTACCTGCAGATCAAGGATCAGCTTCAGGCGCGCATCACCCGCGGCGCGCTGCAGGCGGGCGACAAGCTGCCTTCGGAGCGCGAGCTGTGCGCCATCTTCTCCACCACCCGCGTTACCATTCGCGAGAGCCTGGCGCAGCTGGAGGCCACCGGCGCCATCTATCGCGCCGATCGCCGCGGCTGGTTCGTCACGCCGGAACGGCTGTGGCTGGATCCGACGCAGAACACCAACTTCCACCGCCTGTGCCAGGAGCAGGGGCGCGTGCCGCGCACCGCGCTGCTGTCCGGCGAAAAAACCACGGTGCCGCTCGACGTGATGCAGCCGCTGGCGCTCGAACCCTTCGACCAGGTGTATCTGCTGCGCCGCGTGCGCTACGCCGACGGCCGCGCCATCTGTTATTGCGAAAACCATTGCCTGCCGCAGCGGGTGCCGGAACTGCTCAGCCACGCTCTCAACGGCAGCCTGACCGAAGTCTATCAACAGCATTACGCGTTGATTTACAGCAACATGCATCTGTCGTTCTACCCGACGGCCCTGCCTTACCGCGCCGCCAACGCGCTCGGCGCCATGGTCGGCCTGCCCGCCTTATTGCTGCGCCGGTTGAATTACGACCAGCACGGCCGCATTCTCGATTTCGATATCGAGTACTGGCGCCACGACAGCCTGCGCATCGAAGTCGATACGCTTTAACCCCGCATGACAGGGGCTGCGCCCGCCGCCCCGCCTTTCTCCCCCACGCCCAATTCCCCGTTGCCGGCAAATATATTTTGCCGCTTTCATTTGTTTGTCATATTCGCCGATTAGCGTGACCGCATATCTGGTGTATACCAGTTACGCTTAAATCCGCAACAGTGAGGCTGAAGCTATGAAACTTTCTCGTCTGATCGTGATGACCGCCATCGCACTCGGCTCCGCGCCGGCCTGGGCCGCCGACGCGGTGGTGACCGTCTACTCCGCCGATGGTCTGCACGCCGGCGATCACAGCTGGTATCAAACCCAGTTCGACGCCTTCACTCAGGCAACCGGCATCAAGGTGCAGTACGTCGAAGGCGGTTCCGGCGCCATCGTAGAGCGGCTGTCGAAAGAGCGCAGCAACCCGCAGGCCGACGTGCTGGTGACGCCGCCGCCGTTCATCCAGCGCGCCGCCGCGGAAAAACTGCTGCAGGATTTCACCCCGCAGGATGCGGCGCAGATCGCCGACGCTCAGCCGCAGTTCGTGCCGCTGGTAAACAACTACCTGAGCTTCATCTATAACGCCAAACTGTTGCCGCAGGCACCCGCCAGCTATCAACAGCTGCTGGATGCGCAGTTCCGCAACAAGCTGCAGTACTCCACGCCGGGCCAGGCCGGTGACGGCACCGCAGTGTTGCTGCAGGCGTTTCACAGCTTCGGTAGCAAGGACGCCGGTTTCGACTACCTCGGCAAGCTGCAAAGCAACAACGTCGGCCCTTCCGCTTCCACCGGCAAGCTGACCGCGCTGGTCAATAAAGGCGAGCTGTTGGTGGCCAACGGCGATCTGCAGATGAACCTGGCGCAGATGCGCAGCAACCCGAACGTGCAGGTGTTCTGGCCAGCCGGGCCGGACGGCAAGCGCAGCACGCTGGCGCTGCCTTACTATGTCGGCCTGGTGCAAGGCGCGCCGCAAAGCGCCAACGGCAAAAAGCTGATCGACTTCCTGCTGAGCAAAGAAGCGCAGAGCAGCGTTAGCGCCATGTCCTACGGCATGCCGGTGCGTAAGGACGTCATCCCGACCGACGATAACTTCAAGCGGTCGCAGGCGGCGCTGGAAGGCGTGGACATCTGGGCGCCGGACTGGAATCAGGTGGTAAGCAGCCTGTCCGCCGATATCTCACGCTGGCACAAGGTGACCGAATGACGCTGACAATGCCTTCTACCCTCTCTTCCCGCGCCGAGGCGCGGGATAACAGCCTCGACATCGCCGGGCCGTCGGGCATCCAACTCGACCGCGTCAGCGTGTCGTATCGCGGCACCGAAGTGTTGAAACCCCTGACGCTCACCATCGCCCCCGGCGAAGTGCTGGCGCTGATCGGCCCCTCCGGCTCGGGCAAAACCACCGTGCTGCGGGCGATCGCCGGTTTCGTGCAGCCTTCCGCCGGGCGTATTGCCATCGGTGATCTCGATGTCACCGACGTGCCGCCCTATGAGCGCGGTCTGGGCATGGTGGTACAGAACTACGCGCTGTTTCCGCATATGCGCGTCGAGGACAATGTGGCGTTCGGCCTGCGCGCCCAAGGCAAGCCGCGCGGCCTCACCGCCGAGCGCGTCGAGGAGGCGCTGGCCATCGTCGGCATGTCCGCCTACGCCAGGCGTTATCCCAGCCAGCTCTCCGGCGGCCAACAGCAGCGCGTGGCGATCGCCCGCGCCATCGCGGTGCGCCCCAAAGTCTTGCTGCTGGATGAACCGCTGTCGGCGCTGGACGCGCAGATTCGCCACAGCATGGTGGAAGAGATCGCCCGCCTGCACCGCGAGCTACCGGAGCTGACCATCCTGTACGTCACCCACGATCAGGGCGAAGCGCTGACGCTGGCGGACAAGATTGGCATCATGCGCGACGGCCATCTTATCGCCCACGGCGAGACCCGCGCGCTGTACCGTCATCCCACAAACCGCTTCGCCGCCGAGTTCCTCGGCCGCGCCAACCTGCTGCCGGCCACCGCGCTGGAGACCACCGCCGGCCAAGGCATGACCACCGTCAGCTGCGCCGGAAAAGTGATCGGCTGTTTCACCTACGGCGCACAACGCGGCTTCGACAAACTGCTGTGCATTCGGCCGCAGCATATTGCGCTCGATGCCGATGCCCAGCGCAGCAACTGCATCGTCGGCACGCTGCGCGATATTCACTGGCAGGGGGAGTTGACGCACCTGCAGTTCGACGCACAAGGCCACCCGCTGCGCGTGGTCACCACCCATCAGAGCCGGATGCCGCAGATCGGCGAGCGCGTGCCGCTCTATTTCGCCCCTGACGACGCGGTACTGATCGAGGACTGACATGACCGACTCTACGCTTATTCGCCCGGCCCGGCGGCCGCGTTCACCGCGCCGTTTATGGATCCTGCTGCCGCTGCTGGTGCTGGCGACGCTGTTTTTCTATCCGCTGGCGCTGATCGTCAAACAGGCGTTTACCGACGATCAGGGGCTGTTCAGCGCCACCGCGCTGCAGCAGGTGTTCGAATCCCGACGCTTTGTCGGTGCCCTGCTCAACACGCTGCAGATTGCGCTGCTGGCGACGCTGGGCTGCCTGGTGCTCGGCACCCTGCTGTCGCTGCTGCTGGTGTTCACGCCGTTCCCCGGCAGCCGGCTGATCGCCTGGGTGATCGATACCTTTATCGCCATGCCGACCTTCCTGATCACCTTGGCCTTCACCTTTATCTACGGCTCCGCCGGCCTGCTGAACGGTATGCTGATGGCGACCTTCGGTTTTACCCTGCCGCCGGTGGACTTTCTTTACTCCATCTGGGGCGTGATCCTGGCGGAAATCACCGTGTTTACGCCGCTGGTGATGCGTCCGCTGATGGCGGCGCTGTCGCAGATCGATCGCAGCCAGCTCGAAGCCGCCAGCATCCTCGGCGCCCGGCCGGGGCGCGTGGTGCGCCAGGTGATTTTGCCCGCCGCGCTGCCGGCCTTGCTGGCCGGCGGCAGCCTGTGCCTGCTGTTGACCACCAATGAGTTCGGCATCGTGCTGTTTATTGGCGCCAAGGGTGTCACCACGCTGCCGATGATGGTCTACTCCAAAGCGATTCTGGAGTCGGATTACGCCGTCGCCTGCGCGATCGCCGTCGTGAATATCGCGCTGTCGCTCGGGCTGTTCTCCCTTTACCGCTACGCCGCGGCGCGCGCCGGGCTGAGGAACTGACGATGTTGATTTGGTCTCGCACCGGCCGCACCCTGACCTGCACGCTGGCGGTCACGCTGTTCGCGCTGTTCTTCTGCCTGCCGCTGGCGGTGATCCTGATGTCCAGCCTGAGCGAACAGTGGAACGGCGTGCTGCCGAGCGGTTTCACCCTCAGCCACTTCCGCCAGGCCTTTGGCGGCGCCTCCTGGGACGCGCTGGTCGCCAGCCTGGCTATCGGTTTCAGCGCCAGCCTGTTCGCGCTGCTGTGCGGCACCTGGGCGGCGTTGGCGCTGCGCCACCATCAGGGGCGCGGCCAGCGCCTGCTGAGCACGCTGTTCTTCATTCCCAGCGCGGTGCCTTCGGTGTCGATAGGTCTCGGGGTGCTGGTGGCGTTCAGCCAGGGGCCGCTGCAGATGAACGGCACCTTCCTGATCGTGCCCGTCGCCCACTTCGTGCTGATTTCCGCCTTCACCTTCGGCAACGTGATGGCCGGGCTGGCCCGGCTGCCTGGCGACTACGAGAACGTCGCCGCCAGCCTGGGCGCTTCGCCGCTGTTCCGCCTGCGCCACGTCACCCTGCCGATGATCGCCCCCTATATGATCTCCGCCTTCGCCCTCAGCCTGTCGCTGTCGATGGGAGAGCTGGGCGCGACCATGATGATCTACCCGCCGAGCTGGGCGACGCTGCCGGTCACTATCTTCAGCCTGACCGATCGCGGCAGCATCGCCAACGGCGCGACGCTGACCATGATCCTGGTGGCGGCCACGCTGTTGCTGATGTTAGTGCTGGAACGGATTTCGCAGCGGCTGATGCCGGGCGTTAAATAGCCACAAGGCGCTGCCATGGCAGCGCCTTGTTCATGGAAGCGAAGGGTCAGAACGGATAGTCGTAATAGCCCTGCTGTTCACTGATGCGCCGGGCGGCGACGTGCAACAGCGCCACATACTCCTCCCGCGCCGCTTCGGAAAAGCGCAGCGTCGGGAAAGAGAGGCTCAACCCGGCGATCGCCACCCCAAACCGATCGAATACCGGTACCGCGATACAACGGATCCCCACTTCCTGCTCTTCGGCATCTTCGCCGTATCCCTGCTCACGCACCCGCTCCAGCACCGGCAGCAGTTCGGCGGCGCTGGTCAGGGTATGCTCGGTGCTGCGGGTAAATTCAATCTGCGACAGGATCTGCGCCACCTCATCCCGATCGCGCCAGGCCAGCAGCACTTTACCGATGGCGGTGCTGTGCAACGGGTTGCGGCGACCGATGCGCGAATACATGCGCAGGTTGTACATCGCGTCGATCTTGTGGATATAGACGATACCGTCCTCGTCCAGGGCGCCAAGGTGGATGGTTTCGCGGGTGCGGTTCGACAGTTCGCGCATCTGCACGTCGGCGCTGCGGATCAGATCGACGTTCTGCAACGATTTGGCGCCCAGCTCGAACAGCTTGAGCGTCAGCGCATATTTTTCCGTCTCCCCTTCCTGCGAAACGTAGCCCAGCGCTTTCATGGTCTGCAGAAAACGGTAGACGGTGCTTTTGGACATCATCACCCGCTGGGATAGTTCAGTAATGCCAATCTCGCGCTCATCGCCGAGCGCCTGCAAAATACCGAACACTTTCATTACGGATGAGACGGCATCCGGTTGCTTGTCTGAATCTGCGTTAGCCATGGCGAATACCCTACTTAACGGTTCTGTTTCAGGAAATTTAAACAAGGGTTTCAGTATAATCGGAACAGATCGCGACGCGCAACGCAGTTGAACGCTAAGCGATTGAAGCCAAATGGATAACCGCCGGCCCGCTCACCGCCGTTTACAATTCAGCGGACAAGGGGCATGCAATCACGGGCGAATATGATTAGCATGATAATACTCCCCTGAATAAATACCGCTGAGACCAACATGCGTCCTTGTTCCGACGGCCTCCCCGTCCCGCAACGCTATGGGGCGATCCTCGCCATCGCCCTCGGCATTACCGTATCCGTGCTCGACGGCGCGATAGCCAACGTGGCGCTGCCCACCATCGCGCGCGATCTCAACGCCAGCCCGGCCAGCTCCATTTGGGTGGTTAACGCCTATCAGCTGGCGATCACCGTCTCTCTGCTGTCGCTGGCGTCGCTCGGCGATCTGATCGGCTATCGCCGCATCTATCAGGCCGGGCTGCTGGTGTTCAGCATCACCTCGCTGTTCTGCGCCCTGTCCGACTCGCTGCTCACGCTGACCATCGCCCGCGTGCTGCAAGGCTTTGGCGCCGCCGCCATCATGAGCGTCAACACCGCGCTGATCCGCATCATCTATCCGCAGCGTTTTCTCGGCCGCGGCATGGGCATCAATTCGCTGATCGTCGCCTGCTCCTCGGCGGCCGGGCCGACGGTGGCGGCGGCGATCCTGTCGGTCGCGTCCTGGCAGTGGCTGTTCGCCATTAACCTGCCGATCGGCCTCGTCGCGCTGCTGCTGGGCATGAAGTTTCTGCCGGCCAACGGCCAAAAAAGCGATAACCGCCGTTTCGATCCCACCAGCGCCGTGCTGAACGCGCTGACCTTCGGCCTGCTGATCACTGCCATCAGCGGCTTCGCCCAGGGCCAAAGCCTGACGCTGATCTTCAGCGAGATCGCCGCGCTGCTGGCGATTGGCGCGGTGTTCGTGCGCCGCCAGCTGCGCCAGGAATTTCCGCTGCTGCCGGTCGACCTGCTGCGCATCCCGATCTTCGCCCTGTCGATGGGCACCTCAATCTGCTCGTTCGCCGCGCAGATGCTGGCGATGGTATCGCTGCCGTTCTTCCTGCAAAGCGCGTTGGGCCGCGACGAAGTGGCGACCGGGTTGCTGCTGACGCCGTGGCCGCTGGCGATCGTCGTCATGGCGCCGATCGCCGGCCGGCTGGTGGAGCGCGTGCACGCCGGCCTGCTGGGCTGCATTGGGCTGGCGGTGTTCGCGCTCGGGCTGTTCTCGCTGGCGTTGCTGCCCGCGGACCCGTCGAATGGGGACATCATCTGGCGCATGGTGCTGTGCGGCGCCGGTTTCGGCCTGTTCCAGTCGCCCAACAATCACACCATCATCTCCGCCGCGCCGCGTAACCGCAGCGGCGGCGCCAGCGGCATGCTGGGCACCGCTCGCCTGCTGGGGCAAACCTCGGGGGCCGCGCTGGTGGCGCTGATGTTCAACCTGTTCCCCACCTCCGGCACCCACGCATCGCTGGTCCTGGCCGGCGTGTTCGCCACTCTGGCGGCGGCGGTCAGCAGCCTGCGCATCACCCAATCGACGGCGCAAACGGCGCAGCCAAGCCGCGAGGTGAAATAGCGGCCATAGAAACAGCCGAAACCCCATCGATTCTAAAGCCGGCGGTTCCAGCAATGCGGCCGGCCTGAATCACGCCGCGCCAGGTGTGATACGCTTGGCGTCAGTCGCCGCTCCTCAAAGGGCTGCGGCCTTGTTGCAAACACGCTAAATAGGCATCGTCATCCGGATACCAGCCAACAATGTGTTGGCCGTCGTTATCCTCCCCCTCAAAGGCCTTCAGCAGGTCTGAAGCGAACATGCGCGTGATCGGTTCAGCGGACTGCGCGCTGTCGATTCGACAGTCGCAGCGCGTCTCTCCGTCAACCTGAACGAAGTTCTGCAATGAAGCGAGACATCGCGCGTCGAGATCGCCATGTACATGGATAAATTCCCCCGTTTCTACCAGGGTGAGCACGGCCAGATTTCCCCCCACCACAAACGCGCCGTCGTTTCCAGAGCTGCAATAGGCATGGCGTATGCGGGCATCGTCACGCACGAGCAGCTCGCCCAAACAAATCAGCGTATCCGACTGCAGCCGCCCCAGCACAATGATGCCGCCATCCTCCCGCTGGGGTGACACCGCCATGCACCCCTCTACGATCAAATCTCCTTCTACGACCAGATAATCGTAATCGTGCCTGTCGTTCTCGTCTGGGAAAAACGATGGGAGGTGCAGGTCGCCTGAATGCCAGCGTATAGCTGGCTGTTCAGAATCGTAACCATTCCGGTTTAACAACTCCGCAGACGCATCGGCGACGCCGCCCGCCAATATGGTAAGGCGCGCCAGCGCCTCATCACAGCCGAGCAAGGGAAGAGCGTTGATTTTCATAGGGCCTCAGGGACAGACGTTATGGTGCCAAAGCATATAGCATGAGCTTCTCAAACCAAGCAAGCGAAGGCGTCAGGCATGGTAGCCTGCAGCGGCTAGCGTACCGCGAGAGGCGGAAAGGCCGTATTCAAATCGCGAAATCTGACGCTTGAATCAGCATCCTCCTCCTGAAAAAGCGATTTCGTCATGCCGTAAAAAAACCCCGGCGAGCCGGGGTTTTCCTTTCATTCAGCCGATTACTTCAGGTACTGGCCGGAACGCAGCGCTTCGATGCGCTTGTCGAGCGGCGGGTGCGACATGAACAGCTCGCTGAACGACTTGGATTTGCCGTTGATGCAGAACGCCATCATGCTGCCCGCTTCCTGCGGCTCGTAGCTGGTTTTCAGGCGCTGCAAGGCGGCGATCATCTTCTCGCGGCCCACCAGCTTGGCGGAGCCGGCGTCGGCGTAGAACTCGCGGTGACGCGAGAACCACATGGTGATGATGCTTGCCAGGATGCCGAACACCAGTTCCAGCACCATCGACACCGCGAAATAAATCATCGGGTTGCCGTTGCCTTCCCCTTCACCGTCGCGGTTGCCCAGGAAGCCGGCGGCAACCTGCGCGATCAGGCGCGAAATGAAGATGACGAAGGTGTTCACGATGCCCTGAATCAGGGTCATGGTCACCATATCGCCGTTGGCGACGTGGCTGATTTCGTGCGCGATGACCGCTTCCGCTTCGTCGCGGCTCATGCTCTGCAGCAGGCCGGTGCTGACGGCGACCAGCGAGGCGTCGCGGCGCGCGCCGGTGGCGAAGGCGTTGATGTCCGGCGCGTGGTAGATAGCAACCTGCGGCATGGCGATGCCCGCCTGCTGCGACTGACGGCGCACCGTTTCCAGCAGCCAGTTTTCGGTTTCGTTACGCGGTTGTTCAATCACTTCCCCGCCGACGGAGCGCAGCGCCATCCACTTGGACATCAGCAACGACACGAAAGCGCCGCCGAAGCCGAACAGACCGGCCATGATCATCAGGCCCTGAACGCTACTGGATTGGATTCCTGTCAGGCTGAGCACCAGCCCGAAAACCAACATCACCGCCAGGTTGGTGAGCAGGAACAGAGCTATACGCATCATAAAATGTTTACTTCCTCATAAATGTTAACAAAACGCTGTCGAAGATACCCTAGATCGTATGGGCATTCGTCACAGTTTCAAGAGTCGCGCGTCATTAACCTACTAAAAATACGAAACTTTACAAAAACGGCGCGCGACCGGGATTTGGCAAATTGTAAACGATTGTTGCGTAAGGCGGAGGGTTTTTTGCCATAAATTTGTCAGGCGACGCATAAGCCCGCCCCCATTCCCCCTGCAGGGAAGCAGGCCTTCGCGTCACCATAAAAAAACGCACCCGAGGGTGCGTTTTTCATCCTGCCGGACGCGGCCTTATTTGGCCGGCGTTGGCTGCTGAGCGGGCCGATCTTTTTCCAGATGAGCCAGCTCCAGCGCGATATGCACGGTTTCATCCAGGTACGGATCCGGTTCCTGGTAATCCTTCGGCAAATCGTCGAGCGATTTCAGCGGCTTCTTGCCCGCACGTTCCAGGCGCTCGTTGATGCGTTTCAGACGGGTCGCATCGTCGTCGTGGTTCTCTTTCTCGCGCACCGCCAGATTGAGGGACACGATGTTGCGTTTATCCTTCAGCGCCTTGTAATGCGCGATATCCTGCGCGATGTACTGGAACTCCGGATTCTGCGCGATGCGCTGCTGGTGATCTTTCAGCAGCTCCGGCTCGAACGGCGCCATATCGCCGGTCTTGCTGTAGGTCGCCGCATTGATGCTGTCCCACGGCATGGCGTTGTCTTCAAACGCTTCGCCGGTTTCCGCCGGATCGACGCCGGTCGGCATCAGGATGTCCGGGGTCACCCCTTTGCGCTGGGTGCTGCCGCCGTTGACGCGGTAGAACTTCTGAATGGTGTACTGCACCGACCCCAGCGCCGGCCACTCAGGGCGCAGCATCTGATCGTAGATGCGGTTCAGCGAACGGTACTGCTGCACGGTGCCTTTACCGAAGGTCGGCTCGCCGACGATCAGCGCGCGGCCGTAATCCTGCATCGCCGCCGCGAAGATCTCGGAGGCGGAGGCGCTGAAGCGATCGACCAGCACCACCAGCGGGCCTTTGTAGTAGGTCACGCCGTCGGTGTCGGCGTCTTCACGCACTTTGCCGTTGTTGTCGCGCACCTGCACCACCGGGCCGCTCGGAATGAACAGGCCGGACAGCGACACCGCTTCGGTCAGCGCGCCGCCGCCGTTGGTGCGCAGATCGATGATCACGCTCTTGACGTTCTGCTTGGCCATCTTCTGCAGCTGCACTTTCACGTCATCGGTCAGGCCGACGTAGAAGCCGGGGATGTCGAACACCGCCACCTTCTCTTTGCCGACGGTCTTGATGGTCATTTTCACCGCGCGGTCTTCCAGGCGGATGCGCTCGCGGGTCAGGGTGACCACGCGAGTTTTGGTGCCCTTGCCGGCCGGCAGGATCTCCAGGCGCACCTTGCTGCCCTTCGGCCCTTTGATCAACGACACCACGTCGTCCAGGCGCCAGCCGATCACGTCCACCATCGGTTTGCCGGCCTGGCCGACGCCGACGATGCGATCGCCCACGGTGATCGCCTTGCTCTTCGCCGCCGGGCCGCCCGGCACCATCGAGTTGATCAGGGTGTAGTCGTCATCCATCTGCAGCACCGCGCCAATGCCTTCCAGCGACAGGCTCATTTCGGTGTTGAACTGCTCGGTGTTGCGCGGAGACAGATAGTTGGTGTGCGGGTCGATTTCATGCGCGAAGGCATTCATCGCCAGCTGGAAGACGTCTTCGCTGTTGCTTTGCGTCAGGCGCTTGATGGCGAACTGATAGCGCTTGGTCAGCGTGTCGCGGATTTCTTTGTCGGTCTTGCCGGTCAGCTTGAGGTTCAGCTCGTCATAGGTGACTTTCGCATCCCACAGGCTATCCAGCTCGGCCTTGTCTTTCGGCCACGGCGCTTTGCTGCGGTCGAGATCGATAGTGCCGTTGCCGGTGAAGTTCATCGGCTTGTCCAGCAACGACAACGCATAGGTGTAACGCTCAAAGCGGCGTTTCTGCGCCAGATTGAACAGCGCGTAGAAGGTGTCCAGCTTGCCGGTTTTCAGCTCTTCGCCCACCTGATTGCGTTTGCCGGCGAACTGCGCCACGTCGGAGGCCAGCAACACGTTATGGCTGTAGTCCAGCATGTTCAGGTAGCGATCGAAGATCTTGCCTGAAAACTCCGCGTCGAGGGCGAACTGGCGGTAATGAGAGCGAGTGAAGCGCGAGGTGACGCGCTCACTCACCGTAGCGTGCTGAGGTTCCTGTTGCAGTTGAGGCAGTTGGTCGATGCGGATGTTGGCTGTTTCCGCGCCGTAACTGACACCCGCCCACAGCAGCCCTGCAATCGCTGTTAATCTGACGAATTTGTTCATGCCTGGGTTGGCCTCCGTATCAGAACTGCAAGTGTTCTGCGCGCACAATCATCGCCAGACCGGAAGAGAGCTGCACACGTACGCCATCTTTAGCGATTTCGAGTACGGTAGCATCCATCGCGCTCTTGCCTGCTCTGACTTTGATTTCCTGGCCAATTTGCAGTTTAGAGATATCCGTGACTGGCGCATAACGCGGCTGGTTTTCCTCTTTTGCTGCACGAGGTTGACGAGCTGGCTGTGGGCGAGTTTGTGGGCGCGGCTTGCGGTTCTCCGGCGCGGCTCCGCCTTCGCGACGTGCAGCGGGCTTTTTACCGGCTGGGCGCGGACGGCGTGGCGCGGCATCGGCGGATTCACCGGCGGCTTCACGTTTTTTGGCGTTTTGTTCGGCACGCTGTGCCTGAACGCGCGCTTTGGCTTCTTCAAGCTGCTGGCGAGCATGATCGACATGCTGCTGCTCCAGTTCACCGCACGGATTGCCGTCCAGATCGACGCGCTGCGCGCCGACTTTGACGCCGTACAGGTAACGCCAGCTTGAGGTGTACAGGCGCAGGGCAGAACGCAATTGCGTTTTGCTGAGATTCTCTTCCCCCTGCACGCGCTCTACCAAATCCTGAAAAATACCGATTTTCAGCGGACGAGCTTCGCCTTCGGCGCTAAAGCAGAGCGGAAAACGCTCGGCAAGAAAAGCAATGACTTCTTTACTAGAGTTCAACTTAGGTTGATTTTCCATGAAATTTCCTGATTACAACGGTATTGCCAACAAGCCACAGGCATGAACAGGCGTCATTATAATGACGCCATCGGTAATTGCCACGTTAACCGTCGATCAACTTGCCGCCACAGTCACATATTTCGCACTGTCGCACTGTTCCAGTTGCTCACAAAGCCCCGCCACCACTGCTTTCAAGCCCGCTTCGTCCTGTTCGTCGAAGCGTTGATAAACCGTGCTGTCGATATCCAAAACGCCGATCGCTCGGCCGCCAACCGCCAGCGGCAGCACGATTTCCGCGTTGCTGGCCGCATCGCAGGCGATATGGCCCGGGAACGCATGCACGTCGCCGACGCGCTGCACGCGATTTTCCGCCACCGCCGTGCCGCACACGCCCTTGCCCACCGGAATACGCACGCAGGCGATCTTGCCCTGGAACGGCCCCAGCACCAGTTGGCCGCCATCCATCAGATAGAAACCGACCCAGTTCACGTCATTCAGACGCTCGTTGAGCAACGCGCTGGCGTTGGACAACGCCGCGATAAAGTTGGTTTCCCCGCCGAGCAACGCGCTCAGGTCACGTTTTAATTCCGCGTAGAATTGTTCTTTTGTCATGTGATAACCATTGAAACAGTGAAGATGGCCATAAGCCCAAAGCTTAGGCCCTATAAAATAAGCATTAAATGCGTATAGCCACAAGGTTAATCATCTGTTGCTTCACAAAACCCTGTCGCTCGGGGTATGTTTGCCGCTCAGAATCCCGGTTTACCTCGTTTTACCGTCCGGCGCCCGATCGCCAGTGACGCGGCCGGTTTATTTTTCAGCTACGCTGACAGTTCCGGCGGGCTCAAGGGCAGCTACTTGTCAAAGATGAAAATACACGCGATCACCGCCCCCCTTTCCAAAGGGCGCCACCAGCGCTGCTGCGAGTGCGATCTGCTGTTCGTGCTGCCGCCGCTCAGCGGCAACCAGGCCGCCTATTGCCCGCGCTGCAACGCCAAGGTGGTGAACGGCCGCGACTGGTCGATGACGCGCCTGACCGCCATGGCGATCGCCATGCTGCTGCTGATGCCGTTCGCCTTCACCGAACCGCTGATCAGCATCCGCCTGCTCGGCACGCGCATCGACGCCAGTTTGCTGGAAGGCATCTGGCAGATGAGCCGTCAGGGCGACCCGCTTACCGCCAGCATGGTGGCGTTCTGCACCATCGGCGCCCCGCTGACGCTGGCGCTGTCGTTGCTGTACCTGTGCTTCGGCCACGCGCTCGGCATGAACCTGCGGCCGGTGCTGCTGATGCTGGAGCGGCTGAAAGAGTGGGTGATGCTGGACATCTATCTGATCGGCATGGCGGTGGCGGCGATCAAGGTGCAGGATTACGCCGACATCCAGGCGGGCAGCGCGCTGATCGCCTACCTGTCGCTCACCCTGCTCAGCATCCTGACGCTGATCCACGCCAACCTGGAGCAGCTGTGGGAGCGTTACTATCCGCAGGAACAGCCGAAAGGCCCGCCGGCGGCGCTGCACATTTGCCTGTCCTGCCACTATACCGGCTACCCCGACGCGCGCGGCCGCTGCCCGCGCTGCCACGTGCCGATGTGCCACCGCCAGCCTTACAGCCTGCAGAAAACCTGGGCGGCGCTGATCGCGGCGATGATCCTGTTGATACCGGCCAACCTGCTGCCGATTTCCATCATTTACGCCAACGGCGTGCGCCTCGAAGACACCATATTCTCCGGCGTGGTCTCGCTGGCCACCTCCGGCAACGTGCCGATCGCCGCCATTGTGTTCATCGCCAGCGTGCTGGTGCCCTTTACCAAAGTGATCGTGCTGATCACGCTGTTGTTCAGCATTCACTTCAAAACCTCGCACAGCCTGAAGACGCGCATTCGTCTGCTGCGTCTGGTCGCCTGGATCGGCCGCTGGTCGATGCTCGATCTGTTCGTTATCGCCTTGATGATGTCGCTGGTAAACCGCGACCAGCTGTTATCTTTTACTATGGGACCGGCCGCGTTTTACTTTGGCTCGGCGGTCATTTTGACTATTCTTGCCGTTGAGTGGCTGGATAGCCGATTGATTTGGGATGCACATGCAACAGGAAACGCCGACTACACCGACTGAAGCGCGGGTCAAGAACAAGCGCCGCATTTCACCGTTCTGGTTACTGCCGTTCATCGCCCTGCTGATCGCCGGGTGGCTGGTCTATAACAATTTCCAGGAGCGCGGCACCACCGTCACCATCGATTTCCAATCGGCGGCGGGCATCGTCGCCGGCCGCACGCCGGTGCGCTATCAGGGCGTAGAGGTCGGCACGGTGCAGAAAATCAGCCTGAGCAAAGATTTGCGCAGCATCGTGGTGGAGGCCAGCATCAAAAGCGATCTGGAAGACTCGCTGCGCGAAGGCACTCAGTTCTGGCTGGTGACGCCCAAAGCCTCGCTGGCCGGGGTCTCCGGGCTCGATGCGCTGGTCGGCGGCAACTATATCGGCATGATGCCCGGCAGCGGCAAGGAGCAAACTCACTTCACCGCGCTCGATACCCAGCCGAAATACCGCCTGAACACCGGCGAGCTGATGATCCACCTGCACGCCGACGATCTCGGCTCGCTCAACAGCGGCTCGCTGGTCTACTACCGTAAAATCCCGGTCGGCAAGGTGTATGACTACACCATCAGCGAAGGCAACAAGGGCGTGACCATCGACGTGCTGATCGACCGCCGTTTCGCCAACCTGGTGAAGAGCAACAGCCGCTTCTGGAATGTCTCCGGTTTCAAGGGCGATTTCAGCCTGTCCGGCGCGACGGTGCAAATGGAGAGCCTGGCGGCGCTGGTCAACGGCGCCATCGCCTTCGATTCGCCGGCCGATGGCCAGCAGGCCAAGGGCGATCAGAGCTATACCCTGTATCCGGATCTGGCCCACAGCCAGCGCGGCGTCAATATCCTGCTGGATCTGCCGAGCGGCAACAGCCTGAGTGAAAACCGCACGCCGCTGATGTACCAGGGGCTGCAGGTCGGCACCCTGACCAAGCTGACGTTGCAACAGGACAGCAAAGTGGTCGGTGAACTGACCATCGATCCTTCGGTGGTCGATCTGATGCGCAGCGGCACCCGCATCGTGATGCGCAGCCCGCGCATCAGCCTCAACGACGCCAAGCTCAGCCAACTGCTGACCGGCACCACGCTGGAGCTGGTGCCGGGCGAAGGTGAGCCGCAGCAGCGCTTCAACGTGCTGGACAGCAGCGAAACGCTGTTGCAGCAGCCTGGCGTGCTGACCGTCACGCTGAATGCGCCGCAAAGCTACGGCATCGACGTTGGGCAACCGCTGGTGGTGCACGGCGTGAAAGTCGGCCAGATCCTGAGCCGCACCCTGACCGCCGGCGGCGTGGTGTTCACCGCCGCCATCGACGCGCAGTATCGCGGCCTGCTGCACAAAGACAGCAAATTCGTGGTCAACAGCCGGCTCGACGTCAAGCTGGGCATCGACGGCATGGAAGTGCTCGGCGCCAGCGCCCAGGAATGGGTGGACGGCGGCGTGCGCATTATTCCCGGCAGCAAGGGGGAACCGGGCGGCCAATACCCGCTGTACGCCAACAGCGAAAAAGCCGAGGAAGGCATCGTCGGCAACGCCCCTTCCACCACCCTGACCCTCAGCGCCACCAGCCTGCCGGATGTGCAAGCCGGTTCGGTGGTGCTGTACCGCAAATTCCAGGTGGGCGAGATCGTCAACGTTCGGCCGAAGGCCAACGAGTTTGAGGTTGACGTCTACATCAGCCCGGAATACCGCAAGCTGCTGACCCGCGAAAGCATCTTTTGGGCCGAAGGCGGCGCCAAGGTGCAGCTCAACGGCAGCGGGCTGACGGTGCAGGCTTCGCCGCTTAACCGCGCGCTGAAAGGCGCCATCAGCTTCGACAACCTGCAGGGCGTGACGCTCAACAAGGGCGCCAACCGCGTGCTGTACGCCAGCGAAACCGCCGCCCGCGCGGTGGGCAGCCAAATCATGCTGCGAACCTACGACGCCAGCAAGCTGTCGGCGGGCATGCCGCTGCGCTACCTCGGTATCGACGTCGGCCAGGTGGAGTCGCTGCAGCTGGCGCCGGAGCGCAACGAAGTGTTGGCCAAAGCGGTGCTGTATCCGGAATATGTGCACACTTTCGCGCGTCTGGGCAGCCGCTTCTCGATCGTTTCGCCGGAGATCTCCGCCGCCGGCGTCAGCAATCTCGATACCCTGCTCCAGCCTTATATCAACGTGGAGCCGGGGCGCGGCCGCGAGCTGCGCACCTTCGAGCTGCAGCAGGCCAGCATCACCGACTCGCGCTATCTCGACGGCCTGAGCGTAGTGCTCGACGCCGCCGAAACCGGCTCGCTGCAGATCGGCACGCCGGTGCTGTTCCGCGGCGTAGAGGTCGGTACCATCACCGGCTTCTACCTTGGCGCCATGTCCGATCGGGTGCACGTCGCGCTGCGCATCAGCAAGAAATATCAGCATCTGGTGCGCAACAACAGCGTGTTCTGGCTGGCTTCGGGTTACAACCTGCAGTTCGGCCTGACCGGCGGCGTGATCAAGAGCGGCACCTTCCAGCAGTTCATCCGCGGCGGTATCGCCTTCGCCACGCCGCCGACTATTCCGCTGGCGCCGAAAGCCACGCCGAACAAACACTTCCTGCTGAATCCGGAAGAGCCTAAGGACTGGAAAACCTGGGGCACCGCCATTCCGCGCGATTAAATTTCGCATTTTCCTCAGGGCCTGGCATCGCCGGGCCCTGTTTTTTTCCGCTTTGTGATAAACTCTCGCCCTTATCTTTATTGCACCCTGAGAGTTCGCCCCGTGGCCAAATCCACCACCGTTTTTCTGCCCCCCGCTTTCCTTGACGCCACCCGCGCCATCATGCCCGCCGAGCTGGCGATGGACGATTTTATCGCCGCCTGCCAACGCCCGCTGCGCCGCAGCCTGCGCGTCAATACGCTGAAAATCAGCGTCGCCGATTTCCTGGCGCTGGTGCAGGATTACGACTGGCGACTGGAGCCCATTCCCTGGTGCGCGGAAGGGTTCTGGATCGAGCGCGACGATGAAGAGCTGCGCCTGGGCAGCGCCGCCGAACACCTGAGCGGCCTGTTCTACATTCAGGAAGCCAGTTCGATGCTGCCGGTCAGCGCACTGTTCGCGGGCGGCGCGGCGCCGACTCGGGTGCTGGACGTGGCGGCGGCGCCGGGATCCAAAACCACCCAGATCGCCGCGCTGATGGGCAATCAGGGCGGCATCGTCGCCAACGAATACTCCGCCAGCCGGGTGAAAGTGCTGCACGCCAATATCAGCCGCTGCGGCGTGAAGAACACCGCGCTGACCCACTTCGACGGCCGGGTGTTCGGCGCCGCGCTGCCGGAGAGCTTCGACGCCATTCTGCTCGACGCCCCCTGCTCCGGCGAAGGCGTGGTGCGCAAGGATCCGGACGCCATGAGCAACTGGTCGCCGGAAAGCGTGGCCGAGATCGCCGCCACCCAACGCGAACTGATCGACAGCGCGTTTCATGCGCTGGCGCCGGGCGGCGTGATGGTTTACTCCACCTGCACGCTCAATGCGCAGGAAAACCAGCAGGTGGTGCGTTGGCTGCTGGACACCTACGGCGACGCGGTCAGCATCGAGCCGCTGGGCGAGCTGTTCCCCGGCGCCGACAAGGCGCTGACCGCCGAAGGTTTCCTGCACGTCTTCCCGCAGATTTACGACAGCGAAGGCTTTTTCGTCGCCCGCCTGCGCAAACGGCGCGCCGTGGCGCCGTTGCCGAAGCCGACCTACAAAGTCGGTAAATTCCCGTTCAGCCCGCTGTCCGGCAAAGAAGCGGCGCAGGTCGCCCAAGCCGCCGCCGCATCCGGCTTAACCTGGGGCGATGACGGCCGGCTATGGGAGCGCGACAAAGAGATCTGGCTGTTCCCGGCCGAGCTGGAACCGCTGTTCGGCAAGGTGCGCTTCTCGCGCATCGGCCTCAAACTGGCGGAGCGTTTCCCTAAAGGTTTCCGTTGGCAGCACGAGGCGGCGATCGCGCTGGCCGGCACCGGCGGCAAAGCGCATTTCGAGCTGGACGCCGCGCTGGCGCAGGAGTGGTATCACGGCCGCGATCTCTACCCGGAACTGCCGCCGGCGGGCGATGAATGCATCGTCACCTACCAAGGGCAGCCGCTGGGCATCGCCAAGCGCATCGGTAGCCGTATCAAGAACAACCTGCCGCGCGAGCTGGTGCGCGACGGCGCGCTGGATTTCCACCTGTAAACGATACCGCGCCGGGGAATAAAACGCCCCGGCGATAAAATAACGCCAATAATATTCCTATCACCGTTCGTTATTATTCTAATCATTTCAATTTATCGGTATACCTCACCTGTAAGCCCCGTCAGCCGGGGGATGGGAATAAAAAGTTTCTCGCTTTCATCAAGACAATTCCCGATTCTTATTCTATTAATTAAAGTGCAGCTAAATGAATACGTTCAACCCACCTCTGGGTGGCGTCTTTGCGGGCTTTCTCTCATACGGCAAGGAATATAAGATGAAAAAAACTCTGATGGCATTGACCTCGGTAGCAACCCTGCTGTGCGCCAACGGCGCGGCTAACGCAGCAGGCACCATTCAAGGCACGCTAGGCGTGACGCTGACTATCGGCGCCGGTTGCGTCGTGGGGGGCGGCAACAGCAGCGGTTCCGTCAACGACTTCGGCTCCATCAGCTTCGGCACTTACTCTTCACTGGCCAACATCATCGACGCCAGCGCCACCGGCGCAGGGGGGGCCGGTACGCTGTCATTGACCTGCACCACCGGCACAGACTACACGGTGGCGCTGGACAACGGGCTCCACGTCACGTCAGGCACCCAACGCCGCATGGCCAGCACCGCAGGCGCATTCATCAGCTATAACCTTTACCAGGATGCCGCGCGCACCACCGCCTGGGGCAGCGGCGCCAACGCGCTGACCGGCACCGGCACCGGCGCCGCCGTTCCGCTGATCGTGTATGGCCGCGTGCCGGCGGCCGGTTCTACCCCAGCGGCGGACACCTATAACGACACCGTCACGATGACGGTCACCTGGTAACGGTGCGGCTCGCGCTTTGCTGCGGCGGATTATGGGCGTGCAGCCTGTTGGCGCTGGCCGACAGTAAAACGGCGACCCTCGGCGTCAGCGCGACCTTACTCAGCGCCTGTGAAGCCGGCAGCAGCTCAGGCGGCAACGTCAGCTTCGGCACGCTGAATTTCGGCACGCTGTATTTTCTCAGCACCGCCACCAGCGTCGCCGGGCAGCAAAACGCCGGCGCCATTCGGGTGAAATGCACCAACGGCACCAGCTACAGCGTTCTGCTTGGCGGCGGGCAAAGCGGCAATACCGCGGCCCGCTACCTGCAAAGCGCGGCCGGCCAACGGGTGAATTACAACCTGTACACCAACGCCGCCCACAGCACCATTTGGGACAATCTGACGGGCGTGTCACAAACCGCCAACGGTGCGGACAACTGGCTGCCGGTCTATGGCATGATTCCGGCGCAGTCCACGCCCCCGACAGGCAGCTACACCGATACGGTACAGGTCACGATCAATTGGTAATGACGATGCGCGCTTCCATTTGCGGTTTGCTGTTCTGCCTGCCGCTTTCCCCGGCCCAAAGCGATACCGGCGTCAACGACTTGACCAAAAGCCAGCCGTTCACCGTCAATGCAACCGTGGTAAAAGGCTGCGTATTGGGCAGCGGCGTCAGCGACGTGACCACCTTCGGCACCCTGAACTTCGGCCAGTTGTCCTCGCTGAGCAACGCGGTCAGCGTCGTCTCCAGCAGCGGCGCCGGTTCGGTGCTGTTTCGCTGCAACCCGGGGCTGAGCGTTACGCTGGCCCTCGGCGTCGGCAATCATGTGACCGGATCCATCGCCGGCGGCAGAAAATTACAAAACGCCGCCACGTCGGAAACGCTGCTGTATCAACTTTATCAAGACAGCAACTACGCCACCCTTTGGGGGGATGGCGCCAACGGCGGCGCGGCGCAGACCGTCGCCGCCACCGGCAGCACGCAAGAAATCAAGGTTTACGCCCGTCTGTTTTCGACCAGTACCCTGCCCACCAGTGGCGTTTACAGCGATACGGTCTTGTTGACGGTCACTTATTAAGTTTTTTTGCAATAAGGATGAGTTATGCGCATACCCTTCCGCCTGCCGTTAACGGCAGCCCTGCTCCTGGCAAGCCAGCAGCACGCCCTGGCCGCGGCCTCCATTCTCATTTGGCCAATCGATCCGGTGATTGAAGATCAACAACAGGCCACCGCGCTGTGGCTGGAAAATCGCGACAGCAAACCGGTCTATATGCAAATTCGCGTGTTGGGTTGGCGGCAAACCGCCGGCAAAGACGATTACAGCAACCAAAGCGACGTGATCGCCAGCCCGCCGGTGGCGTCGATCGCGCCAGGCAAACGCCAGCTGATACGCCTGATCAAACAGTCGGCCCCGGCGGCGGGACAGGAGCGCGCCTACCGCATTTTGGTCGATGAAGTACCGGTGAAAGAACAGTCGTCGGGCGCCGCTCCCGGCGGTGCGGAGATGGGGCTGAAATTCCAGATGCGCTACTCGGTGCCGCTGTTCGTCAGCGGTAAGGGCATTTGGACCAAACAGGACAGCGAAAAACCGCGCGATTACGCGACCGCCAGCCAACCTCAGCTCAGCTATCGTCTACAGCAGCAAAGCAGCGAACGCTGGCTGGAGGTGCGAAATCAAGGCGCAGTGCATGCCCGCATGTCGAAAGTGACGCTGCAAGGCCGCAGCCTGAATCCCGGTCTGATGGGATACGTGCTGCCCGGTTCGCAAATGCGCTTCGCCTTGCCGCCCGCCGGCGGTTTCAGCAGCGGCAAACTGATGGCCACGGTCAATGACAACAAACAGCCCGTAGCCATTCCGTCTTATTGAGGCCCAGGTGCAGCCGACAGGGAGGCTATCGACGCGGCGTTTCAGCCTTAAGCCGCTGGCGTTTGCCATGCTGAGCATGGCGGCCGGCGGCCGGCGGCTGGCTGCCGTTTGCGCTCGGCGACGATCTGCCGCCGCCGCCCAGCGCCGTCAGCATGCCGGACACCA
This sequence comes from Serratia sp. MF1(2023), assembly GCF_030954545.1. Taxonomy (NCBI): domain Bacteria; kingdom Pseudomonadati; phylum Pseudomonadota; class Gammaproteobacteria; order Enterobacterales; family Yersiniaceae; genus Serratia; species Serratia sp. MF1(2023). The sequence goes on along the minus strand of NZ_JAVHUX010000020.1, from coordinate 178,907 downwards.
TGCTGTATCTGGAGCCGGTCGTCAACGGGCGCCAAACCGGCAACGTCGTGCCGGTCAACTACCGCGGCGGCCATTACTACATGACACCCCAGCAACTGCTCGACGCCGGGCTGCCGGTAGCGGATAAGCAGGCGAAAGAGATCGCCGTCGATCGGCTGGAGAAGGTGGATGTCAGCTACAGCGGCGAGAGCCAGCAGTTGCTGATCAACGTGCCCAACGACTGGTTGCCGCAGCAAACCATCGGCGCCCATTCACCGTTGCAGCGCTTGCCGGCGCAAAGCAGCCTGGGTTTGCTGTTCAACTACGACATCTATGCCAGCCAAAGCAACGGCAATGGCCGGCCGGGCTACCTGTCGGCGTGGAGCGAACAGCGGCTGTTCGACGGGTTCGGCGTCATCGCCAACACCGGCATCTACCGCAGCGGGTTTAACGGCGGGCCGAACGACGATGGCGGGCGCTATATTCGATACGACAGCTACTGGCGTTTCAACGACGACCAGCGGATGCTGAGTGTGATCGCCGGTGACCTTACCACCGGCTCGCTCCCCTGGAGCAGCGCCGTGCGCATCGGCGGCTTGCAATTGGCGCGCAATTTCGCGGTGCGCCCGGATCTTATCACCTACCCGCTGCCGCAATTTTCCGGCCAGGCGGCATTGCCCAGCAGCGTCGATTTATACATCAACAGCTATAAAAACAGCACCACCAACATCAATCCCGGGCCGTTCACCCTCAACAGCGTGCCCTACATTAATGGCGCGGGTCAGGCCACCGTCGTCACCACCGACGCCCTCGGCCGCCAGGTCAGCACCACGGTGCCGTTCTACGTGGCCAGCAACCTGCTGCAGACCGGCATGAGCGATTTCAGCATTTCCACCGGCCTGCTGCGGCGCAACTACGGGTTGAATTCTGCCGATTACGGGCAATGGGTCGGCAGCGCCAGCTTACGTTACGGCGTCACTGATTGGTTAACCCTGGAAGGACGCGCCGAAGGCGCAGCCGAGTTGGCGGTTGGCGGCGCCGGCGCCGACCTTCGCGTCGGGCAATGGGGGGTTCTCAACGCGTCCTACAGCGTCAGCCAGGCCGGCGATGAAGCGTTTAACGGCGAATGGGCGATACAATCCCCCACCTATTACGATCCGCTGACCGGCAGGCCGTTGCAACAGCCGGATCCCCAGCCCGTCTATCGCTACGCCGGCAACCACGGCGATCAGAGCAGCTTTGGTTACACCTACAGCAACCAACGTTTCAGCCTCAACGCCCAACGCATCCTGCGCAGCGCCGATTTTGGCGACATTTCCGTGTATAAAAGCGACTACCGCCTGAGCCGCCGCACCGATCAGTTGACCGGCAGCGTCAGCCTGGGCCGGCTCGGCAACCTCGGCGCCGGTTATTTTGACGTCCGCGACGCCATCGCTCAGCGAACCCGCCTGGTGAACCTGTCCTACAGCGTATCGCTTTGGCGCAACAGCAGCCTGTACGCTTCGCTGAACCGGGAAATCGGCAGCAGCGGTTACAGCGCCCAGCTGCAGCTCTCCATTCCGTTCGACAGCTGGGGCACGGCCAGCTTCAGCGCCGCGCGCGACAACAACAACCGCTGGAGCGAACGCGTCAGCTACAGCCGCGCCGCGCCGACCGATGGCGGTTTCGGCTGGAATCTGGCCTACGCCAATAACCCGAGCGGCGGCGATTACCGCCAGGCCGATCTGACCTGGCGCACCCGCAGACTCGAAGCCCGAGCGGGCGTATACGGCACCCGCGATGAAACCAACCACTGGGGAGAAATCAGCGGTTCGCTGGTGGCGATGAACGGCGGCGTGTACGCCACCAACACCATCAACGATGCCTTTGCGCTGGTGTCCACGCAAGGATACGCCAACATTCCGGTGAGCTATGAGAACCAGCCGATCGGCAAGACCGACGCCCAGGGCTATTTACTGGTGCCGACCGTCACCTCTTACTACCATGCGAAATTCCAGATTGATCCGCTCAGCCTGCCCGCCGACGTCGCGCTGCCGACGGTGGAGAAAACCGTCGCCATTCGCGATCACAGCGGTTTTCTGGTTGAGTTCCCCATCCAACCCATCTCCGCCGCCGACGTCGAACTGGTTGACGAGCAAGGCAAACCGTTGGCCAACGGCAGCCAGGTGGCGGTGGTTGGCGGCAATCAGCAAAGCTATGTCGGTTGGGATGGCATGACCTATATCGACCCGGTGCAACAGCACAATCGGCTGAGCGTGATCCCGGCCGACGGCGGCCCACCGTGTCAGGCGGAATTCAGCCTGGCGAAGCCTCAGGGCATCCAGCGCGTCGGCCCGGTTGTCTGCCGCTAATTCAACGACGGAGAGTCACTATGTTTCGGGGATTGAAAGCCTTCTTATTGTTAACCCTCTCGCTGCTGTTCTGTCAGCGCGCATTCGCCGACTGCGCCACCACCAACGGCACCGTCACCTTACCGGGAAGCAGCTCTTTCGTGGTCTACAACGGGCAGATCAACGCCCAGGGCACCGCCGGCCTCAACTGCACCGGCCTCGGGCTATCGCTGCTGTCGCAGAACACCGTCACGGTCAAGGTTGCGTCGACCACCAACGGCATGGCGGTCGCCAACACCGACGGTTCCGGCGATAAAATCGCCTACCTGATCTATCCCGACGCCAACTATCAATATCCCTACAGCATCGGGCAGACCATTGACTACAGCTCGCTGAACCTGCTGTCGTTGATCCTGATCTCCTCCAACGTCAACTTTCCGCTGTATATCAAAACCACCGCCGGCGCCAACGTGCGTTCGGGCACCTATACCGACACCATCAACCTGATCTGGAACTACCATATCTGCGGCCTCGGCGTGCTCGGCCTGTGCATCTGGTGGGACGGCGTCAACAAGGCCAGCACGGTCAGCGTCAGCGTCGCCATCACCAAAGACTGCCTGATCGGCACCGCGCCCAACGTCAACTTCGGCAGCATGGCGTTGGTCGGGCAGTTCAATCCTGTCAATCAGAGCATCACCCTGACCTGCACCAAAACCGAGGGATACAACACCTATTTCACCAACGGCAATAACCCGGTCTCCGGTTGGCGGCGTATGAAAAGCGGCACCAGCAATTTCATGCAGTATCAGATTTACTTGCCCAATACGACGACCGTTTGGGATAGCACCAACAAACAGAGCGGCGCCGGCACCGGGCTGGCGCAAAGCATCCCGTATAAGGCGGCGGTCAATGCGGCGCAGACGGAAGTGGCGGTCGGTAGCTATCAAGACAATCTCAGTTTTGTGGTGGAGTACTAGGCGCGGTGCTTTGCCGCCGTGGAAATTGTTTCCAAAATGTAATTTTTATGTGGCATTTTTTGCTCATTTGGCTATGCTCTTACCGATGGCCGCACTGGTCTAACCTCCTACCACACCATTGAGCAAGGAGTTCCCATGAGCAAAACCGTCGTAAAAATTGGCAGCTTCGAGGTCGATGACGCGCATCTTCACGCCGGCGCCGACCGCGCCGGCACCCTGAGCATTCCCTGCAAGTCCGATCCGGATCTGTGCATGCAGCTGGACGGTTGGGATGAACACACCAGCATTCCGGCGATCCTCGACGGCAAACAGTCACTGCTGTACAAGCAGCACTACGATCGGCAGGCGGACGCCTGGGTGATGCGGCTGGCATGAAAATGCATCAGAACTGCTGACGACGCGCTGTTTTCATCGGAAACAGCGCGTTTTTTTATGCGATGGCGATGCCGCGGCCGGCAAAGAAAGGGGTGAAGCGGCTGAGCGGCAGGTGCACCCGCTCGCGCGTCGCCGGGCTGTCGCCCGAAGGATTGTGGAAGGTCACGCTTTGCGCATCGGCGGCGGTGATCAGCACCAGATGCCCGCCCCGCTGCGGCGGAATGCTCTCCGGCCGGCGAATGGAAGGGTGTACCGAGGCGATAAAGTAGCGGCATTCTTGAAGCAGCGCCGGCACGTCAGCGGCCTCCAGCCCCACCTTCACCTCCGCTTGCAGCGCGAACTGCTCGCGTACGAACTCGACGAACGGCGCGTAAATCAGCCCCTTTATCCGCTCCCCTTCGCGCACATAGGCGCCGTAAGGCAGGCTGCGCCGCGCCAGCTCCAGCAGCGGCGGCGCTTCGCCGTCGCGGTGGCCCAGCACCATTTTCAGACAGGCCATGCCGCACACGTGATTGGCCCACTCGACGTACTCCGCTCGATCGCGGGCGCCGCTGCGCGCCCAATTTTCGTCTTGCGCCAGCGTCGCGCGGCCGGCGATCAGATCGGCGGCCAGCTCCGGGCTGGCCCACTGGCACTCGTAAGGAACGGCGCGCATAAGATTAGAATTTGTCGACGACTTTGAAATTCATCAGCACCAGCGTCATGTCCGGCGAGAACAGATCGTACTCTTCGAAGAAGCGCTGCAGCTCTTTGCGCCAGTGCGCCAGCGAGCGATCGCCCTCGCCTTCGGCAAAGGCGTGCGCTTCATCGACCTGATCGTAAGTTTTCATTTCCACCGCGGTCAGCTCGACCGCGCAGACCGGCTCACCCTTGCCGTCCACCACCAGGAACCGATCGCCGGCCTGCGGGATCCCCTCGCCGTCGAGGTTGGAACAGGTGGCCGTTTTGGTGCCATTGAGGATCAATTGCACCACTTCATCGGCCTGCTGCTCGGTATCGCCGAACGCCCAGCGCTCAAGGTGCTCGTATTTCTGTGGAATTGCCGTCGCCATGATTATACCTTTAGGAAAAATGCATCAATGCAGACAGGATAGTACAACGTATTGCCGGCCGTCTGCATCCGTCGCAAGCGCGACTGCGCGTTCCGCCACCGCCGCCTTTACGCGTTTTTACCGTTCTTCGCTGTGCCTGCCGCGCTGTCGGGCGCATACTGTGAACATTATTCACCCAATGGCGACCGCCAGGCGGCAACATGCGGCAAAATGACATCGATGCTGACGATACCTTCAGCGATTTACTCAACGGCGTCGCGTTAGTGACGCTTTTCCTCATCATCCTCGCCGGTGGATGGTATTTCAGCTAAAGGGGAAACAACGTGGCAACAAAACGCATGGGCGCCAAGCTCAGTAAAATGGTGGTGGTGCTGCTGCTGATCTGCCTGGCGTTGCTGCTGTTGCGTTGGGCGGCGATAGCCTTCGGTTAATCCCGCGAAACGACGCCGGCCAAACGCCGGCGCCCTGCTCACCGCCGCCGCGGCGCGGTCGGCTCCAGCAACTCCCGCAAATAGGCCAAGCGCGCCTCTCCCTGCGGCAACCAGCGGCGACACAGCCAATGCTGCGTTTCACCCGTGCGGCTCAGGCGGTAGTACTCCGTAAAGGTTTCGACCCAGTTCATGATGTTTTCTCCTGCTTTTCGACACCGCAAGTATTGAGCGTAAAAACCAGAAGAAATACTGATGGCTTGTTTTTTATGCTTCCTGTTTTAGGCAGCCGGTAGCGAAGCCGCAGTTCAGCTGCTACATTGGGCAAAAATCAACCAACCGAGGTAGACCATGACGTTCTCGGAACAGGAGATTAAACCCGTATGGGATGAGGTCGCACGCCTGATCGGCGACGGCGTGATGCAGCTGCGCCATCGCGGCGAAGCGCTGTCGGTGGAAACGCTGGAAAAACATCTGGCGCGGCAGCTGGCGGACAGCAACGATATCGAACGGCGCATCCTGCTCGGCGCCGCCATCAACATGCTGAAAGGCGGAAAATGAATCGCCAACCGAAAAGGTTGGCGATCCGACAGAAGCCCGAGGTATGCAAGCCCGGCCTTCTGCGCGCTACTATGTCACGCTAATATGACGGAATTAATAGGAATTGTCGGGTTTTTGCCCAAAACGCCCTATTTTTGTTGCCTGCATTACGCCAACACGAAATCACCCGCATCCAGCGGCTGCCCCACCACTTTCACCAGGAAATCGCTGCCGGTGTTGAACAGCGTCAGATCGATCTTGTCTTCACCGCGCACGAAGTCGCGGATCCAATCCGCCGGTGGCGGTGAGGAAGTCGCGATCGGTATTGGAATTGAAACCGTAGATCGTCTCGCCGATGCGGGTGTGCATGTTGGCGCCGTAGAAATGCGGGATCGCCGTGATGTCGTTGAGCAATGGCCCGGATGAGTACGCGCCTTTAAAGTCCTGCCCGATGTTGCTTTCGCTGAAATAGCTCATCACGCTGTGGGGGCGGCTGTCCTCGAAATAAAAAACCGGGGCAATCCAACCCCGGCTATCCATAAGAAACCCTGGACTCAGACTAACCAACCGAGCAGCAGCGTCGCGCCAATGACCGTGGAAGCGCCGCCGATGCGCGTGGCGATTTGGGCGAACGGCATCAGCCCCATGCGGTTCGATGCCGACAGGATCGCCACGTCACCGGTGCCGCCCAGGCCGCTGTGGCAACAGGTGACGATCGCCGCTTCCACCGGGAACATCTTCAGGTAAGGCGCAATCAGGAAACTGACCAGCCCCATCGACAGCACCACCGAACCGCAGACCACCACATAACCGACCGAGAACACCGCCACCACGCTTTCCAGCGGCACGAACAGCATGCCCAGACCGATCATCAGCGGCCACACCAGCGCGGTGGAGACGAACTTGTAGAAACTGTGCGCGCCGGTCTCCATCGAGGCCGGGATCACCCGGCAGTATTTGCACAGCACCGCGAACAGGATCATCAGCACCGGGCCGGGAATATGCACGATGTGTTCAAACAGGCCGCCGACGATAAAGAAGGCGCAGATCACCAGCAACCCGCCGCCCATCAGTTGGAAATCGACGTTGCCGCTTTGCTCCTTGATGGCGAACATCGCGTTCTCCTGCGCCGAGCGGATCAGCATGCCGTCGCCGCTCAGCGCCTTGCGCTGCATGCCGATGCGCGCCAGCACCCCGGCGGTCACGATGGCGAAGATGTTGCCCAGCACCGCCGCCGGCGCCAGCTGCGCGACGTAGACGTCCGGCGTCGAGCCCAGGATCGCCGAATAGGCCAGCGACAGCGGTAAAATCCCCTCGCCGATGCCGCCGCCGATGATCGGCACGATGATGAAGAAGAAGGTGTGATAAAAGGTAAAGCCGAACAGCTTGCCCACCAGCAGCCCGGTGATCACCGCCGTCACCGTACCGACCACCAAGGGCACAAACATGCGAATCATCCCCTGAATCAGGATCACCCGGTTCATGCCGAGAATGCTGCCGACCACCAGACTGGCGATGACGAAATAGAGCAGGTTGGCGTCTTTCATCAGCAGATGAACGGTGCCCATGACGTTAGGCTGGAAGACATTGAAATAGACCAACACCGACGGCACCATCAAACACAGAATGGCCGGCCCGCCGATATCGCGCAGCACGGGAATGCTTTTTCCCAACTGCGCCAGCGCAAAGCCCAGCGTCATTATCACAGCCAGGCCGCCGATCATATTCTTCGGCAGGAAGTTGGCGTAGGCGGAAATCGCCACGATCGCGCAAATCGTGATAAACAACGCGATCGGCACCGCACCGATATCTATTTGACGAAGTTGATTAATTAATCCTGAGGATTCGGACGATGCCGCATTTTTATCACAGACCAGTTCTGCATTTATCTGTTTCATTATTCACCCTGCTGACAAGCGTACAGTACGGTTAGATTCACCTGGCGCAACAGCCCTGCCATAGCCAAGAAAAAACAAATGATTACGAAAAATCCTATTGTGGATTTCGCTTTTTCTAATAAGAAATAAAACAGTAGACAGCCCTGACGATATGATAAAAAATAAAAATGCAAAACTAAATTACGCCGGCGAAATTCAATATTGTGACCCTCCGCCAAGGTTGGTTTTAATTAATTATCGTCAGCATTTTGTAATTAAAGTAAGCAGGCTTAAATTCGCTGCTATGCTATAGGAGGGCGAAAAAGCCCCCTGTTTTATTAATAAAGAACCGGAAACGCATTAGCTGAATCCGGTCAGCTTGATCCGAACCTTAATCCTGCGCGCGGCACCGCACGGGAAAGAGGCATAATATGACTCATAAGGAAGTAGAATATGTCTTCACGCGCTGTTACCCCACAAACCCTCGCTCGCTACGGCATCCATCAGGCCGCCGACATCGTCTATAACCCCAGCTATGAATTGCTGTTCGCCGAAGAGACCCGCGCCGACCTGCCGCCGCTGGAACGCGGCACCCTCACCCAACTCGGCGCGGTCAACGTCGCGACCGGTGAGTTCACCGGCCGTTCGCCGAAGGACAAATACATCGTGCGCGACGACACCACGCGCGATACCGTCTGGTGGTCCGACAACGGCACCGGCAAGAACGACAACCAGCCGCTCTCCCCGGAGGTCTGGCAGCATCTGAAAACGCTGGTGGGCAACCAGCTCTCCGGCAAGCGTTTGTTCGTGGTGGACGCGTTCTGCGGCGCCAACGCCGACACGCGCCTGAAAGTGCGCTTCATCACCGAGGTGGCCTGGCAGGCGCACTTCGTGAAAAACATGTTTATTCGCCCGAGCGACGCCGAACTGGCGGACTTCGAGCCGGACTTCGTGGTGCTGAACGGCGCCAAATGCACCAACCCGGACTGGCAGCAGCAAGGGCTGCATTCGGAGAACTTCGTCGCCTTCAACCTGACGGAACGCATGCAGCTGATCGGCGGCACCTGGTACGGTGGCGAGATGAAGAAAGGCCTGTTCTCGATCATGAACTACCTGCTGCCGCTGAAGGGCATCGCCTCGATGCACTGCTCGGCCAACGTCGGCGAGCAAGGCGACGTGGCGGTGTTCTTCGGCCTGTCCGGCACCGGCAAAACCACCCTCTCCACCGATCCGAAGCGCCAGCTGATCGGCGATGACGAGCACGGCTGGGACGACGACGGCGTGTTCAACTTCGAAGGCGGCTGCTACGCCAAGACCATCAAGCTGTCGCCGCAGGCGGAGCCGGAAATCTTTCAGGCGATCCGCCGCGATGCGCTGCTGGAAAACGTCACCGTGCTGGCCGACGGCAGCATCGACTTCGACGACGCCAGCAAGACCGAGAACACCCGCGTTTCCTATCCGATTTATCACATCGAGAACATCGTCAAACCGGTGTCCAAAGCCGGCCATGCGCGCAAGATCATCTTCCTGACCGCCGACGCCTTCGGCGTACTGCCGCCGGTATCGCGCCTGACGCCGGAGCAGACCCAGTACCATTTCCTGTCCGGCTTCACCGCCAAGCTGGCCGGCACCGAGCGCGGCATCACCGCGCCGACGCCGACCTTCTCCGCCTGCTTCGGCGCTGCGTTCCTGACGCTGCACCCAACGCAGTATGCCGAAGTGCTGGTGAAACGCATGGAGGCCGCCGGCGCCCAGGCTTACCTGGTCAACACCGGCTGGAACGGCAGCGGCAAACGTATCTCGATCAAAGATACGCGCGGCATCATCGACGCCATTCTGAATGGCGACATTGAGCAGGCCGAGACCTTCACGCTGCCGATCTTCGGGCTGGACGTGCCGACCGCGCTGCCGGGCGTCGATCCGTCGATCCTCGATCCGCGCAAAACCTACGCCGACGAGTCGCTGTGGCAGGAGAAAGCGCAGGATTTGGCGCAGCGCTTTATCGATAACTTCGCCAAATATACCGTCACCCCGGCGGGTGAAAAATTGGTGAACGCCGGGCCTAAACGGTAACGGCATTCCCCCGCTCAAGGGCCGATTCGTCGGCCCTTTTTTGTTTTCACTCTTCCGCCATCCACTGCGTTCGCCGATGTTTGCCCCGAATGGTGGCGTATCGACAGCATGCGCTGAGCGCCTCACAGTTCCCGCTGAAATCAATTGATTGTTTTGTCGTATAAATTTAGAACTGACGAACAATAATTCAAAAGTATGGGAACGGGGATGAATCAACAGACTCTCGACGCGCGCCGCTCGCGTCAGGCGTTGCTGGCCGGCTCGGTCGGCAACTTTATCGAATGGTATGAGTTCGGGGTGTACGGGTTCCTGGCCACCGTTATCGCCGCCAATTTTTTCACGCTGCAGGGTGAAAACGAAATCACCAGCCTGATCCTCACCTACGCCGCCTTCGCGCTGGCGTTTTTCTGTCGGCCGATCGGCGCAGTGATATTCGGCCGCATCGGCGATCGCATCGGCCGTCGCCCAACGCTGATTGCGGTTCTGCTGTTGATGACGCTGGCCACCGCGCTGATCGGCGTCATGCCGACCTATGCCTCGATCGGCGTCGCCGCCCCGCTGCTACTGACGCTGCTGCGCATGTTTCAGGGGCTGTTCGCCGGCGGTGAATTCGGCGGCGCCGTGTCGCTGATGACCGAGTTCGCCCCGAAGGGCAAGCGCGGGCTGTTCGGCGCCTGGCAATCGCTGACCGTCGCGCTCGGCCTGCTGGCCGGGGCCGGGCTGGTGGCGCTGTTGGCCGCGCTGCTCAGCGTGCAGCAACTGCATGACTGGGGCTGGCGCATTCCGTTCCTGCTGGCGCTGCCGCTGGGCGCCGTGGCGCTGTGGCTGCGGCTAAAGCTCGAGGAAACGCCCACGTTCACCCAGGCGCAGCAACATGCGGAACACGCCGCCGCGCCGCCGGAAGCGAAGCTGGGCGGCGTGGTGAAAACCATTTTGATCGGCATCGGCCGCATGATGGGCTGGTCGGCCGCCGGCTATACCTTCCTGGTGGTGATGCCTTCCTATTTGCAAACCTCATTGCACGCCACCTTCCAGCAGGCGCTGGTGGCGACGGTGCTCGCCAACGTCGGCTTCGCCCTGACCATTCTGCCGGCGGGCATTGTCAGCGACAAACTGGGGCGTAAAACGGTGATGCTGACGGCGGTGGCGGCGGTGATCCTGTTCACCTTCCCGCTGCTGCACCTGTTGCAGGATGCGCAGAGTTCACTGTGGGCCAAAGGGCTGGCGGTCATGATCGCCGGCGCAGTGGTCGGCCTGCTGGCCGGCCCCGGCCCGGCGATGCTGGCGGAGATGTTCCCGACCCGGGTGCGCTATACCGGCTTGGGGCTGGCTTACTCGTTGTCCAATGCGGTGTTTTCCGGCTCGGCCGGGCTGATTATCACCGGCCTGATCAAACAGACCGGTAATATCGACATTCCCGCCTACTACGTGGTCGCCACCTCGGTGGTCAGCCTGTTTGCGCTGATGACGCTGCGCCGCGACGACCATCTGCGCTCGCTGAACGAACGTTAATCCTCCGGGGGCATATCGCCCCCTTGCCAACCCGTGACCTCGATCACAAGGCATAAATGTTAACGTTAACTTTTGTGATTAACATCGCATGCGTGATATCTGCTGGCTTCATCCCTTTGTGAGTTAACGTTAACAATAGAACTAACTTCACTCACCGGGGCCCTACCCATGAACCGCGAAACTAAAAAATATTACGTGCTGCTCAGCGGCCTGCTGTTCTTCTTTTTCTTCACCTGGTCTGCCAGCTTTTCGCTGATATCGCTGTGGCTGAATCAGAAGATCGGCCTGAAAGGTGCCGAGACCGGCCTGATCTTCTCCGCTATCTCGTTGGTGGCGCTGTGCGCCCAGCCGCTGTACGGGTTTATTCAGGACAAACTTGGGCTGCGCAAGCACCTGCTGCAGTTTCTCGGCGTGATGCTGCTGCTGACCGGTCCGTTCTTTATCTACGTTTACGCCCCGCTGCTGGCGAGCAGCCTGCCGCTCGGCGCGCTGGTCGGCGGGGTATTTATCGGCGCCACCTTCTTCGCCGGCATCGGCGCGCTGGAATCTTATACCGAGCGAGTCAGCCGCATCAGCGGTTTCGAATTCGGCCGCGCCCGCATGTGGGGATCGCTCGGCTGGGCCAGCGCCACCTTTTTGGCCGGTTTTATCTTCAATATCGATCCGAACATCAATTTCTGGCTGGCCTCCGCCGCCGCCGTGGTATTCCTGTTGCTGCTCAGCCAGGTGCGCGAGCTGAAGCCGAACGCCATGGCCGGCCTGGCGTTCGGCAAACCGGAAAATCTGCGGCTGCAGGATGCGCTGGCGCTGCTGCGTATGCCGGGCTTCTGGGCGCTGGTGGTGTTTGTGCTCGGTATCAGCGTGTACAACGTTTTCGATCAGCAATTTTCGGTCTACTTCGCTTCGCAGTTCGCTTCACGCGAACAGGGCAACGAGATGTACGGCTTCCTCAACTCGCTGCAGGTCTTCCTCGAAGCCGGCGGTATGTTCCTGGCGCCGCTGCTGGTGAACCGCATCGGCGCCAAACAGGGGCTACTGCTGGCCGGTGGCGTGATGGCGCTGCGCATGTTCGGCTCAGGCTTGGTCAGCGGCGCATTGATGATCTCCGCCATGAAACTGCTGCACGCCGTAGAGTTGCCGATCCTGCTGATCGCTATCTTCAAATACATCGCCAGCCGCTTCGACAGTCGCCTCTCCTCAACGCTTTACCTGGTAGGCTTTCAGTTCATCACCCAGGTGATGGCCAGCTTCCTGTCGCCGCTGGCGGGCTACGGTTATGACCGCATCGGCTTTGCCGACACCTATCTGCTGATGGGATGCGCGGTCGCCGCCACGACGCTTGTCTCCTGTTTCCTGCTGCGCGGCGAACGTTCCGCCAGTGCAGCCCCCTTTCAATCCGCCATTAAATCAAGCGAGTCTGTCCAATGAACACTGCCCTAGCTCAAGCCGACCATGCGGTCGAAGCCCTGCGCGCAGAGCGCCGAGACGAATACTACCCGCAGTTCCATCTCGCGCCGCCCGCCGGCTGGATCAACGATCCCAACGGCCTGATCTGTATTGACGGCGTCTATCATGCCTTTTTCCAACATCACCCCTACAGCGAACACTGGGGGCCCATGCACTGGGGGCACGCGACCAGCCGCGATCTGATCCGCTGGCAGCACCAGCCCATCGCCCTGGCGCCCGATGCGCCCTATGACAAAGACGGTTGTTTTTCCGGCTGTGCCGTGGATGACAACGGCGTGCTGACGCTGATTTACACCGGCCACGTGTGGCTGGGCGAACGCGGCGACGACAGCCAGGTGCGGGAAGTGCAATGTCTGGCCACCAGCGAAGATGGCATACGCTTCGTTAAACATGGGCCGGTGCTGGCCCCGCCGGACGGCATTCAGCATTTCCGCGATCCGAAAGTCTGGCGCGAGAACGGCGAATGGTGGCTGGTGGTCGGCGCCAAAGAAAACGGTCTCGGCCAGGTGCGCCTGTACCGTTCTGCAGACCTGCGCGCCTGGCGCTTCGATCGGGTGCTGGCCGGCGCGCAGGCGGCGCATCAAGGATATATGTGGGAATGCCCGGATTTCTTCCCGCTGGGGGAACAACACCTGTTGTTGTTCTCTCCGCAGGGGCTGGCGGCACAGGGCTACCGCTACCGCAATCGCTTCCAGAGCGGCTATCTGCTCGGCCACTGGCGGCCTGACAGCGACTTTAGGGTGACCCAACCCTTCTGCGAGCTGGATGCCGGCCACGATTTCTATGCGCCGCAGACCTTCACCGCCGCCGACGGCCGTCGGCTGCTGTTTGCCTGGATGGATATGTGGGAATCCCCGATGCCCAGCAAAGCGCACCGTTGGGCCGGTGCCTTCACCCTGCCGCGCGAGCTGACGCTGGCCGCCGACGGCAGCGTCCTCATGAACCCGGCGCGTGAACTGGCGGCGCTGCGGCGAGAATCGCACACCTTTTTGGCACAGACGCTGACCAATCAGCATCTGCCGCTGGCGGACGACGTGCAGGAACTCACCCTGACGTTGAGACCGGCCGACAGCGACGCCGAGCGTTACGGGCTGGCCATCGGGAATGCGGCTCGCCTGTTCGTCGACAATCAGGCGCACCGGCTGGTGCTGGAACGTTTTCATGACAACCCCGCCCTGTGCACCTGCCGCAGCGTGCCGCTGCCGGAAGGTGACACCCTGTCACTACGGATCTTTATTGACCGCTCATCGCTGGAGATCTTCGTCAATCAGGGCCAGGCCTGCCTGACCAGCCGTATCTACCCGACGGCGGGCGAGCGCCACCTCAGCCTGTTCGCCGCAGGCGGCCGGGCACAGTTCGAGCCCATCACGGGATGGCGGCTGGCAAGCATCTGGGGATAATGGGTATGAGCACCGGGCGCGCAGCGACGCACCCGGTGCGCTTACAGCGAACCCCGCTCCAACAGCGGGCAAGGCACTTTCACCGTCTCACGCTGCTCCCGCTGCTCAATCACATGCAGCGCCGCAAGGCGGCCCAGCTCGTAATGCGGCAGTTGCACCGTCGTCAATGCCGGCAGGAACAGCTCGCCGGTGCCGACCATATTGTCGTAACCCAGCACCGCCACCTGTTGCGGTATCCGCCATCCTTGCGCCAGCAATACCTGATACACCAGAAAGGCTATCCGATCGTTCCCGCACACCACGACATCGCAATCGCGCCGTCCTGCAGAGAAATGCCGCTCCAGCAGCGCGACGCAGTCGCGATAGCTTTGATCGCCGCCGCTCAGATCGAGATGATACTGCCGCAGCTGTTCAACATCGCGCCCCGCTTCGCGCCAGGCGCGTTCCAGACCGCGGCGGCGCAGGCCCGCCGCCAGCGTATCCGCCGGTAAATGAATGCACAGTGGCGCGCGATAGCCTTTGGCGATCAGCGCGCGCGTGGCGTCATACTGCCCTTGCTCGTCATCAGGAATGTAGCTGGCGATCGAATGCGCCGGGCTGACGCAGTTGGCCAGCACCAGCTTTTTGTCCAGCAGTTTGGCCGGCAATGTCACCTCGCGCAGCCCCATCGTGGTGAAGATCACCCCATCCGGACGATGCGCCAGCAGCAGATCGACGGTCTGTTCGGCGTTGTCGTCGGCAAATAGGTTGACGACGAAGCTGTTCCAGCCTCGCTCGCGCGCGGTTTTCTCAATCGACAGGATCATTTCCACCGAGAACGGCGTCGTGGCGGTGTCCAGCGCCAGCACCCCGAGCGTCTGCACGCGATTTCCGTCACCGCGAATACGCCGCGCCGACAGATCCGGCACGTAGTCCAACTGATCGATAGCCTGTTTGACGCGGCGGTAGGTTTCCGGCCGCAGCTTGCCGGGTTCATTGATGGCGCGGGACACCGTCATCAACGAGACTCCGGCAAGTTTTGCGACGTCTTTCAGCGAAGCCATGCGCCCTTCTTTATGATTAATGGGGAAAAGTGAATAATCCCATAACCGGGCGCAGGACTCTACTCTGCGTTAGCAGGCTGTGATGTTCGCCCACAGAAGAGCGCCGTCGGCCGTCAGCGGCGCCACTTCACCGCCCGCCGCCTGCGCCGCCCACCAGACGCCCTCGCGCGCCCGCAGTTCGCCGCCCCCCGGCAGCGACCAGACCCCGTTCAGCACATACAGCACGCCCGCCCGGTTGGACGGCAGGGTGACGGGCGCCGTGCTGCGCCGCACCTCGGCCGCCTGCCGGCCGCGGCGCGTCATGATGTTGAAATCCTGACTGGCGCCGCCCAGCAGCGTCGCTTCCAGCGCCACGTCGCCGGAGAACGCGAACGGCTCCCCGACGCGCGCCAATTGATGGTCGATATGCCCGGCGCTGAACAGCCGCACGCCGTCGCCTTCCAGCAGCGTGATCGAACGATCGATGCCTGCAAAGGCGGAAAACGGCCCGTCCTGTGCGATGGTGGCGATGCTGGCGCGCCAGTCAAAATCCTGCGCGCCCGGCGGCCAGCTGACGATTTCACGGGTTTCCCCACCGCCGTTGCGCCACGGGCTGACCGGCAGCGCGGCGAAGCTAAAACGGGTCAGGCTCATTACGCCTCCTGCTGAAAGGTTTTCAGCACCTGCAGGAACTCGGCGCCGCTCTGCTGCTGTAGCGCGTGCCGCCCCTGCTCGATCACCTGCCGGCCGCCGACGAACACGTCGCGAATTTGCTCTTTACCGCCGGCGAACAGCCAGCGGTTGAGGATCGAGGCGTCCGGCGCCGCCGCCAGATACGGATCGTCGCCGTCCAGCACCAGCCAGTCGGCGCGATAGCCGCTCTGCAACCGGCCGATCGGCGCGCCGCACGCCTGCGCACCGCCCTGCAGCGCCTGCAGGTACAGCACATCGCCCACCGCCGACTGTTCCGGCGTCGTCAGACGGTTGCGGCGCTGATCGCGCAGCCGCTGGCCGTATTCGAACCAGCGCAGCTCTTCCACCACGTTGAGCGAAACGTGGCTGTCGGAACCGATGCCCCAGCGCCCCTGCTGCTGCAGGTAAGCGTCGCCGGGGAAGATGCCGTCGCCGAGGTTGGCTTCGGTGGTCAGGCACAGCCCGGCCACCGCGCGGCTGCGCGCCAGCGCTTCCAGCTCGTCGCGATCCAGATGGGTGGCATGCACCAGGCACCAACGCTGATCGACCGGCAGATGGTCATACAGCCAGGCCACCGGGCGCTGCCCGCTCCACGTCAGGCAGTCGTTCACCTCTTTTTGCTGCTCGGCGATGTGAATATGCACCGGCAAAGTGCGATCCGACGCGGCCAAAATCTGCTGCATCTGGCCCAGCTCCACCGCGCGCAGCGAATGGAAGCACAGCCCCTGATTCTGCAACGGACGATCCACCAGTTGGCGGGCAATCACCTGCTGCTGGTGCAGATAGCTTTCGGTATCCTGGATAAAACGTTTCTGCCCCGGCTGAGCCGGCTGCGCGCCGAAACCGGCGTAGCTGTACAGCACCGGCAGCATCGTCATGCCGATGCCGGCCTGATGCGCGGCCTCGCTGAGGCGGCCGGTCATCTCACCGCGATCGGCGTAAGGCTTGCCGTCGGCGTCGTGATGCAGATAATGGAATTCGACCACCTGGGTGTATCCGCCCTTGAGCATTTCGATATACAGTTGACGGGCGACTACCTCCACCTGCTCCGGCGTCAGGCGCTGCACCAGGCGGTACATCAGATCGCGCCAGGTCCAGAAGCTGTCCTGCGGGTTGCCCGCCACTTCCGCCAGCCCGGCCATCGCGCGCTGGAAAGCGTGGGAGTGCAGGTTCGGCATGCCCGGCACCGCGTCGCCGTGCAGCCGGGTGCAACCTTGCGGCTCAGCGTCGGCGGTAACTTGAGTCAGATAACCTTGCGCATCGACGTCCAGCCGGACGTTATGCGCCCAGCCCTCAGGGAGCAAAGCGCGTGGGGCAAAATAAGCAGGCATGGCAGTATTCCACTGTTGGTGTAACGGCGAATGAGGCGCGGCGATGGCGCGCCTTCGGGAATTTTTGGCGGCCGCCGGCAAGTTTCTGGCGCGACGGCCACTAGTTGTATATACATATACATACGCCGACATCAACAGTAAACTGGTGTTATTATTTTTTTATTTGACGAGGTTAACGTCGTGGCTGAACAACAGACCGTGTTACAACTGGCGGCTGCAATGAGCGATGCCCCCGCCCCGATCTACCAACGGGTCAAACAGGCGATCGTGAATCAAATCCGTGCGGGGCATTGGCAACCGCACCAGCGCGTGCCCTCCGAAAGTGAACTGGTGGCGGAACTGGGCGTCAGCCGCATGACCATCAACCGCGCGCTGCGCGAGCTGACCAGCGAAGGCTTTTTGATCCGCATGCAGGGCGTCGGCACCTTCGTCGCCGAAGCCAAGGCGCATACCGCGCTGCTGGAAGTGCACAACATCGCCGATGAGATCGCCGCGCGCGGTCATCGCCACAGCAGCAAAATCCTCGAGCTGAAGGCCCGTGCGGCCAGCGAGGAAGAAGCGACGGCGCTGGGCATTCAACCCGGCCAACGGCTGTTCTACTCGCAGATCGTGCATTACGAAAACGACGTGCCGGTGCAGGTGGAAGACCGCTGCGTCAACCCGCTGGTGGCGCCGGACTACCTGAAGCAGGATTTCGACCGCGTCACGCCTTACACCTACCTGACGCAGGCCGCGCCGCTGACCGCCGGCGAACACATCGTCGAAGCGGTGATCCCCACCCGGCGCGAGCGCGAGCTGCTGCAGCTGGAGGACCACGAACCCGGCCTGCTGATCCATCGCCGCACCTGGTCCGGCAAAACCGTGGTGACCTCGGCCCGGCTGCTGTACCCCGGCAGCCGTTATCAACTGTTCGGCCGCTTCACCAGCGAAGTCTGATCCCCGGCGGGCGCGCCCTGCGCCCGCATCTCCGCTATCGATCACATCCTGATAACAAAATTTCGCCCGCCCCTTGTGACATCCCGATGAATGCGTTAGGTTGTTTTTAATTGTATATACAACCATGTGGGAGCTGCGGCTCCGGCGGAGGAAAGCAATGACGTCTGAGATTCACTGTGACAGCCTGTGGCACGGCGCCGATATCGTCACCATGCGCGACGGCAAGTATCACACCCTGACCGACGGCGCGATCGCCGTGCGCGACGGCAAGATCGTCTGGATTGGCGAACATGCGGCGCTGCCGTCCGGCCTGATCGCGGACGAAACGGTGAAATTCGACGACGGCATCATCACCCCCGGTTTTGTTGACTGCCACACGCACCTGGTGTTCGGCGGCAATCGCAGCGGCGAGTTTGAACAGCGGCTGAACGGCGTGAGCTACGCCGAGATCGCCGCGCAGGGCGGCGGCATCATTTCCACGGTGAAAGCCACCCGCGCGGCCGACGAAGCGCTGCTGCTGGAGCAGGCGCTGTTCCGCCTGCGGCCGCTGCTGGCGGAAGGCGTCACCTGCGTGGAGATCAAATCCGGTTACGGCCTCAGCCCGGAAAGCGAACTGAAGATGCTGCGGGTGGCGCGCAAGTTGGGCGAGCTGTTGCCGGTCGAGGTAAAAACCACCTGTCTGGCGGCCCATGCGCTGCCGCCGGAATACGCCAACCGCGCCGACGACTACATCAATCTGGTCTGCGATACCATCATTCCGCAGGCGGCGGCAGCCGGCCTGGCGGATGCGGTTGACGCTTTCTGCGAACATCTGGCGTTCTCGCCGGCACAGGTGGAGCGGGTCTTCGCCGCCGCCGAAGCCGCCGGTTTGCCGGTCAAGCTGCACGCCGAGCAGCTCTCCGCCCTCGGCGGCAGCACGCTGGCGGCGCGCCATCACGCGCTTTCCGCCGACCATCTCGAATACGCCACCGAACAAGATGCCCGCGCCATGGGCGACGCCGGCACCGTGGCGGTGCTGCTGCCCGGCGCCTATTACCTGCTGCGCGAAACCCAGTGCCCGCCGGTGGAGCTGTTCCGCAAGCACCAGGTGGCGATGGCGATCGCCAGCGACGCCAACCCCGGCACCTCGCCGGCGCTGTCGCTGCGTCTGATGATCAACATGGCCTGCACGCTGTTCCGCCTGACGCCGGAAGAAGCGTTGGCGGGCGTCACCACCCACGCCGCCAAAGCGCTGGGGCTGCAACACAGCCACGGCACGCTGGAAACCGGCAAGGTGGCGGACTTCGTTCACTGGCCGCTGTCGCGGCCGGCGGAACTGGCTTATTGGTTGGGCGGTCAGCTGCCCTGTACGGTGATTTTCCGAGGAGAAGTACGTCAATGACCATTCGCGATCCTTTTAGCTTCCAGACCGGCAGCCTGCCGCTGCTGATCAGCATCCCGCACGCCGGCACGCAACTGACGCCGGCGGTCGAGGCCGGGCTGACCGACGACGCCCGCCCGCTGCCCGATACCGACTGGCACATACCACAGCTGTACGACTTCGCCCGGGCGATGGGCGCCAGCGTGCTGGTCGGCAACTATTCGCGCTTCGTCATCGATCTGAACCGCCCGGCGGACGACAAGCCGCTGTACACCACCGCCACCACCGGTCTGTATCCCGACGTGCTGTTCGACGGCCGCCCAAGCTTCCTGCCGGGCAAAGCGCCGACGGACGCAGAGCGCGCCGGCTATCTGCAGCAAATTTGGCAACCTTATCATCAGCAACTGCAAGACGAACTGGCGCGCCTCAAAGCGCGGCACGGCTATGCGCTGCTGTTCGACGCGCACTCCATCGCCTCGGTGATCCCGCGGCTGTTCGAGGGCAAGCTGCCGGATCTCAATCTCGGCACCAACGGCGGCGAAAGCTGCGCCCAGGCGCTGAGCGATCGGCTGGTCGCCTGCTGCGAGCAGCAACAGCAATACACCCACGTGCTGAACGGCCGCTTCAAGGGCGGTTACATCACCCGCGCCTACGGCCAGCCGCAACAGCAACAGCATGCGATCCAGCTTGAGCTGGCGCAGGTGAACTACATGTCCGAACAGTATCCTTACGCGTTCGAACCGCAGCGCGCCGCCTCGCTGCAGCGCCTGCTCAAGCAGATGATTGAAGGCCTGTTGGACGGCGCCGCCAGACTGAACTGATCCCCTCTGCAGGCGCCGCCGGGCGCCTGTTTCTCCCCCTGCCTTTAACCGCATCGTCAGCCGCGTTCTGCGCGCCATATCAAAGTTTCGCGTGATTCCCCACCGACTGGTCTAAACAGCGCACAAAACAGCGGCCGACGAAAAACGCACTGCGCCACAATCAGCCGAAAAGCCCGCGCTCCTCGTCAGCGCCGGGCGGCGTGTGGCCGAGCTGGCCCGTTTCGAACCATCACTCTGGAGGCCCTATGTCTGTAACACCGTTAAACTGGCGCGCTGCCGGCGCCGTTGCCGAACAATTGCTGGCCGGCTGGCAACGGCATGGCGAACCCGGCGGCGCCATCACCCTGTTTGACGCCGAACAACTCCGCGCCACCGCCTGCGCCGGCCTGGCCGATCTGGCGCAGAATACCCCCTTCACCGCCGACAGCGTGGTGCGCTACGCCTCCGTGACCAAACATATCTTCGCCGCGCTGGCGCTGAACGCCACCGATCGCGCCATTCGGCTGGAGCAACGCCTGGGCGAACTGCTGCCCGCCCTGCAACCCGCGCTGGCGGACGTCACCGTCGGCCAGGCGCTGGACATGACCGGCGGCCTGCCCGACGTGCGCGAAACGCTCGGCCTGCTCGGCATCCCGCTGCACGCCGTCAGCGAGGCACAGCCGGTGATGCAGTTTGTCGAGGGGTTGGAAAGATTGAACTACGAAGCCGGCAGCGAGGTCGCCTACAGCAATACCGGCTATCGGCTGTTGGAGGCCGCGCTGCGCAGCAAGGGGTATGATTTCGACCAACTGGTGCAACAGTACATCGCCCGGCCGCTGCAGGTGCAGATGCGGGCGCCGGAAAGCTGGTTCGACGTGGTGCCGGGGTTGGTGCCGGGTTACTGGCGAGCGCCGCAGGGCTGGCAACACGCCAGCGCCGGCCTGCACCTTTCCGCCTCCGGCAGCCTGACCGGCAGCCTCAACGCCCTCACCCGCTGGCTGCAGACGCTGCTGGCCGACGTAGGCCCCGGCCAGGGCGTGCTGGCGCAACTCGGCGCACCGCGCCGCCTCAATCAGGGCCAGCTCAGCGCCTATGGCCTGGGGCTGGCGCAAACCCCGCTGGGCCGCCGGCGCTTGCTCGGCCACGGCGGCTCCCACGCCGGTTACAAAACCTATTTCCTGCTGGCGCCCGATCGCCAGGCCGGCGTCGCGCTGGTGGCCAACCGCGAAGACTGCGACAGTTTCGGTATGGCTTTGCAGGTGATGGCGGCGCTGCTGGGCGAACCGCTGCCGCAGCGCAGCATGGCGATCCCCGACGGCCTTTACGCCACGCCGGCGGAGCCACACTGGCTGGAGGTCAAAGACGGCAACCTGGCCTATCTGGGCAGCGATGAACCGCTGTATCAGGGCGAGGACGGGTACGCGGTGTCGCTGTCCGCCCATATGCCAATCAAATTGAAGTGGACCGGCGAAGCGGTCGAGGGCGAAGTCGGGCATGTGGCGCGCCGTTTTCTGCCGGTCACGGCCAACGGCGACTGCCTGAAGCATGTGCAGGGACTGTGGTATCACCCGCACTATCGCACCGCCTTTGAAATTCGCGGCGATCGGGTGCATATCGGCGTCGGCCCGGCGGCGCAGACCGGGACGCTCAGCCCGCTCGGCCAGGGCCGCATGCTGGTGGAGTGCCAGGACGGCCCGTGGTTAAAACGCTTTTGCCTCTATTTTCGCGGTTACAACGTGGATCTCATCGCCAACCGCAGCCGGATGCTGACCTTCCGCCGCAGCACCGTCGGCCGCGACTGACGCTCAGCGTGCGCTGCCGGTTTTGACCGCCAGCAGCGCATCCGCCAGCCGCCGTTTGTCGGCGGCGCTGAAATTCACCTGATCCACGGACGCCATAAACGCCGCCCGATCCGCCTCGCCGAGCGGGCCGGCGCGCAGCCGCTCCGCCAGCCGTTGCAATATCTGGCTGCTCAGCTGTGCGATCTGCGGGCGCACCTGCGCCAACGGCCGCGGCTGCCAGCCGGGTTCCGGGTTTGCCAGCCAGTCGGCGCGATAGCGGTACTGAATCGCCTTGGCGGCGTCCATCTGCGCGGCGATAAAAGGCCGCACCGACGCCGGCTCCAACCCCAAACGCCCCGCCTCCGCCTGCGCGCTGGCCAACACCTTCGCCTCCTGCGCCAGGTCTTCGATCGGCAAATGCCGCTGCGCCTTGTAACCGGCGACGTCCTTCATCAACGACAGCCGTTGGTTCACCAGCTCGCCGATAGCGGCTGCGCCCTCTGCCAACGCGGGAAAACTGGTCAAACAGCAGGCTATCAATAACGCCCTGAACATGGCGCCTCCCTTATGATGCAGTGAAACGTAAGGCCCAAAGTTCACCACGTCCGCCCCGCGCTGGCAAATAAAAAGGCCCCGCCGCAGCGAGGCCCGATAACGCTCGACAAACCTTAGTCGAACACGCCGTTGATGACGGAAGCCACAATCGCGGTGCTGAGTGCGACCAGCACCAGATCGTCGCCGGCGATACGCCACTCATAACCCGGGTACTGCGGCAGATCACGCAGCATCGAGTAAGGCACCACTTTTTTGGCGATGCCCGGCGGCAGCGGTTTACCGCGCGCCAGATTCTTGGCGATGCCCGGTGGCAGCGAGCTGTAGCCGGTCAGGCCGTAGTTGCGCGCCAGCGAACGGGCGCGGTCGCGCGAGAGGCTGACGGAAACCAGATTATCGTCGTTTCTATAGCCGCCTTTATCTTTATTGCCTTTGTTGCCGTTGTTGCCTTTATTGTCTTTATTGCCTTTGTTGTCGTTGTTGCCATGGTTACCGCTATTACCGTGATTGCCGCTGTTGCCATGGCCATTACCGTTGCCGTTACCATTGCCGCCTTTGTCAGCCAGGGCCGGGGCGGATGACAACCCCAGCGACGCGATCAGCGCCAACACCGTGAGGGTCGTACGACGTTTGTTCATGTTGTGTATTCCTGCGTGGGGGGACTCTGTTGACTATAGCGGGTCTTTTCCGGACGAAGTATAAGGAAAACTCCGAGATAACAAGTGCAGTTTGACGGCAGTCGCGCCAATAGCTTGTTTCAACGCAACACGCCTCGAGAATTCCGAAACTTACCTCAGATTTTTCTTGAAGAAAAATAAGCCTTACGCTAGCGTGGGAGGGTAACAAAAAAGAGTTAGCGTGCTCTTTTTCGTCGCACCTCAAATCTTATTCTTATCATCCATAATGATAATAGCGAACACTTCCCGCCTCTCCGTGCGGGATTCTTTTTCCCGCCGCTGTCGCCCCAATCTGGTGCTTTATGTTGAGATTTGGTTGCCAATAATTTACATTCGCTGTCTGAGAAACCTCAACCTCCCGCGGTGGCCAGGCTGGCAACGGGTGGGCGTTCAGGAGCAAAAGACGTGCAAATGACCCTCATGGAATACATCACTCGGCACTTTAACGGCGATCTTCATCGTTACGCGCAGTCGGAAGGCGTCAGCCGTGAACAAATCATTAGTTGGATAAATAATGAATGTCACGTGATCAAAGGCAGGCTGTTTATGCCAGTGAAGCATCTCCCGGTTGAACAAGCCCAGTGATGACAAAAAAAAACCCCGCCAGGCGGGGTTTTCTGTTTCTGATAGCACGGAAAATCAGAAGTTATAGCCGACCACCAGGTAATAACCCCAACCGGTAGACTTGATTTTCATCGGGTCCTGCGGCGTGCCGATATCCGCGCCATCCTGCCACTGGCCGCCGTTATGGAAGTAACGCGCCACGAAAGAATAGTGCCAGTGATCGTAGTTCAGCGCCAAAATATGGCTGGAAGCGATCGAGTTGCCGGTGCGCACCTGTTTACCGGTGCCGTCAACCCAATGGCTGTCCTTGCCCAGATCGGAACCGAAGTCGAAGTTGGTGAAGCCGATGTAGCTCAGGTTGCCGCCCCACACCTGGGTCAGCGGCACGAAGTATTTCACCTTGAAGCGGTAACCGTCCCAGCTGTTCTCGTTGGCGGCCTGGTAGTTTTCCCACTGGTATTTGGCATAGATGTTCATCGACAGGCTCATCGGCAGGCCGGTGTCGATATCGGTGCCCAGACCCATGTACCAGGTGTTCTGACGGCCGTCGGCGTTGTGGCCCAGATCATAGATGTAGTTGTTGGCGAAGTACCACTCTTTGAACGGACCGAAGCTCAGATCGGTGCCGGTCAGCTTGTCGATGGAGAAGCGCGGTTCAATCTCCATAAACAGCGGGGAACCTTTGTCCCAGATGCCGCGATCCGGGGTGTTGCCCACGCCGAAGAACTTCGGCACGTCAACGTAACCGTAGAAATCGAACCAGTCTTTCTTGGCGAAGGCTTCGTATTCGAGATACACGTCGTTATTCAGCTGCGGCCCGAAGCGGGTGTGGTAGCTGCCCACCACGTTGACGCTCTGGTGCCACCAGTCGGAGACATATTGACTGTCTTTGCTATCAGCCATTGATGATGCACTGTAAGACGCTGCGAGCAGTACACCTGCTGCGAGAGCTATTTTTTTCATTTTATTACCACATGCTTAAAGGGCCATTTCCTGCCCGTTTAGAAAAGATGACAATGAGTCTGCCGACACCTGGCGTTGTCTTCACACAGAAACTCGGATGACGCGCGCATTATAGAAACCACTGACTGTAAGAATCTGTGATCCAGTTACGCATTTCGCGAATAGGTAATCGATTGCGTTCACATTTGTCAAATTATGTTTCATGCAAATTCACATTCGCTGTGATTTTTGTCATGCACATCGATTTTTAGCGCAGTTTTTGAGCCAAATGTCGTCAGGGTGTCACCTGCCCGCCATTGAGGCGCGACAAAGAAAAAGCCGACGTATAAACGTCGGCCTTCATCAAAATCAGTAAAAAATACGCAAAGCGAAATCAGTTCACCGCCGGCACCGCCTTGGCGATGTTTTCCTGACGGAACGCCACCTCTTCGCCGTTTTTCACCTCCCAGCTGGCGACCGGGATATCGGTCTTGGGCGCCGCCGCGACGACCGAGCCGTAAATCAGCTTGTCGTCGCGGCGCAAAATATAAACGTCGAGCTGATATTCATGCCGCAAATTCGCCGTGGTCAGGCGCACGGTATCGCCGCGCTCGTAGTGATGCACGTCGATTTCGGGTTGTTGAATAAATTGAATGTCGCTTCTCATCGTCGTCGTTCCTTCAGGCAACATGGCTAGTTAAATTCTAGTTCAACATTGCGCCGACGGCAGATAATTTCCGTTAATTTCCACGGGTTGCCTGCCAACAGATCAGCGAGCCGAGAGTGACCATCGCCACACCCTGCCAGAAATTGACGGTCAGCGAGGTGTGCAACACCAGCGCGGCGAACACTGCCGACAGCACCGGGGTAAAATAAGAGACGGTCGCCAGCAGCGTCATGTTGCCGTGCAGAATGCCGACGTTCCAGGCGGCATACCCCGCCCCCATCGCCACCCCGGCGCACAGCAGCGTCACGGTCACGCCGGCGCTGAACTGCATGCCGCTTTCCGCGCTGAAGGCATATTTAAGCCACAGCGCCAGCGCGGTCAGCACAATGAACAGCAC
Organism: Serratia sp. MF1(2023); assembly: GCF_030954545.1. Classification (NCBI taxonomy): domain Bacteria; kingdom Pseudomonadati; phylum Pseudomonadota; class Gammaproteobacteria; order Enterobacterales; family Yersiniaceae; genus Serratia; species Serratia sp. MF1(2023). The sequence goes on along the minus strand of NZ_JAVHUX010000020.1, from coordinate 153,175 downwards.
CACACCGTTGCTGCCCTGGGCGATCTTCTTGGTCAGGTTGCAGTACAGCGCCCAGATCACCGCGCCGCTGAACGCCAGCCCGTAGCTGAGCGGATTGCTGCGCACGTTGGCCAGCATCTGCGCCGGTGACCAGCCGCCCTCGCCGCTCATGATCCAGCCGATGCCGAACAGCGACAGCAGCAGCCCCGGCAGCAGCCACCATTTCGCCTGTTGGCCGTTGAGCGCCAGCGCCATCAGCACGGTGAAACAGGGCCACAGGTAGTTGATCATGCCCACTTCTATCGCCTGCAGGCGGGTATTGGCGTAGCCGAGCGACAGCGACAGGCAGATCTCGTAGCTGACGAACAGCAGGCTGCCGACGATGAGATAAGGCCGCGGAAAGCTGCGCCATTTCGGCACGCCGAGCGCCACCAGCAGAAACACCGCGCTGACGCTGTAGATCATCGCAGCGCCACCGATTGGCCCCAGCCCTTCGCTGACGCTGCGAATCAGGCCGACGACGCTGCTCCATAACACAATAGCCAACAAACCGAACAGCGTGGCGCGGGTACGCGAGGGTAAAGCGGGCATAAGGCGGGTCCAATGGGTTATTTTTTATCGGGTTTTTCACTCTACTGCCGCACGCGCCAAAAAGAAAGGCGGGAAATTCCCGCCTGTGATTTTATTGCTGCGGCTGCCGCTCGAGCTGCGGCGGCGGCTGGCGAAAACGCCGGGTCAGCCAGGCCAAATAGCCGAAGCCCAGCGTCGCCCAGATCAGCCCCATGGTCAGCGAGCTCTTCTCCAGGTTCAGCCACAGCACCCCCACCGTCAGCGCCCCCACCAGCGGCAGGAACAGGAAGTTGAAGCGATCCTTCCAGCTTTTGTTGCGCCCTTCGCGAATGAAGAAGTGGCTGATCACCGACAGGTTGACGAAGGTAAAGGCCACCAGCGCGCCAAAGTTGATCAGCGCCGTGGCGGTCACCAGATCGAACGACAGCGCCGACAGCGCCACCAGCCCGACCATCAGCACGTTGAGCGCCGGCGTGCGCCATTTAGGGTGGATGTAGCCGAAGAATTTCTCCGGGAACACGTTGTCACGCCCCATCACGTACAGCAGGCGCGACACGCTGGCGTGCGACGCCAGGCCGGAGGCCAGCGTGTTGATAAAGGTCACGCACAGGAAGATCGACTGGAACAGCTTGCCGCCGACGTACAGCGCGATCTCCGGCAGCGCGGCATCGGGCTGGTGGAAACGCTGAATGGTCGGGAAAAACAGCTGGATGAAGAACGACACGCTGATAAAGATCACCCCGCCGTACAGCGCGGTCAGGAAGATGGCGCGCGGGATCACCTTGGCGGCGTCGGGCGTCTCTTCGCACAGCGTGGTGACCGCGTCAAAGCCGAGGAACGAGAAGCACAGGATAGTGGCGCCGGTAATGATCGGCAGCAGGTGCGCATTCTCACTGAGGAACGGCCGCAGGCTCCACACCGTGCCCATCCCCTCGCCGTTGTGCAGGCCGCGCACCACCAGGTAGATGAACACCAGAATGATCGCCACCTGCGCCAGCACGAACAGGGTATTGAAGTTGGCCACCAGATTGACGCTTTTCAGGTTGATGGCGGTAATCAGGATAACGAAGCCCACCACCCACACCCAGGGCGGCACTTCCGGGAACAGCGCGGTCAGGTAAATCTTCGCCAGCAGCGTGTTGATCATCGGCAGGAACAGATAATCGAGCAGCGATGACCACCCCACCAGAAAACCGACGTGCGGGTTGATCGCCTTCTGCGCATAGGTGTAGGTGTAGGCGGAGCCGGCGGTAGGAAACTGGCGCACCAGTTTGCCGTAGCTGATGGCGGTGAACAGCACGCCGGCCAGCGCCAGCAGATAGGAGGTCGGCACATGGCCGTCGGTGAGGCCGGAGACGATGCCGAAGGTATCGAACACCGTCATCGGCGTCAGATAGGCCAGGCCCATCATCACCACCTGCCACAGCTTGAGGGATTTGCGCAGCTGCGGTTTGCCCGCCGGGCCGCCGTCGATGGCTTTAATCGTCATGGCATTTCCCCTCTTGGTCCTCTGCTGTCAACCGTGCAACGTCATTCAGAGAGGCCGCAGGGAAACTGCTGCTCAGGCGGCGGGAAAAACGGGTTGGGATCACTGTCGGGCGGCCGGCGACCGGCCCGTAGGCACTGCGGCACAGGCAAACGTCTGCGCAGGGGGATGACTGAGTCATGGCTATTTCCTCGTCGGCGTCCTGTACGCCGTGATAGAAGAAATTCAGTACCGCAGCGCGCAGCCTCACCGGCCACAGGAGAGCCGATGAAATGCGCCGGACGCGCGCGGTAGTCGCGGGGTGAGCGGGATCAGGCGTTTTTCAGCATCCACTCGATTTCGGTTTCGGTGATCAGGCGCTCGAACTGCACCAGCTCATCGGTTTTGCAGGCCAGATAGACGTGGCTGAAACGTTCGCCCAGCAATGCATTGAGCACCGGCTGATGTTCGAACTCGTACAGCGCGTCGCTCTGGCGGATCGGGAACGGCAGCCCGTCCTGCTCCAGCCCGTTGCCGGTCACCGGCTCAGGCAGCGGCAGCGCGGTTTCCAGCCCGTAGACGATGCCGGCCAGAATGGCCGCCATCACCAGATAAGGGTTGGCGTCGGCGCCCGCCACTCGGTACTCCACGCGGTGGTTGTCGCGATCGCCGCAGGGAATGCGCAGCGCCACGGTGCGGTTGTTATGCCCCCAGGAGGCCTGGGTCGGCACATACATGCCGGGCTGGAAGCGGCGGTAGGCGTTGACGTTCGGCGCCAGCAGCGCCATCGAAGACGGCATCAGGGCGATCATGCCCGCCAGCGCCTGTTTCAGCAGCGCCGAGTCTTCGCCGTCGTCGTCGGCGAACACATTGTCGCCCTGCGCGTTCAGCATGCTGATGTGCACGTGCATGCCGCTGCCGGCGTGTTCCTCATACGGCTTGGCCATAAAGGTCGCCTGCATGTTGTGGTTCTCGGCCACCATGCGCACCAGCCGCTTCAGCGCCAGCGCGTGATCGCAGGCCTGCAGCACGTCGTCGGTATGGTGCAGGTTGACCTCGAACTGCCCCGGCGACGCCTCCGCCACCGCGCCGTCCGCCGGAATGCCCTGCAAACGCGCCAGTTCGTCGATCTCGCTCAGCACGTCGGCGAAATGGTTGAGGTTATCGACGGAATACACCTGGCTTTGGGTGTTGCGCTCTTGCGTGCCCGGCGCGCACGGCGGCTGCAGATAGCCCTCCGCGTCGCGTTGACGATCGATGAGATAGAACTCCAACTCTACCGCTACCACGGGGGAAAGCCCGCGCTGACGCAAACGCTGCCACACTCGGTTCAGCACATTGCGCGGTTCAACGTCAAAGGGAGTGCCATCTTCATCCAGCATGGTGAGCAGCACCTGCGCGATATATTGCGGGTCCGCCGCCGACGGTGTCAGCGTGCCCGGCACCGGCACGCACACGTGATCCGGCTCGCCCAGCTCCTGCCCCAACCCGGCCTCTTCTACGACGTTGCCGAGAATATCCATCGCAAATACCGACGCCGGGAAGTAACAGCCCTTCTCAAGTTTGTTCAGGCCGCCGACCGGGATGCGTTTGCCGCGGAAGCTGCCGTTCAGATCGGTCAACAGTACGTCGACATGTTGGGTTAACGGATAACGTTCCAGATACTTCTTCACTTCGCGCTGGAACGCGCTACTTCGTCTCTCTTCACTGTGCTGAACAAAGTTTTCCACTTCTACGATGTTGGTCTGCATGGTTCACCCGCCGTTTGTGTTTTGCTGTCGTCGATGTTTATTGACCGTTTTGTTCAATATAATGCCCACAAATGAAACGTAGATGAAACAAATTTGTTTTGCAAGTGTTACTTTTGGTTTGAATATTGCCCAATCGACTGCTAGATTTATAGAATATTGAACGAAATCGGCGGTGGAGATGCTTATCGTTCATAATTTCGAACGTACCAAGGGGATAGCATGGACAATATATTTAACAGACCAGTCATCGGCGTCGTCATGTGCAGGTATAGGTTAAACGGGCACCTCACACAGACCTTGCAAGAAAAGTACCTGAATGCCGTTATCACCGCCGGCGGCTTGCCGATCGCCCTGCCGCACGCGCTGGCAGAGCCGGAAATGCTGGCGGAACTGCTGCCGCGCCTCGACGGCATTTTGCTGCCGGGCAGCCCCAGTAATGTGCAGCCGCACCTTTATGGTGAAAACGGCGATGAGCCTGACGCCGATCCTGGCCGAGACGCGTTGAGCCTGGCGCTGATCCGCCAGGCGTTCGACAGGCGCATTCCCCTTTTCGCCATTTGCCGCGGCATGCAGGAGATGGTGGTCGCCACCCAAGGTACCCTGCATCGCCGCCTGTACGAACTGCCCGAGCTGCAGGAACACCGTGAAGATCACGACCTGCCGCTGGAACAGCAATACGCCCCCGCCCACGAAGTCATCGTTCAGGAAGGGGGGCTGCTTTCGCAACTGATACCGGATTGCAACAGATTCTGGGTGAACTCGCTGCACGGCCAAGGCGCCAAAACCCTGGGCGCGAGCGTTCGCATCGAGGCGCACGCCGCCGATGGGCTGGTGGAGGCGATCAGCGTGCGCGATCAGCCTTTCGCGCTCGGCGTGCAGTGGCACCCGGAGTGGAACAGCGACGAGTACGCCCTGTCGCGCCTGTTGTTTGATGGTTTCATCACCGCCTGTCGGAACTATCAAAAGGAAAAACGCCCATGAGCGACGTCAGCTTGGCACCGGGAAAACGTCTGTCGCAGATCCGTCAACAATTAGGGTTGTCGCAGCGCCGGGTTGCCGAACTGTCTGGGTTAACCCACAGCGCCATCAGCACTATCGAGCAGGACAAGGTCAGCCCGGCCATCAGCACGCTGCAAAAGCTGCTGACGGTATACGGTCTGTCGCTGTCGGCGTTTTTCGCCGAGCCGGAAAAACCGACGGAGCCGCAGATCGTGATCGGCAGTGACGATCTGATCGAAATCGGCAGCCAGGGCGTTTCGATGAAGCTTATCCATAACGGCGATCCGAACCGCACGCTGGCGATGATGATCGAGACCTACGAACCGGGCACCACCACCGGCGAGCGCATCAAGCATCAGGGGGAAGAGATCGGCACGCTGCTGGAGGGTGAAGTGGTGCTGCAGGTCAACGGCCAGAGCTATCACCTGTTGGCTGGGCAGAGCTACGCCATCAATACCGGCATCCCCCACAGTTTCAGCAACACGTCGGCGCGCATTTGCCGGATTATCAGCGCCCATACGCCGACGACATTCTGATCAACGGAGCCAGGCATGAACTTTCACCATTTGCAGTATTGGCAACAACGGGCGCAGACCCTGAAGATTGAGCACCGGCTGTTTATCGACGGCCGCTACCAGCCGGCCGCCGCGGGGAAAAGTTTCGCCGTGGAAGATCCCGCCGGGCGCCGTGAGCTGGCGCAGGTCGCGCGGGGCGAAGCCGCCGACATCGATCGGGCGGTCAGCGCGGCGCGCGCCGTCTTTGAACGCGGCGACTGGGCGCAGGCCGCCCCGGCGCAGCGCAAAGCCACGCTGCTGCGCTTCGCCGATCTGATGGAGCAGCATCACGAAGAGCTGGCGCTGCTGGAAACGCTGGACACCGGCAAACCGATTCGCCACAGCCTGCGCGACGACGTGCCGGGCGCCATTCGCTGCATTCGCTGGTACGCCGAAGCGATCGATAAGGTCTACGGCGAAATCGCCCCCACCGGCCGCGAGGCGCTGGCGCTGATCGAGCGCGAGCCGATCGGCGTGGTCGGCGCCATCGTGCCCTGGAACTTCCCGCTGCTGCTGGCCTGCTGGAAGCTCGGCCCGGCGCTGGCCGCCGGCAACAGCGTGGTGCTCAAACCCTCCGAAAAATCGCCGCTCAGCGCCATCCTGCTCGGCAAACTGGCGCAGCAGGCCGGGCTGCCGGACGGCGTGCTGAACGTGGTGCCCGGCTATGGCCACGACGCCGGCAAGACGCTGGCGCTGCACCGCGACGTCGACGCCCTCACCTTTACCGGATCCACGCCGGTGGCGAAGCAGCTGATGATCTACGCCGGCGAATCGAACATGAAACGCGTCTGGCTGGAGGCCGGCGGCAAGAGCGCCAATATCGTCTTCGCCGACTGCCCGGATCTGGATCAGGCCGCCCGCAGCGCCGCCGCCGGCATCTTCTATAATCAGGGGCAGGTGTGCATCGCCGGCACTCGCCTGCTGGTCGAAGCGAGCATTCAGCAGGAATTCCTGCAGGCGCTGCGCAAACACGCGGCGGCCTTCGCTCCCGGCGATCCGCTCGATCCCGACACGGTGATGGGCACGCTGATCGACAGCGGCCACTGCGAAAAAGTGGCCGGCTATATCGATCGGGGGCTGAGCCAGGGCGCCGCGCTGTTCCTCGACGGGCGCGACCATCCGCAGGGCGACCACGCCGGTTATCTGGGGCCGACCATCCTCACCCAGGTGAACAACGCCATGAGCGTGGCGCGCGATGAAATCTTCGGCCCGGTGCTGGCGGTGACTACCTTCGACGACGAGCAACAGGCGCTGCAGCTGGCCAACGACAGCGACTACGGCCTCGGCGCCGCGGTCTGGACCCGCGATCTGGCCCGTGCGCACCGTATGGCGCGCCAGCTGAAAGCCGGCACGGTGTTCGTCAACAACTACAACGACGGCGACATGACCGTGCCGTTCGGCGGCTACAAGCAGAGCGGCAACGGCCGCGACAAATCGCTGCACGCGCTGGACAAGTTCACCGAATTGAAAACCACCTGGATCTCGCTGGAATAAGGGCTTATCTCATGACTGAACACGTAAAAAGCTACTATGCGGCCACGGCCAACGCACATCAGCCCTATCCGCAACTGAACGAATCGATCGAGTGCGACGTCTGCGTGATCGGCGGCGGCTATACCGGCCTCTCCTCCGCGCTGTTCCTGGTGGAAGCCGGTTACGACGTGGTGGTGCTGGAAGCGGCGCGCATCGGTTTCGGCGCCAGCGGCCGCAACGGCGGCCAGTTGGTCAACTCCTACAGCCGGGACATCGATGTGATTGAAGAGCGCTACGGCGCGGAAAGCGCCCGCCTGCTCGGCAGCATGATGTTTGAAGGCGCGGAGATCATCCGCAGCCGCATCAGCCGCTACGCCATCGACTGCGACTATCGCCCCGGCGGCATCTTCGCCGCGCTGAACAACAAGCAGTTCCATGCGTTGATCGAGCAAAAAAGCAACTGGGAACGTTACGGCAATACCCAGCTCGAGCTGCTCGATGCGGACCGGGTGCGCCAGGAGGTTGCCAGCGATCGCTACGTCGGCGCGCTGCTCGATCACAGCGGCGGCCACATCCATCCGCTCAACCTGGCGCTGGGCGAGGCCGAGGCGATTCGCCTGCAGGGCGGGCGCATCTTCGAGCAATCGGCGGTGACGAACATCCGCCACGGCGAACCGGCGCTGATCAGCACCGCCAACGGCCAGGTGAAGGCGCGTTTCGTCATCGTCGCCGGCAACGCCTATCTGGGCGACAAGCTGGAGCCGCGGCTGGCCAAGCGCAGCATGCCGTGCGGCACTCAGGTGGTGGCCACCGAGCCGCTGGCGCCGGAGATCGCGCAGGCGCTGATCCCGCAGAACTACTGCGTGGAAGACTGTAACTACCTGCTGGATTACTACCGCATCACCGCCGATCATCGCCTGCTGTACGGCGGCGGCGTGGTGTACGGCGCGCGCGATCCGGACGACATCGACAACCTGATCCGGCCAAAATTGCTGAAGACCTTCCCGCAGCTGAAAGGGGTGCGTATCGACTATCGCTGGACCGGCAACTTCCTGCTGACGCTGTCGCGCATGCCGCAGTTCGGCCGGCTGGAGAATAACGTCTACTACATGCAGGGCTACAGCGGCCACGGCGTGACCTGTACCCATCTGGCGGGCAAGCTGATCGCCGAGTTGATGCGCGGCGACGCCGAACGCTTCGACGCCTTCGCCAAGCTGCCGCACCTGCCGTTCTTCGGTGGGCGCAATCTGCAGATCCCGTTCACCGCCATCGGCGCGGCCTACTACACGCTGCGCGACCGCATCGGCGTCTAAAACAGCAGGCCCGGTCATCCTGGCCGGGCCTGTGCGTTAACGCTTAAACGATCTTCGGTTGGCCGTCCGAGGCGGTCGCCCCGCCATCGACCGGAATGTTGGCGCCATTGATAAAGCTGGCGTCGTCGCTGGCCAGAAACGCCATCACCGCCGCCACTTCTTCCGGCTCCGCCGCGCGCCCCAGCGCGATACGCTCATTGAACTTGTCGCGGATTTCCTGCGGCCAACCGTTGGTCATGTTGGTTTTCACCAGGCTCGGGCAGACCGAGTTGATACGCACGCCGTCACCGCCGTGATCCAGCGCCATGGCGCGCGTCAGGTTGACCACCGCGCCTTTCGCCGCGCAGTAATAGGCCGCGCCCCAGTCGCCGCCCAGGCCGGACACCGACGCGGTATTGACGATGCAGCCCTTGGTCTTCAGCAGATGCGGCAAGGCGAATTTGGAGCAGAACACCACGCCGTCGATATCGACCCCGGCGATGCGCCGCCAGTCATCGACGCTAGTTTCCAGCACGCTGCCCGCCACGTGTACGCCGGCGTTGTTCAGCAGAACGTCGATGCGGCCCAGTTTTTCCGCCACCTCGTTCATCATTTTTTCAACCGCGACGTGATCGGACACGTCGATATGCACCGCCATCGCCCGGCCCTTCGGCAGCGAAGCGGCAACCTTGTCTACCGCCTCTTTAGCCCAGTCGGCCAGCACCACGATGGCGCCCTCGGCGGAGAACCGCCGCGCCGCCGCTTCCCCCATGCCATTGCCCGCACCGGTGATAACCACGACTTTATTGTCAAAACGCATGAGACCTCCTCCATGTGAACGTATTTATATAAGTCATACAAATCTCATTGCCCCGAGGATAAGACGCCCCTCCCCTGAGCGCCAGTCAAAACGTGCGGTTTATTAACCAAAAGGAGGTATGTCAGTGATTTCAATGCGCTGGGTTAACCTTTATCGGATTTTGGCCAACATATTGATGGATAGAATAAAATCCCGGCCTGTCACTATTTTCAAGGCGGATTGTCAGCCAGCGGGACTATTGCGGATAGGCGGTTATGGCCGCTCAGAGATAAGCGATGTGAATGAAAAACGGCAGCCGCCCGCAGGCGGCCGCGACTATTTTTTCTCGATGGGGATCACCAGCAGATCGACGTTCAGCTCGTTGATCGCCTGACGCGCCGAAGAGACCAGTCGGCTCCAGACATCGTGATGGTGGCCGAAGATCACCAGATCGAACCCTTTCTCCTTCGCCACCCGGTTCAGTTCCTCCGTCAACGCGCCGCGGCTGACGATCACCTCTTCAACCGGATACGACGACTGCCCTTTGATCGCATTGAGCATATTCTTCACCCGCTCTGAAAAGGTGCGATCGGTGTAGTTATAATCGCCCACGCCCAGATCGACGTAATAACCGGCGCGATGAATGTCGATATAGATCAGGGAAAGTTGGGCATTGAGCGCGGCGGCCAGCCTGGCGCCCTTGCCCAGCAGGAACTCTGCGTCTTCGCTGAGATCCGTGGCGACAACGATATGCCGATAAGCCATGATGGCGGCCCTCCTCGTCAACTCCGTAAACAGGATGGCGCTCCTTGCCGCATGTTTCTCATGCACCTTAAGTTTAGCCTAGCGCCGGTTCGCTCGCCTGTCTCGCAATCGTTCCATCTGTGGAACGATGCATCCCGCCTTTGCGGTCTACCGGATTTTTCTCCCCTCCCTACACTGTAGACAAGCGCTGAGTTTCAGCCTTATCAATCAAAGCAGATACCCATTGACCTCACGACAAGAGAAGGAAAAAACCATGAGCACTCCAGCCAACTTCAACGGCCAGCGTCCTGTTATTGATGCCAATGACGCGGTCATGCTCCTGATCGACCATCAGAGCGGCCTGTTCCAGACCGTCGCCGACATGCCGATGACCGAACTGCGCGCCCGCGCCGCCGCCCTGGCCAGCATCGCCACCCTCAGCAAACTGCCGGTGATCACCACCGCTTCAGTGCCGCAGGGCCCGAACGGCCCGCTGATCCCGGAAATCCATCAGAATGCGCCGCACGCGCAATACGTCGCCCGCAAAGGGGAAATCAACGCCTGGGACAACCCGGACTTCGTGGCGGCGGTCAAAGCCACCGGCCGCAAGACTCTGATCATCGCCGGCACCATCACCAGCGTCTGCATGGCCTTCCCGTCCATCAGCGCGGTGGCCGAAGGCTATAAAGTGTTCGCGGTGATCGACGCCTCCGGCACCTACTCGAAAATGGCGCAGGAAATCACCCTGGCGCGCGTGGTGCAGGCCGGCGTGGTGCCGATCGACACCGCCGGCGTGGCCTCGGAGCTGCAGGGCAGCTGGAACCGCGCCGACGCTCAGCAGTGGGCCGAGGTTTACACCAAAATCTTCCCGGCCTATCAACTGCTGATCGAGAGCTACCTCAAAGCGCAGGACGTAGTGAAAAACAACGAACTGCTGGACTCCCAGCGCTAAAGGCGCCCAGGCACAAAGCCCCGGCACCCTGCCGGGGCTCGCCATGAAAACGCGCAAAAGCCGCCGTTTCTGCCTTCTGTTCTTCCCTTCACGCGAAACCGCTTTCTGTTATAAAAGCGGGGATAAGCGCTTAATCGTCATGAAAAAGCCATAAAAACTTAATAAATCAATCTGTTCTCGACACTGGTACATTATCGTTGCTACGATAATTATTTATATTCGCAGGAAATGACCTCAAGGATGGCTATGATTGGCAAAAGAACACTGACGCTAGCTGCGCTGACACTCAGTTTGGCAGGCTGCCAGCCGGCGCCGCCAAGCTATGTGAAAAACGCGAATGCCTTGATCGCCAAACAGATCAGCGCAATTAGCCTGCAAACGGCACAGTGCAAATTTGCCCAAGACGGGCACTATTGGATTTCGGCTTGCTCGTTGGGTACTGCGCACACCGCACCGGTGTTCGCCTTGTTCGAACAGGAAGGCGTTATGCAGGCCAACGACAATCTGGCCATCGCCGTCGTGCCGCTCAACGAACAAGCTCGCCTCCTCTCACAGGATCCGCGCTTCACTATCCCGGTAATGCAACGCCGCATTCCGGTGGACGCGGATAAAGCCTTCAATCGCTTATTTGCCCAATCATCGCAATAACCCCTCTCAGCCGACGATCGCGATCCCCAGCCGCTCCAGCAGCTGCGCGGCCTGGTGGCTGTCCATTTTGACCCCCTGCAGATCGGTGCTGCGTAAATCCAATTCGCCCAGTTCCGCATTGCTCAAATCGCACTGGGTGACGTCGGCGGCGCGCCAGTCGAATCCGGAGAACTCGCCGCCGGACAGATCGGAGCCGCTGAAGCTGGCGCCGAGCACCTGTGCGCCGTGCCAGCGGTTTTCCCACAGCTCGCATTTCTCCAGCACCACCTTGGCGAAGTTGGCGTAGCTCAGGTTGCTTTTAGTGATATAGGCGCTGCAAAACCAGGTGCGGCTGGTGATCATGTTCATAAAACTGGCGCCGCGAAAATCGGCGCCCTGCGCGCGGCATTCGCGGATCTCCAGCCCCAGGGCGCTGGCGTAGCTGAAGTCGGCCATCGACAAATCGCAGCTTCTGAAGCTGGCGTCTTTGAGTACCGCACGGCTGAAATTGCCGCCCTGTCGGCTGTCACGATCGTAAAACTGGCAGCCGATAAACTCGGTGCCGGTGAGATCGGTGCCCGAAAAATCACACAGCATAAAGCTGCCGTTTTCAATCTTCTCGCCGGTAAAGCGGTTACGGTCAATCTTTTCACCCTTCAACATCAGACTCATCGCAGCACACCTGTTTATTTATACAGTCGGTGCGGCATTTAATCCTATTCCAGCTGAGTTGGCAACCATCACCGATCGGCGGGCCTCCGCTCTAACGCCACCCTGACGATGCTGAACGTCCTGGTTCTCTCCGCCTGAGCGACGTCGGCAAACAAACGGGGGTAACGGGAGTTGACCACCCACACCTCGCCATCGCGCAGCGCGGCGCCGGTCGGCCCATCCAATCCCGGCGGCGTGGCGACCGCCGCGAGATGCGCACTGGCCCAGCCGTCGCTCGAGGCGAGCAGCGTTACGTTGCCGGACATGCCCCCTTTCCTCCCCGGATAAGACTGTACGATCACCAATTCATGGGCGTTTTTGAGCCGCAGCCCGTCCGGCCCTTTCAGCCGCTGCGGCAGCCTGATTTCACTTATTGCAGATGCGTTATCCAGCGTCACCTTCCACAACAGCCCGCGGGTGTAGTCCGCCGCAATCAGATAGCCATCCGGGTGATACACGATGCCGTTGAGATAAGGCTGCGTGCCCTGCGCTGCGGCGGGTGCGTCGGCGGGCATCAAACGCGCCGAGCGCACCAGAATAGATACCTGGCGCGTTGCCCGGTCAATCTTGTAAATCTGCGGCTGGAAGCTGTCGGTCACGTAGATATTGCCCTGCGCGTCGAGCGCCAGATCGTTGGCCAGCGTCGGCCCACGGCTTAACGATGAAAGATCGTACGTCTGCTGCAGCGCGCCGGTATCGAGATTGAACTCCAGCACCTGCGCCACGCGATTGCGCGTGCCGGAGGTTGAGTTGAGGGATACGCCCACGTCTTCGTTGCACACCAGCACCCGGTTGCGCTCGGCGTCCACCAGCATGCCGGAGGTGGTGATAAGCCCACTGCCGGTGGAAAAGCGCCGATAGCGGCCATCCGGGTAGACCAGGCCGAGCTGCCCGCCACGCAGGGACGACACCAGGAACGCGCCGGCGCGCGCATTCCAGGCGATGCCTTCAGGGTAGGCGCCGGCGGCATCCGGCGAGAAGTCGATGCGCTGCGCGGCCTGCGCCTGCATGACGCCGCTGAGAAACAGCGCGGCGCCGGCAAGCTGGGTGAGGCGCCGGCGCCGCAGCAACAAGAAAGAAAAGAGGCTGAAGCGGAACATAAGCATGATCCTGATGAGGACTCGGATCGCTAGAGTAGGATCGCGCCGCTCACGGCACCAGCCGGGAAAAAGGCAATGCGCTACTAAAAAAATCGCAGTAATCGGCGCAAAAAAAACCGCCCGGGCGGGCGGTTGAGGCGACGGCGAACCGTTACTTCAGGGCTTCCTGAATGGCGTCGGCCATCGGGCCGATGTGCTTCTCCGCCGCCTTCAGCTGGAAGTCCACGCCGTTGCCGTCGTTGGTATCCGACAGCGTGGCCTTGATCAGCTCCAGCGCCGCCTGCACCGCCACCAGCCGTTTATGCTGTTCGTCCGTGACCGGTTTGGCGCCCATATTGGCCGGATAGTAATGTTCTAACATCGCGATCTCCTTTTGATGACGTTAACCTCTAACCTACCAGAAAACCGCGCGTTTACTAAGGAAACCAGGCCCTGCGCGGCCGAGTGACGATAAATTGCACTATACTGGGCAAACACGCCCCCTGCTACAGGACCATCGCCATGCCATTCCAGGGAAGCTGCCACTGCGGCGCCGTCACCTTCTCCGTGGACGCCGAACTGCCCACCGAGGCCCTCAGCTGCAACTGTTCGATCTGCCGCCGCAAAGGGCTGCTGCTGTCGTTCTTCCCCATCAGCGCTTTCACGCTCAACAGCGGCCAGGACCAGCTCAGCGCCTACACCTTCAATCAGCACAAGATCCGCCATCAGTTCTGCCGAGTGTGCGGCGCTCAGCCCTTCGCCTACGGCACCGCGCCGGACGGCGCCGCGATGTGCGCCGTCAACCTGCGCTGCGTGCCTGACGTCGCGCTGGATGCGTTGCAGATCCACAGTTACGACGGCGCCAGCGTCTGAGATGCCGCGTTTTCAGCGGTAGACGGAGAACTTCTTGGTCAACGGCTTAAGCTGTTCGGCGTCGCCGTAGAGCGCCACCGCCACGAAATCCAGTTGTTCGTAAGGGGTGTTGGCGGTGTCGGCGATCTGCTGTTCGGCGGAGTGCGACAGCATGGTGGTGGTGAAGAAGTTGGACAGTACGCCCTCCTCCTTGCATTTGAGGATCAGGTTGCTGAGCTGGCTGCTGTTTTTAGCCTGCAGGATCACCATCGGGTAGTGGCTCATATTGGCGCTGACGCCGTCGAGGCTGCTCGGATAGTGGTGAAACTGGCGCTGTTCGATCAGATCGGTGATGCCCGCCGTCAGATGGCAGGAGGCGTTAAACAGCGTGGCCGGTTCGTGATTGCGGTTGAGGATGATATAAAACTTTTTCTCGTTGTCGCTGTACATACTCTTCTCCTTGAATAGGCAGTCAGTTTTATCCAACCTGCGCACGGTTTCAAGGCGCGATAAGGGGCCGCGTCCGGCCCCCGTAATAACGCTGCCGGCTCAGACGGCGCCTTCACCCGGGCCGAGCGGCTGCGCCACCTGATGCAGCACGGTGATGTGCTGCAAAAGCGTGCCGCCGTCGATCGGTTTCATCTGGCCGTCGCGATCTTTATAGTGCGTCGGCTTGGCGCCGTGGAAGAACAGCCCGGCGTTGACCTGCACGCCCAGATAGCCTGCGCTGGCCGGCAGGCGCTGCACGTCGGTCCAGGGATTGGAAACCGGCACGTACTGGAAACCCTCGCTCGTTTTGGCGTACAGCGGGCGCAGCAGCGTGACAAAGGCCATCATCGGCGACAGCGCATCTTTAAAGATCTGCACCGGCCGATCGACCGTCATCAAGAAACCCTGCGGCTGCTCCTCAACCGTGTCGAGGCTCAGGCTGCTGCTGATATCATCACCCCGGCCGCCATAGCTCCATTCAATGGCCGGCGCCCCACTCTCGTTCATCATCTCTGACATACACTGCTCCTTATAAAATGAATTCAACACGCCTGCTGCGTGCCGGAACAGTAAACCGCTGCAGGGGGATCAGCGTCCACGCCGGGCGGCACGCTGGCGAACCAAACAACGAAGGCGCTCAATAAAGCTCGAAATGAATAATTTCCCCACGTGATAGCGCAGCATTTGAACGACCTCAGCCGTTGCAAGAGCACATAGTGATGGCGTTACCGCCACTGGAGAGTGTTATGACCGCGATTAAACCGGACGCCATCGACCGCGTTCTCCCCGCCGCCACGCCCTGGCTAGCCGTCATCAACGTGCTGTTCGCCGGCATCGCCGCGGCGCTGCACGTGGGCAAGGCCACCATCGCGCTGCCGGCGCTGGAGGCCGAGTTCGGCCGTTCGCTCGAGGCGCTGAGCTGGGTTATTTCGGCCTTTCCCTTCGTCGGGGTGTTCGGCGGCATCGCCGCCGGGCTGCTGGTGCGCCGCTGGGGCGACCGGCGGCTGCTGGCGCTCGGGCTGCTGATCATCAGCGCCGCCAGCTTTACCGGCGCCGCGCTGCACGACTTCAGCGGGTTGATCGTCAGCCGCTTTGTCGAAGGCCTCGGCTTCGTGATCGTGGTGGTCGCCTCGCCGGCGGTGCTGAACCGCATCGTCGCCCCGGCGCAGCGCAGCCTGGTGTTCGGCATCTGGAGCACTTTCATGCCGGCGGGCATCGCCATTTCGCTGTTTTTCGGCCCCCATCTCGCCGGCTGGCAGCAGAGTTGGCAGGCCGGTGCGGCGCTGACGCTGCTGGCCGCCCTGCTGCTGCCGCTGACCACGTCCCGCCGCACCACCGAGACGCACGCGCCGTCCTTGCCGCTGCGGCAAGCGCTGGGCGCCCTGCTGCGGGCGCGCCGACCGCTGTTGCTGGCGCTGATGTTCGCCACCTACAACCTGCAATTTTTCTCGGTGATGACCTTCCTGCCGATTTTCCTGATGCAGCGCATCGGCCTGTCGCTGGCGGCCGCCGGCGGTATCAGCGCGGCGGCGGTGGCGGCGAACATCATCGGCAACCTCGCCGCCGGGCTCTTGCTGTCGCGCGGTCTGCGCGCCGGTAGCCTGCTCGCGGCCACCAGCCTGATCATCGGCGTCTTCGGCATCGGCATTTTCTTGCCGATAACGCCCAACGCCCTGCTGATCCCGCTGTGTTTCCTGTTCTGCGCCATCGCCGGCATGCTGCCCGCCACCATTCTGGCCGCCACGCCGGCGGCGACGCCGGAACCGACGCTGCTGCCGCTGAGCCTGGGGCTGGTGATGCAGGGGAACTATCTCGGCCAGGTGATCGGCCCGGTTGCGCTGAGCGCCATCGTGGCCGCAGCCGGTTGGGCGGCCCCGGCCTGGCTGGTGCTGGCGGCGGCCGTGTCAGGGGCGCTGTTGGCGCTGGCTTTTCTCAGCCGGCGGCATAAGGCGGGGTGATAAGCAGAAAGGTGGTTCTGTTTGTTATAAGCGGTGCTGAATTTTCCCTGGTGCAGATGCCTGCCTATCGCGAAGGATAAGGCCAATGATGATCGAGACCCGACAATGACAAGGCGCCGGTGGCCGCGAAATACACCAGCAGGCCGGCAAAGGCGATCAGTAGCGTCTTCTCGATGACGCCGAGTCGTTTGTGTTCAGTCATTTGCATACTCCTTCGTGGTATCGGGCGAACGGCCGCCCTCATCAACACTAGGAAAGCCTGGCGCAGGCGGCAAGCGCGGCTCACAAAATGAAACACAATCGATAAATTTTGTTAATTATTTAGCCCTCTTTCTTTTCTCACGCCGCCGTCTGTTCACCCTGCGGCGCCAGCCTTGCCCTTAATAACCCTATGGAATACGCCACTAAAAATCCCCTACCGGTTAAGTAAAGGTGATGATAGTGTTGTTTTCATTCAGTTCATCTATGCTGAAAATTCATCTTTTGAGGGACGACTATGATGTCTAAAGGCATTTCCAAGGGATTCTTTATTCTGATCCTGTTCATCGTTACCGCCGCCTTTCTCGACGTGCTGGGGCCTTACTACTCCTCGGTGCTGTGGGCGGTCATTCTGGCGGTGATTTTCCATCCGGTAAAAAAGAAACTGAAGCAGTACGTCGGCGAACGCAACGGCGTGGTGTCGCTGCTGACGGTGGCGCTGATCTGCCTGATCGTGTTCACGCCGTTGGCGATCATCGCCTCGTCGCTGGCGATGGAATTCAACGTGATCTACACCAAGCTGCAGACCAACAACAGCCAGTTGCCGACCATGCTGGCGGACTTTATGCGCCACCTGCCCGGTTGGGCGCAGCGCTTCCTGGCGGAACATAACCTCAACAGCGCCGCCGAGATACAAAAGCAGCTTTCCGAGGTGGCGCTCAAGGGCGGGCAATATCTGGCGGGCAGCGTCTTCCTGATCGGCAAGGGCACCTTCAACTTCGTCGTCGGCTTCGGCGTGATGCTCTACCTGCTGTTCTTCCTGCTGAAAGACGGCCCCTATCTGGTGAACCTGGCGCTCGAAGCGCTGCCGCTCTCCCAGCACGTAAAACACCACCTGTTCGTGAAGTTCGCCGCCGTCTCCCGCGCCACCGTCAAGGGCACAGTGGTGGTCGCCGTGGTGCAAGGCGCGCTCGGCGGGCTGGCGTTTTACTTTACCGGCATCGACGGCAGCCTGCTGTGGGGCGCGCTGATGGCGTTCCTGTCGATTATCCCGGCCGTAGGCTCCGCTATCATCTGGGTGCCGGCGGTGATCTACTTCTTCGCCACCGGCATGCTATGGAAAGCCATTTTCCTGGTAGTGTTCTTCGTGGTGGTGATCGGCCTGGTGGACAACATTCTGCGCCCGCTGCTGGTGGGCAAAGACACCAAAATGCCGGACTACCTGATCTTGATTTCCACCCTGGGCGGCATGGAGATCTACGGCATCAACGGCTTCGTCATCGGCCCCTTGATCGCCGCGCTGTTCATCGCCTGCTGGAACATTCTGTCCGGCCGCGACAGCGAGGAGAACATCGAAGAGATCGACGAAGCGTTTATCGAGGAAGGCAAAAATCATCCCGACGCGGTGGAGTAAACCTCCCGCAGCGAATCACGCAGGGGCCCAATGGGCCCCTTTTTTGTCAGTGGTTTTGTATCAGCGCGCCGGGATAAAAAAGACCTGCTCCGGATCGCCGTCATCGAGATTGTCAATCTGGCCGCTGGCGACAAACCCGGCGTTCAGCAGCAGCCGCTGCATCGGCAGGTTGGAGCGATTGGTGGAGGTGAACAGCTTCGGGTGCCGGCAATGGGACTTCAACGCCGCAATCAGCGCCTGCCCGACGCCCCGGCGGCGATAGCGCTCGCCGACCATCAACATCTCGATAAAGCCGCAGCCGAAGAAGTGATAGTGCAGCACCCCATAGCCCATTGCCATGCCCTGTTCCTCGGCAAGAAAACAGATGCCCTGCGCGCACCAGGCGCGGATTTGCGCCGCGCGCTGCGGCGCATTCTGAGCAACGCTGTCCAGGGCGATCAGGGCTGCGACATCGGTTTCAGCAGCAAGGCGCACAAGCATATTTAACCCCTCATTCGTATGGATGACGGCGGTGCCGCTTCAACGAAACGGCAACCGAAGCGGGATAATTTTTACATCCCCGCCAAATTTTGTAATCCTATTATAGAGTTACTAAAAACACGCCAAGGAAGGAAAACATTTCCCGATGAAAATACCGCAAATCTCCGCCGCCCTGCTGTTTACCCTGCTGCTGGCGGGCTGCCAGTTCCACAAAACCGTGTTCCCGCCGCCGTATATCGGCACTCCGCAAGAGATCAGCACCTACGAAGTGAAAGGGCTGACCTTCGTCACCACCGTCACCTTCAGCGGCCTGTTTGCTGAAGAGCTGGTGCGCGAGTACGCGCAGAAGCATCACTACCGCTATTACGTGGTCACGATGCGCAGCAACGGTTTTAAAGATCGAAGCGAGCGCGTGAGCGCAATGATGTATCGGTAAGTCTTGGCAACATATGCCGTGAAGACTGGATTCAACATTAGGAAACGCTATACGAAATATTGCACAACCCAATACTCACAGGCCGCATGAAAGTACGGCCTGCGACTTTGGTTTAATTATCTGGCATCGCAGTTGTCGCCCTTTATTTTCATATCGGCCGAAACTCCAACGTGCCGTTGTTGACCGCTTCGTAAACCGCGGCCGTTGGCGGCTTAGGCAAACGCGCATTGACGATTGCCTTTATCGCGGCCTGGCAAAGTTGCGGTTCCCCTTGTTCAGCCCGAACGCTGATCAGCAGACCATCCGGCGCCAGCTTGATGCGCAATGTACAACTTCTGCCTGAGTAGGCTTCTGCATCTTTCAAATGGCTTTGAATCACGGCCAGCAACTGGGCAAAATACTGTTCTTTCTCTTTTCCCGGCGCAGGCGTCTTTGGGTCACCAAGGTTGGCGAAAAGATCATCGACCTCTTTATTCGCCGGATCGTTTTGGCTGGGGGCAGTGCTCTTGGCACACCCCGTTAATGCCAGTGCGAGCATCACCGCCATTAAGGTGGCGGCGCCGGTTTTATAGCCTGAATGCGTTATTTTCATATCCCTTTCCTTATGGATGATTATCAGCGGCGAAATCCGTTAACGCGGGGCTACTCAAAGAGCCCCGGCCAATACGTTATACAGGATCAGCATAAACCGCCACTGACCTTAAGCCTTTCTCCAGGTACTGAGAAGTTTGTCACTCCAACACCGGCTCTGCAGCGATTTTCGACGGAAATAATGTATGAAGAGACAGCGACGGTATATACGTTTTCACTCATCCTTTGTAAGCACTACACATAAATTTCAACACGGTCTTTTGGCTCACAATGCTGAGATAAACCGGATCGCTGGATGCCATGTTCACGAACACCCAACTGGTTATGCCGTCAACGGTTCTGGCAAAGCTCAAAGTATCAATGCCCTGAATGTCATCCCGGTCGACAAAACGGAATACGGCGCTGTTAATGGTGACGGTTTGCGATGCGCCATTCATCATGGCCGTAATTTGGGTTCCTGCTTGCGTATTGCATTCCAAACGAACCATGGGTGAAGGCGCTTGCGGGACGGGGTTTGATTCGGCGTACTTTGCTTTCGCCCTAGCCACTCGTTCATCGGCAGTTTGCGTGGCGCATCCGCTAATAAATAAAGACAAAATCAAAGCAGTAACAATTTTTTTGGTCATTTAAACTATCTTTTTTCTTGATGGCAATATTATTGATTGTAACAAAGAAGTCCGCCGAGAGCTCCTTTTCGGCTCAAACGCCAAGGACACTGATACACGCCTAACGATAGCGGCACCGAGCGCTGAACATTTTGCTCTCCATGCCTTTAACGGCCAGGTCAACCGCTTCTAACTTATTGCCACAACAGCGATTTCCGCATACTTTACCTTTTTGGCGGCCAATTTCTTTGGTTCTGCCATACCGATCGCCGTTTTCTCGGCGTCTGGCAGCTATAATCCAAGAAGTGGAGTTATTTGATAATGATAAGGAGGGAGTATGTATAAAACTATCTTGGTTCCAGTCGATATTACCGAGCCGGAATTAACGCAGCAGGTCATCCCACATGTCAACGCGCTCGCCAGGCTCGAAGACTCCCACGTCCATTTCCTGGCGGTGATCCCGTCACGCGCCACCTACGCCGCTTTCGGCTTTGCCGCCACCGCGGCGATAGAAACCAAAGACGAAATCATTGCGGTAGCGACCGAAGGGTTGGCGAAAGCGGCCAAAGAATTCAGCGTGCCTGAAGATAGAGTGACCACGCACGTGGCCGTCGGCGATCCTAAAGATCAGATCCTGGAACTCGCTGATGCGCTTAACGCGGAGATTATTGTGATGGGTTCCAACCGCCCTTCTGCGATCACTTACCTCCTCGGCTCCAATGCCACCGCCGTCGTGCGCCACGCCAATTGCCCGGTGCTGGTGGTGCGTGAATCGGCCAATCCTTGATATCCCATGCCCATTCGAACAATAAAAAACGGGAGCCCTAAGGCTCCCGCTCTTATTCAAACGCCAAACACACTTACATGTGCTCTACGATAGCATCGCCAAACTCTGAACATTTCAGCAGTTTAGCGCCTTCCATCAGGCGCTCGAAGTCATAGGTCACGGTCTTGGCGGCGATGGCGCCTTCCATGCCTTTAACGATCAGGTCAGCCGCTTCGAACCAGCCCATATGACGCAGCATCATCTCTGCGGACAGGATGATGGAGCCTGGGTTCACTTTGTCCTGGCCGGCGTACTTCGGCGCGGTGCCGTGAGTCGCTTCGAACAGCGCGCAGTCGGAGCCGATGTTGGCGCCCGGTGCGATGCCGATGCCGCCGACCTGGGCAGCCAGGGCGTCGGAGATGTAGTCACCGTTCAGGTTCATACAGGCGATCACGTCGTATTCCGCCGGGCGCAGCAGGATCTGCTGCAGGAAGGCGTCGGCGATCACGTCTTTAACCACGATCTCTTTGCCGGTGTTCGGGTTCTTGATCTTCAGCCATGGGCCGCCGTCGATCAGCTCGCCGCCGAACTCTTCGCGCGCCAGCTCATAGCCCCAATCCTTGAAGGCACCTTCGGTGAACTTCATGATGTTGCCTTTGTGAACCAGGGTCACAGAGTCACGGTCGTTGGTGATGGCGTATTCGATCGCCGCACGCACCAGACGCTTGGTCCCTTCTTCGGAGCATGGCTTCACGCCGATACCGCACTGCTCCGGGAAGCGGATTTTTTTCACGCCCATTTCGTCGCGCAGGAATTTGATCACTTTGTCCGCTTCGGCGGAGCCGGCTTTCCACTCGATGCCGGCGTAGATGTCTTCGGCGTTTTCACGGAAGATCACCATGTCGGTCAGCTCAGGCTGTTTCACCGGGCTTGGGGTGCCCTGGTAGTAACGCACCGGGCGCAGGCACACGTACAGGTCCAGCTGCTGGCGCAGGGCCACGTTCAGAGAACGGATGCCGCCGCCGACCGGGGTGGTCAGGGGGCCTTTGATGGCGACGCGGTAGTCGCGGATCAGGTCCAGAGTTTCGTCCGGCAGCCACACGTCTTTACCGTAAACGTGGGTAGATTTTTCGCCGGTGTAGATTTCCATCCAGGAGATTTTACGTTCGCCGTGGTAAGCCTTTTTAACGGCCGCATCAACCACGTGGATCATGGCAGGAGTCACGTCAATGCCGATGCCGTCGCCTTCGATGAACGGGATGATCGGGTTATGAGGAACAACCAGTTTACCCTGGGCGTCAACCGTGATTTTTTTACCTTCTGCCGGAACAACTACTTTGCTTTCCATCAACCTCTCCTTCAAGCGCAATTTTGTTAATGCTTTGTAAGATGCGTGTAGATACTACTTGAATATTCGGTCCGCGCCAATCCGAAACGGATTCGGTTATAATGCGCTTATCATCCGTAATCTCAACCGTTATGAAAAAATTCTCTGTTAGAAATCACAAAGTTAAACGATTCAGCAAGCCGAATACCGCCAAACCCGCCGCGCCGAAAGGGCCGCGCCGAATTGTGTTATTCAACAAGCCCTTCGACGTGCTGCCGCAGTTCACCGACGAAGCCGGCCGCGCCACGCTGAAAGAGTACATCCCCTTCCCCGACGTTTACGCCGCCGGGCGTCTGGATCGCGACAGCGAAGGGCTGCTGGTGCTGACCAACGACGGCCAGCTGCAGGCGCAGCTCACCCAGCCGGGCAAGCGCACCGGCAAAATCTATTATGTGCAGGTCGAAGGCACGCCGCAGGAGAGCGATCTGGCGCCGCTGCGCAGCGGCATCACGCTGAAAGACGGCCCCACGCTGCCCGCCGAGGTGGAGTTGGTGGCCGAGCCGCAGTGGCTGTGGCCACGCAACCCGCCGATCCGCGAACGTAAATCCATCCCCACTTGCTGGCTGAAAATCACCCTGTATGAAGGGCGAAACCGCCAGGTGCGTCGCATGACGGCGCATATCGGGTTCCCTACCCTGCGCCTGATTCGCTACAGTATGGGTAATCTTTCGCTGGGTTCACTGCAACCTGGTGAATGGAAAAGCATCGATTCCCTGTAGACCGATAACTGATGGAGGCGCCATGAGGAACACACTGACCGCGCTGCTGTTCACCGCACTGGCGGCCCCGCTCGCCGCCCAGGCCGCCAGCTTCGACTGCGCCAAGGCGGCAGGCAGCGATGAACGCGCCATCTGCGCCGACCGCACGCTGAACGATCTGGACGTGCAAATGGCCACAAAATACCAATTCCTGCGCGGCCTGTTCGCCATGGGCGCGCGCGGCGCGATGCAGGACAGCCAGCAGGACTGGCTGGCAAAACGCCAGCGGTGCGGCGGCGATACCGCCTGCCTGCTCAAAAGCTATCGCACCCGCATCGCCGAGCTGGACGACATCTACCGGCGCATCGACAAACCGCTGTAAGGAGAGCGCATGTTCAAACCGCACGTCACCGTGGCCTGCGTGGTGCACGCCGCCGGCAAATTTTTAGTGGTCGAAGAGACCATCAACGGCAAAGCGCTGTGGAACCAGCCGGCCGGCCACCTGGAGGCCGACGAGACGCTGGTGCAGGCCGCCGAGCGCGAGCTGTGGGAAGAGACCGGCATCCGCGCCGCGCCGCAGGCGTTCCTGCGCCTGCACCAGTGGATCGCGCCGGATCGCACGCCGTTCCTGCGTTTTTGCTTCGTTATCGAGCTGGAACAGCCGCTGCCGACCGAGCCGCACGACAGCGACATCGATCGCTGCCTGTGGCTGAGCGCCGACGAGATCTTGCAGGCGCCCAACCTGCGTTCCGCGCTGGTGGCGGAGAGCATTCGCAGCTACCAGCAGCCGGAGCGCTACCCGCTGTCGCTGGTCGGCAGCTTCGCCTGGCCGTTTTAAGGGCGCGGGGCAGCACAAGATGAACAGTGCGCCGGCGCGGCCAACGTGGTAAAATCCTGCGCTTGTTTTTATCAGCACGGTTCGTGTTCAAGTTCGTGAGATCCCCATGTCAGACAACAGCCAGAAAAAAGTAATCGTCGGTATGTCCGGCGGCGTCGACTCTTCCGTTACCGCCTATCTGTTACAGCAACAGGGCTATCAGGTCGCTGGGCTGTTCATGAAGAACTGGGAAGAAGACGACGACGAAGAGTACTGCTCAGCCGCGACCGATCTGGCCGACGCGCAAGCGGTCTGCGACAAGCTGGGCATCGAACTGCACACGGTGAACTTTGCGGCAGAATACTGGGACAACGTGTTTGAGCTGTTCCTGGAAGAGTACAAGGCCGGCCGCACGCCGAACCCGGACATCCTGTGCAATAAAGAGATCAAATTCAAAGCCTTCCTGGAGTTCGCCGCCGAAGATCTGGGGGCCGATTTCATCGCCACCGGCCACTACGTGCGCCGCCAGGACGTGGACGGCAAGAGCCGCCTGCTGCGCGGCGTCGACGGCAACAAGGATCAGAGCTACTTCCTCTACACCCTGAGCCACGAGCAGGTGGCGCAAAGCCTGTTCCCGGTCGGCGAGCTGGAGAAGCCGGAGGTGCGCCGCATCGCCGAGCAGCTGGAGCTGGTCACCGCCAAGAAGAAAGATTCTACCGGCATCTGCTTTATCGGCGAGCGCAAGTTCCGCGACTTCCTCGGCCGTTACCTGCCGGCCCAGCCGGGCCCGATCGTCAGCGTTGACGGCCAGACCGTCGGCGAACACCAGGGCCTGATGTATCACACCCTGGGCCAGCGCAAAGGGCTGGGCATCGGCGGCCTGAAAGACAGCAGCGAAGATCCTTGGTACGTGGTGGATAAAGACGTGGCCAACAACGTGCTGGTGGTCGCCCAGGGGCACGATCACCCGCGCCTGATGTCTACCGGCCTTATCGCGCAGCAGCTGCACTGGGTGGATCGCCTGCCGCTGAGCGGCCCGTTCCGCTGCACGGTGAAGACCCGCTATCGCCAGCAGGATATCCCTTGCACCGTGACCCCGCTCGACAGCGAACGCATCGAAGTGCGTTTCGACGAGCCGGTCTCCGCCGTCACCCCCGGCCAGTCGGCGGTGTTCTACCAGGGCGAAATCTGCCTCGGCGGCGGCATCATCGAACAGCGCCTGGCGTAATTCGCCTGCCGTCCAAGAAAAACGCTGCGTTTATCGCAGCGTTTTTTTTTAATCAAAATTCCACCTGCGCGCCCAGTTCGATCACCCGGTTCGGCGGGATTTCGAACAGATCCGGCGCGCGCAGCGCATTGCGCTGCAACAGCTGGAACACCTTGCCGCGAATGCGCAAATACCAGGGCCGCTTGCCCAGCACCAGCGTGTCGCGCGACATAAAGAACGAGGTCTCGTTCATGGTGAAGCTCATCCCCTCCAACCCACAGCGGTAAAGGATGTCCGTGACGTTGGGCGTCTCGCGCCAGCCGTAGCTCGCCACCACCCGCCAGAAACTCGCCGACAGCTGTTCGATCGCCACCCGCTGCACGTTATGCACGTACGGCATGTCGGTGGTGACGATGGTCAGCAGCACCACGCGCTCATGCAGCACCTTGTTGTGCTTCAGGTTATGCAACAGCACCAGCGGCACCGCGTGCGGCGTGCGCTCCATAAACACCGCGGTGCCCGGCACCCGCTTCGGCGGCGCCTCCTCCAGCGACTCGATCAGCGCGCTCAGCCCCTCCTGGTTGTCGCGCAGCCGGCGGATCAGACGCGAACGCTCGGTCTTCCAGGTCAGCATGATCAGCAGAATCATCAGCCCAAGCACCACCGGCAGCCAGCCGCCGGTCGCCAGCTTGATCAGGTTGGCGCCGAACAGCGGTACGTCGATGCACAGCATGATCAGCAGCATCAGCCCGCCCAGCGCGCGCGGCCAGCCCCAGTTTTTCACCGCCACGATACTCAGTAAAATCGACGACAGCAGCATGGTGCCGGTCACCACGATGCCGTAAGCCGAGGCCAGGTTGCTGGAGTGTTTGAAACTGATAATCACGATCAGCACCGCTGCGAACAGCAGCCAGTTCACCACCGGAATGTAGATCTGCCCGGACTCCTGATCGGAGGTATAGATGATGCGCATCGGCGGCAGGTAGCCCAGCCGCACCGCCTGCCGCGTCAGCGAGAACACGCCGGAGATTACCGCCTGCGAGGCGATCACCGTCGCCAGCGTGGCGATCACCAGCAGCGGGATCAGCGCCCAGGTCGGCGCCAGCAGGAAGAACGGGTTGTTGATCGCCGCCGGATTGGTCAGCAGCAGCGCCCCCTGGCCGAAGTAGTTCAGCACCAGCGCCGGCGCCACCAGCGTAAACCACGCCAGACGGATCGGCTTTTTACCGAAGTGGCCCATATCGGCGTACAGCGCTTCGGCGCCGGTGACCGACAGCACCACCATGCCCAGCGCAAAGAACGACACCGTCTTGTATTCGAGGAAGAAATTCACCGCCCAGTAAGGGTTCAGCGCCCGCAGCACGCCAGGGTGCTGCAGAATGCCGCCGATGCCCAGCAGCGCGAGCGTCAGGAACCAGATAACCATCGCCGGGGCGAACAGTTTGCCGACGCTGCCGGTGCCGCGCTTTTGTATCGCGAACAACGCGGTCAGCACCAGCAGCGACAGCGGCACGATAAAGCTGTCCAGTTCGGGGGCGATAATCTGCAGCCCCTCGATGGCCGAAAGCACCGAAATGGCCGGGGTGATCACCCCGTCGCCGTAAAAGAAGCTGCCGCCCACCAGCCCGATCAGCACCGCCGCCGGCACCCAGCGCGCATCCAGCCTGCGGATCGCCAGCGACATCAGCGTCAGGATCCCGCCCTCGCCGTCGTTGTCGGCGCGCATCACGAAACAAATGTATTTAATGGACACCACCAGCGTCAGCAGCCAGAAAATCAGCGACAAAAAGCCGTAGATTGAGGCCGGCGTCATGGTGATGCCCTCCTCCGCCGTCAGGCATTCGCGCAGGGTATACAGCGGGCTGGTGCCGATATCGCCGTACACCACGCCGATGGCCGCCAGCGTTACCGCCGGCAGCGGCTGCTTGTTTTTTACGTGCATATGAAGATCTTTATTTGAGGGCTCACGTTGGCAGTATAGATGCAGCCGCCGCACTTTATTTGCCGCCGTAACAATAAGTTCGCGCCGCCGCGCCGGCGATTTTCGCCGCCTGTCTGCGCAGTTCTGCGCCGTACGGCGCCTCCGCCTCGTCTCGGGCGTATTAGACGCTGGGTTTAGCCTCGATTTTGTGGCATGATCCGCGGCATTCGTTGTCATCGTTGTTACAGCCACGCCCGTTCGTTACCGTTCGCGGCCGCCGCCGTTACCCCTGCGATACACACAACCTTATGCAGTAAGCCATGTACCGTTCACAGCGTTTACAGGAGTAATCGTGGCGAAGAATTATTATGACATCACGCTGGCCATGGCGGGTATCAGCCAGTCGGCGCGTTTGGTTCAGCAACTGGCCCATGAAGGGCAATGCAACCGCGAAGCCTTTCAGACCTCGCTGAAAAGCTTGCTGCAGATGGACCCGCCCTCCACGCTGGCGGTGTTCGGCGGTGAAGAACGCAATTTGATGGTCGGCCTCGAAACCCTGATGGGCGTGCTTAACGCCAATAACAAAGGGCCGGGCGCGGAACTGACCCGCTACACCATCAGCCTGATGGTGCTGGAGCGCAAGCTCAACGCCAACAAACAGGCGATGAACACGCTCGGTGAACGCCTCAGCCAGCTCGAACGCCAGCTGGCGCACTTCGATCTTGAGTCGGACACCATCATCAGCGCGCTGGCCGGCATTTACGTCGACGTGGTCAGCCCGCTCGGGCCGCGCATCCAGGTGACCGGCTCGCCGGCTATCTTGCAGAACCCGCAGGTGCAGGCCAAGGTTCGCGCCACGCTGCTGGCCGGCATTCGCGCCGCCGTGCTGTGGCAACAGGTCGGCGGCAGCCGCCTGCAGTTAATGTTTTCCCGTAATCGTCTGTTCAAACAGGCGCAAAATATCGTTGCTCATTGTTAATCGATCCCAGGAGTTGCTACCGATGGAATTATCCTCACTGACCGCCGTTTCCCCCGTTGATGGACGCTACGGTGATAAAGTCAGCGCACTGCGCCCCATTTTCAGCGAATACGGTCTGCTGAAATTCCGCGTACAGGTTGAAGTACGTTGGCTGCAAAAACTGGCGGCCTGCGCAGAAATCAAGGAAGTTCCCGCTTTTGACGCCGACGCAAACGCTTTCCTCGACAAAATCGTCGCGGAATTCAATGAAGAAGACGCTCAGCGCATCAAAACCATCGAGCGCACCACCAACCACGACGTGAAAGCGGTCGAGTATTTCCTGAAGGAAAAAGTGGCGGCGGTGCCTGCGCTGCACGCGGTGTCCGAGTTCATCCACTTCGCCTGCACCTCCGAAGACATCAACAACCTGTCGCATGCGCTGATGCTGCAAAGCGCCCGTCAGGACGTGGTGCTGCCTTACTGGCGCAAGATCATCGACGCGCTGAAAGGGCTGGCGCTGGAATACCGCGATATTCCGCTGCTGTCGCGCACCCACGGCCAGCCGGCGACCCCGTCGACCGTCGGCAAAGAGTTCGCCAACGTGGCTTACCGCATGGAGCGCCAGTACCGCCAGCTGGAGCGCGTGGAGATCATGGGTAAAATCAACGGCGCGGTCGGCAACTACAACGCCCACATCGTCGCTTACCCGGAAGTGGACTGGCATCAGTTCAGCGAAGCGTTCGTGACCTCGCTCGGCATCACCTGGAACCCGTACACCACCCAGATCGAGCCGCATGACTACATCGCCGAGCTGTTCGACTGCGTAGCGCGTTTCAACACCATTCTGATCGACTTCGACCGCGACATCTGGGGCTACATCGCCCTGAACCACTTCAAGCAGAAGACCATCGCCGGCGAAATCGGTTCTTCCACCATGCCGCACAAGGTCAACCCGATCGACTTCGAAAACTCCGAAGGCAACCTGGGCCTGGCCAACGCCGTGCTGGGCCACCTGGCGGGCAAACTGCCGGTGTCCCGCTGGCAGCGCGACCTGACCGACTCCACCGTGCTGCGTAATCTGGGCGTAGGCCTGGGCTACGCGCTGATCGCCTATCAGGCCACCCTGAAAGGCATCAGCAAGCTGGAAGTGAACCAGGCGCACCTGCTGGACGAACTGGATCACAACTGGGAAGTGCTGGCCGAGCCGATCCAGACCGTGATGCGCCGCTACGGCATCGAGAAACCTTACGAGAAGCTGAAAGAGCTGACCCGCGGCAAGCGCGTGGATGCCGCCGGCATGCAGGCGTTCATCGATGGCCTGGCGCTGCCGGAAGAAGAGAAAACCCGTCTGAAGGCGATGACCCCGGCCAACTACATCGGCCGCGCCACCACCATGGTCGACGAGCTGAAATAAGCGCTTTAGCCTGACAACGACAAGGCGGCCTGCGGGCCGCCTTTTTCTTTGCTATTCGCCGCGCAGCACCTGCAGCCGGGCTATCTGCCGCCCCTGCGCATCGAAGTTGTCCGCACTCAGCCAGCGCGCCAGCGCCTGCCGCACCGTCGGCCAGCGGTCGGCGGTGATGGCGAACCAGTCGGTATCCCGGCTGCGCCCCTTGACGATCACCGCGAAGCGGAAGTTGCCCTCGTAGCGAAAGCCAAAGCGCAGCGCGGCCTGGCGGGACGGCGCGTTATGGCTGTCGCACTTCCACTCGCAGCGGCGGTAGCCCAGCGTGTCGAAGGCATAGCGCAGCAGCAGCGCGATGGCTTCGGTGGCGCTGGAGCGCTGTTTCATCAACGGCGACCAGCTGACGTGGCCGATCTCCAGCACCCCGTTGGCTTCGTCGATGCGCATCAGCGCCACCGTGCCCACCGGCGCATCGCTGGCGGCGTCGAACACCGTCAGATTGACCAGCGCCGGGTTGGCCTGCAGCGTCTCCAGATGCTGCAACATCGCCGCCGGCGTATCGGGCCGTTCGATGGACAGATAGGTCCAGTCGCGGCCGTCCGGCGCCAGTTGAAACGCCTCGAACAGCGCGGCGTAATCCCGCTGCGGCTCGAGCGGCGCCAGCGAACAGAAACGCCCGCCGAGCGTCGCGCCGCCGGGGCGGCGAGCCGGCTGCCAATCCGGCATCGGTTCGCCAACCGGCTGACCATAACGATTCATTGCCATAAACGCCCTCCTGCGATTAACGGGAATAAACGATAAACGAGCTTCTTCTGCCGATTTTGTCGTACAGCGAGCGCGCCGGCGCGTTGTACTCCTGGGTCATCCAGTAGACCCGATCGCTGCCGCGCGTCTCTGCCAAGCGGTACGCCTGTTCGAACAGCTTTTCCGACACCTTGTGGCCGCGCGCCTGCGGCGACACATAGAGATCCTCGATATAACAATAGCCGACCGCGCTCCAGGTGGACGGATGGAACACCAGGTTCATCAGCCCCAGCAGTTGGCCGTCGGCATCCTGCGCCACCAGCCCGTACACCTGTTCATCCTGCCCCAGGCGTTCGAAGGTGCGATCGGTCACCTGTGGCGCCACGTCGGCGCGGTAAAAATCGAGATAGCCCTGCCACAGCGCCAGCCATTGCGCTTTGTCGTCGCCATTGATTCTGCGGATAGTCACTTCAGGGTTTGATGGGTTCATAGCGCCTCACGGAGTAAGATGTTATTTCCATTAGGGAAATAACCGGATAGCGGCAGAATACACCGCGCGGCGACGGTACAATACGGACCAATACGAAACGCAGAGCAGACCAATTTTAGCCGTCGCTTGCCACCGGCAGCGCGTTGAACACCTGCGCCAGCGTCGCGATAAAGCGCACGATCTCATCCGGCGTATAGGCCGAGAAGCCGAGCACCAGCGCCCCGCGCTGCGGCGTGCCGGTGTAGAAGTCCGCCAGGCCGTACAGCCGAATCCCCCGTTCGGCGGCCGCCGCCACCAGCCGCCGTTCCATCGCCGCATCCGCCAACGGGCACACCAACTGCAGCCCGCCCTGCGGCAACGCCGGGCGCGTCCAGGCCGCCAAGTGACGATGCACCGCGTCGTACAGCACGTTCAACCGCGCCTTGTACAACGTGCGCATATTGCGCAGATGCTCGGCGTAGCCGCCCTCGTGCAGGAAGTGGAACAGCGTCATCTGCGCCAGCGCCGACGTGTAGCCGTCCTGAAACTGCCTGGCGGCGACCAATGGCCGCACCAGCTGCGGCGGCGCAATCATGAAACCGATGCGCAGCCCCGGAAACAGCGTCTTGCTGAAGGTGCCGATGTACAGCGTGCGCCCGCCGCTGTCCAGCCCCTGCAATGCCGCCTTGGTTTGCCGGTCATAGTTGAACTCGGCGTCGTAGTCGTCTTCGATGATCCAGGCCCGCTGCCGCTGCGCCCACTGCAGCAGCGCCAGCCGCCGCTCGAGGCTCAGCGAATACCCCAGCGGGTAGTGATGGGACGGCGTGATGTAAACGCCCCGTCCGCCGCCCGAGGCCTGCATCAACTGCCCGACGTCCAGCCCCTGCTCGTCGATACCGATCGGCCGCGCCTGCAGCCCCGCCGACTGCACCAGCTTTTTCGCCCCCTGGTAACCCGGCTCTTCGACGAACACCGCATCGCCGGGATCGAACAGCACCTGGGTACACAGCGCCAACGCCTGCTGAGAGCTGGTCACCACGATCACCTGTTCCGCCGTCGCCTTCACGCCCCGCTCCCGCTGCAGATAGCGCGCGATCTCCGCGCGCAGCTCCGGCAACCCTTGTGGATCGGCATACCCCAACAGCCGCTCGCCGTGCCGCCGTAGCGCCTGCTTTTCCTGCTGCAGCCATTGCTCGATGGGAAACGCCCGCAGGTCCGCCAGCGAAGGCGTCAGCGAAGCCTGGCGGCTGGTGTGCGGCGTATGGCTGACCGCCAGCAGCGCCCGACCGCGATCGCTCAGCTCGCGCTCCGCCAGCCGCGCCTCTTGCCCCGCCGCCGTCGCCAGCAGTTCACGGCCGAGCAGCGTGTCGCAGCGATAGCGCACAAAGCTGCCGCGCCCCACCGTTCGGCTGATGAACCCCTCCGCTTCCAGCCGCGCGTAGGTCTGTTCCACCGTGTCGCGCGCCACCGTCAGCCGGGCCGCCAACGCACGGCTCGGCGGCAGCTGCGTCCGCCAGGGCAGTTCTCCGGCGGCGATTAGTTGTAGCAGGGCCTGATGCAGCGCCGAACGCCGGGTCAGGCCTTGCCGCCGCTGCTGCGCGAAGGCGGCCAGGATCGCCGCGTCGTCCGCGTGTCGTGGGGTATCGCTCATGGGGTATTTGTTTCTCCTGGCTCAGGGGGCCGACGCACTACTCTACCTCATTTCACCCCGGCGGCGGCGGCAGTTGCGCTGCCCGGCGAAATCCCCTTAAATAAGCCATCGCATTGCGGCTACAGGACTTCCGTCGGCTATGAGCAAGGAGACCAACCAGCGTCTGCTGGACAAACTGCAGCAGGATCTGGCCAGCGCGGGCGCGATGCCGCTGTATTTGCGCTTCAACGCCTCGGTGCGCCAGGCCATCGAGCAGGGGTTGCTGAATGCGGGGGATTTTTTGCCCAGCGAGCGCCTGTTCACCGAACGGCTCGGCATCTCGCGCATCACGGTGCGCAAGGCGCTGGCCTGCCTCGAGCAGGACGGCATCATCGGCCGTTCGCGCGGCTACGGCACCTTTATCCAACCGCAGCGGCCCGAGCCGAAGCTGTTCTATTCATTGGCGGACGTCAAAGGATTCTCGCGCGAGGTAATACAGCAGGGGCGCCGGCCGGATACACAGTGGATCAGCCGCGAACGGATACCCGCCGGCGCTGAGCTGGCTGAAAAGCTCCAGCTGGCGGCCGGAACGCCGATCTACCAACTCAAACGCATTCACCTGATCGATCGGCGGCCAATGTCGGTGGCGGTGTCCTACGTGGTGGCGGCGGCGATTGCCAACGTCGACGAGATCGGCATCTCGCTGTACGATTACTTCCGGCGCAATAAAGTGGAGATGGGATCGCTGCGCAGCCAGGTCAGCGCGGCGATGGCCGACGACGATATCCGTCAGGCGCTGCGGCTCTCGGAGCCGATGCCGCTGCTGATCGTGCGCCAGACGCTGTTCGACCACCAAAAAAAGCCGATCGAATACAGTGAAAGCTTCTGCCGCAGCGACATGTACGAATTTACCAGCGAAAGCTGACCCGTTGCGTCACGCGGCGGCTTACGACTCGCCCTGCCGGCGGCGGCGAAAACGCGCGAACGCCTGAACGTAAACCCCGATATCCAGCGGATTCACCCGTTTTAACTCCGCCAGCAGCCCCGGCTCAATCGCCTCGGCGCCGTGCAGCGCGCCGCAAATCGCGGTGGCCATCGCGCCGATGGTGTCGGTATCGCCGCCCAGGTTGGCGCAAAGCACGGCGCACCGGGTAGGATCGGTTTGCGCCAGCTGCACCATCGCCAGCGCTGCGGGCACCGACTCGATGGTGCTCACCCCGGCCCCGATCAGCTGATATACCCGCTCGGAGGCCTGCTCGGTGCCGATGGCTTCATCCACCACCTGAAACGCCAGTTCGATGCGCGCCGCCAGCGAAGGGCTGAACGTCGTCTCCTGCCGGCGCTGGGCATACTCCGCCACCCCCGGCAACGCCAGGCGAATCGAGGCCCAGTCAGCCCCTTCCACCGCCCGCGCCACGGCCCAGGCGATCGCCACCGCACCGGCGACGGCGATGTCGGATTTGTGCGTCGGGCTGCAGGCCAGCCACACCTGCCGGCAGAAATCCTCCAACGGCGCGGAAGGCAGCACGCAGCCCAAAGGCGAAATGCGCATCGCCGCACCGTTGGTGATGCCGTTGTTTTCCAACTCGGCGATCGGCGTGCCCGCTTTTTGCTCGCTCAGCGCCAGTTTGGAACTGGGGCCGAGAATGTTCTTGTTGAAAGCGTCAAAACCGTCCACCCAGCGGATCACGTTGCGGGCGATCAGCTCCGGCACCACCTCGCCTTGCGCCTCCACCAGCGCATCGGCCAACGCCAATGCCATCGCGGTATCGTCGGTATATTGCCCGGCCTTGAAATAACAGGCGGCGGTGTTCTCCGCCGGCCCGTCGAGAAAGCCGTCTATCCAGCCGAAGTGGCGCTTAACCCGCTCGCGCGGCCACAGCTCGGAAGGCATGCCGAGCGCGTCGCCCAGCATCTGTCCGTAAAGTGCGCCCGCTATGCGTTCCGCCTGGGTTAACTGCTTCATCCGTCGCTCCTGAAAAAATGTGCCGATGCCTCAATAATACCTTATTAGTACCTTTAAAGCTTATCAAGCGCCCCGGCTCACACGTTCTTTCCGCGGGCAATGCCCGGCGCGTTTAAGTTGCGTTTAACGTCGCCCCGCCGCTGTTTATCCGACGTTTATCAGAACTTGTCGATAATGTCGGCGAACAAATTGATAACGCTTATTTTAATACATTGCTTCGGCTCTCTTGCGAGCCGGGCGGGTTATACCTACCATAGCCTCAGCACTTTTTGTCAACATGGTTCAGGTGGCCGCGTTATCCCCTGACACGCCGCAGAGCGTGTTCCCTTTTTATCGCGTGGGTGACAGGACGTTCACCCGCATAGTCACAGGAGTTCGCCATGCGAGTACTGGTTGTTGAAGATAATGGTCTGCTGCGCCACCACCTTTCCGTTCAGATGCGCGAGATGGGCCATCAGGTCG
Source organism: Serratia sp. MF1(2023) (assembly GCF_030954545.1). Taxonomy (NCBI): domain Bacteria; kingdom Pseudomonadati; phylum Pseudomonadota; class Gammaproteobacteria; order Enterobacterales; family Yersiniaceae; genus Serratia; species Serratia sp. MF1(2023). The sequence continues at coordinate 118,727 of NZ_JAVHUX010000020.1, read as the reverse complement.
ACGCGGCCGAAGACGCCAAGGAAGCCGATTACTTCCTGCAAGAGCACGCGCCGGATATCGCCATCGTCGATCTCGGCCTGCCGGGTGAAGACGGTCTGAGCCTGATCCGCCGCTGGCGCGCGCACCAGGCCAAGCTGCCGATCCTGGTGCTGACCGCCCGCGAAAGCTGGCAGGACAAAGTGGCGGTGCTGGAAGCCGGCGCCGACGACTATGTCACCAAGCCGTTCCACCTGGAAGAAGTGATCGCCCGCATGCAGGCGCTGATGCGCCGCAACAGCGGCCTGGCTTCGCAGGTGATCGTGCTGCCGCCGTTCCAGATCGATCTGTCGCGCCGCGAACTGAGCGTCAACGATCGGCAAATCAAGCTGACCGCCTTTGAATACACCATCATCGAAACCCTGATCCGCAACGCCGGCAAGGTGGTGAGCAAGGATTCATTGATGCTGCAGCTCTACCCGGACGCCGAGCTGCGCGAAAGCCACACCATCGACGTGCTGATGGGCCGCTTGCGCAAGAAGGTGCAGGCGGAATACCCGCATGAAGTGATCACCACGGTACGTGGCCAGGGCTATCGTTTTGACGCGAAGTGAACATAATGTTCAACAAGAATAAAAAACCGTTTTCGCTGCGTGCCCGCTTCCTGATGGCGACCGCCGGGGTGATCCTGGCGCTGTCGCTCTCTTACGGTTTGGTGGCGGTCGTCGGCTATATCGTCAGCTTCGACAAAACCGCCTTCCGCCTGCTGCGCGGCGAGAGCAACCTGTTCTTCAGCCTGGCGCAGTGGAAAGACAACAAGCTCACCATCGCCATTCCCCCCGATATCGATCTCAACTTCCCGACGCTGGTATTTATCTACGACGATAAAGGCAACCTGCTGTGGAGCCAGCGCAAGGTGCCGGAGCTGGAGAAGCTGATCAACAAGGAATGGCTGGAGGAGTCCGGCTTTTACGAAATCGACACCGACACCCGCGTCAGTAGCGAAGTGCTGGGGGACAACCCCAAAGCGCAGGATCAGCTGAAGAATTACGACGATACCGATCAGAACGCGCTGACCCACTCGGTGGCGGTCAACACCTATGCCGCCACGCCTCGCCTGCCGGCGCTGACCATCGTGGTGGTCGACAGCATTCCGCAGGAGCTGCAGCGATCTGACGTGGTGTGGGAGTGGTTCAGCTACGTGCTGCTGGCCAACCTGCTGCTGGTGGTGCCGCTGCTGTGGCTGGCGGCCTACTGGAGCCTGCGGCCGATCAAGGCGCTGGTCAATCAGGTGGGCGAGCTGGAGAACGGCGAGCGCGATCAGCTGGATGAGAACCCGCCCAGCGAGCTGCGCGGGCTGGTGCGCAATCTGAACATTCTGGTGCGCAACGAACGCCAGCGCTACACCAAGTACCGCACTACCCTGTCGGATTTGACCCACAGCCTGAAAACGCCGCTGGCGGTGCTGCAAAGCACCCTGCGCTCACTGCGCAGCGGCAAGCAGACCACCATCGAAGAAGCCGAGCCGATCATGCTGGATCAGATCGGGCGCATCTCGCAGCAAATCGGTTACTACCTGCACCGAGCCAGCATCAACTCCGGCCAGACGGTGCTGACGCGCGAGATCCATTCGGTGCCGGCGCTGCTCGACAGCCTGGTGGTGGCGCTGAATAAGGTTTATCAGCGCAAAGGGGTGGTGATCACGCTGGACATCTCGCCGGAAGTGACCTTTATGGGCGAGAAAAACGACTTTATGGAAGTGATGGGCAACGTGTTGGAAAACGCCTGCAAATACTGCCTGGAGTTCGTGGAGATCACCTCGCTGCACTCCGAGAAAAACCTCACCATCGTTATCGACGACGACGGCCCGGGGATCCCGGAAAGCAAGCGCCAGCTGATCTTCCAGCGCGGCCAGCGGGTGGATACTCTGCGCCCCGGCCAGGGCCTGGGTTTGTCGGTGGCGGCGGAGATCATCGAGCAGTACGACGGCGAAATCGTCATCAGCGACAGCCCGCTCGGCGGCGCGCGCATGCAGGTCACCTTCGCCCGCCAGCACGACACCCACCACAACGAGTAAATTATGCCGCTGCGGCCCCGATCCACGGGGCCAAACTTCCGTTATAATCGCACACAGGCTCACTCCTCTCTCCTGGAATAGAACATGGATTATCAATTAGACCTGGACTGGAACGATTTTTTGCAACGTTATTGGCAAAAGCGTCCGGTGATTCTGAAGCGCGGCTTCAAAAACTTTATCGATCCGATCTCCCCGGATGAGCTGGCCGGGCTGGCGATGGAAAACGAAGTGGACAGCCGCCTGGTCAGCCACCAGGACGGCCGTTGGCAGGTCGCGCACGGCCCCTTCGAGAGCTTCGATCACCTGAGCGAAAACAACTGGTCGCTGCTGGTGCAGGCGGTGGACCACTGGCATGAGCCTTCCGCGGCGCTGATGCGCCCGTTCCGCCAGCTGCCGGACTGGCGGATGGATGACCTGATGATCTCCTTCTCGGTACCGGGCGGCGGCGTCGGCCCGCACCTCGATCAGTACGACGTGTTCATCATTCAGGGCACCGGCCGCCGCCGCTGGCGCGTCGGGGAAAAAACGCCGCTGAAACAGCACTGCCCGCACCCGGATCTGCTGCAGGTGGAGCCGTTCGACGCCATCATCGACGAAGAGATGGAGCCGGGCGACATTCTCTACATTCCGCCGGGCTTCCCGCATGAAGGCTACGCGCTGGAAAACGCGCTCAACTATTCGGTGGGCTTCCGCGCGCCGAACGGCCGCGAGCTGGTGAGCGGCTTCGCCGACTACGTGCTGGCGCGCGAGCTGGGCAGCAAACGCTACGGCGATCCGGACGTTAAACTGCGCGAACACCCGGCGGAGATCCTGCCGCAGGAAGTGGACGCCTTACGGCAGATGATGCTGGATCTGGTGCAACAGCCGGAACACTTCCAGCACTGGTTCGGCGAGTTTATCTCCCAGTCGCGCCACGAGCTGGATCTGGCGCCGCCGGAGCCGCCGTATCAGGCCGGGGAAATCTACGAGCTGCTGCAGCAGGGTGAAGCGCTGCAGCGCCTGGGCGGGTTGCGCGTGCTGCGCGTCGGCGATCGCTGCTTCGTCAACGGCGAGCTGATCGACACCGACCAGCTGCAGGCCGCAGACGCCCTTTGCCAGCACTTCAGCGTCGACGCCGCCCTGCTCGGCGACGCGGTGGACGACCCGTCGTTCCTGGCGCTGCTGACCGCACTGATCAACAGCGGCTATTGGTACTTTAACGACTGAGTTCTCGGGGTCGTGGTTCCTGTTGAACATAATACCGGCCCGCTTAGGCGGGCCTTTTCTTTGGGGGTAAAAAGTTGGCAACACTTCGACACATGGAAACAAAATATTAATAGCTGTGAAACCTAAACGAAATAATATTAACCTACCTTTTTAACACATTAACGAAATTTCATGGACGATGAAAAATGGAAAATTACGTAATACAAGGAAAGGTCATTAAATTACTACGTATGGACTACCCCAAAGTTAATCATTTTCATACGGATACACGCTTACTTTTAGACAGAACACAAGTATTGATTCAGAATACATCCTTTGAATACAAGCAGTTACTGGAAAATGCAAGCCAGGTAATTGAGGATAAAAGGATCCAACCATTACAGCATCGCTTAAGCGCCTATGTGGATCTCGATATATTTCCCAGCGAAAACTCAACAAGCCAGAACGAAGCCATCTTCTATCATCAGTTTTACCCCACTCTTTCCGACATCGTTAACAATAACCTATCATTTATCCAATTCATTGAAAAAATAGGAAGTGAAATAACGAGACGCTCGATCCCCGTTAGGAAAGCAAATATAAGAACTGTCCCCGATAAGGATGGCAGCTACACTGAATTCATTGATATTTCACTATTAAGCGAATCACTCTCCAATCTGCGAGAGTACGCAAAGGGAAATAGCGATGATAACAAATTATTTCATGCTATCATTTTCGCAGTCATGTTTATGCATATCCACCCTCTGCAAGATGGGAATGGACGCGCCGCCAGAATCCTTTTTAATCTCATGTTACAAATAAAGCCGCTTAGCTACCTCCCTCTTACTGAGCTTTGTCATTTTGCACGTAGTGGTTATGTACTTAGCTTACGCGAAGCCTTTTTATTTTCCGAATGGGACAATATTATTAAGTTTTATTGTAATTGCATCCACCTGCTTTACGACTCTGCAACGAGTGAGTTAACTAGCATGCAGTAAAAATTGCATGCTACTTAGCTAATTTAATGACAATGGAGTATTTATGTTAACTGAAAAAGACATTCTGTTAATCAATACAACCACCATGACCGATACTCAGGTCGATAAAATCAGTACGCAGCGATAACTGAGCTTGGCATGAAATAGAATTTGTTTATCAAATAATTTTCAAGAGTATGGTGTGGGCCCGCATCATACTGTAAAGAAGATTAAAGGTAAAAAGATGGAAAAAATACTATTTTTATTGAAATATTTCAACAAGTCATCAAGTTACACAGTAAAACGTCAATTTTACACTTTGATTTTAATCTCGGTGATCGCCACATTTTTATTTTCTGTACAACCGGTAATTATGGCTTACCTAATTAATGCCATTGAGGAAAAGGAATTCAGTTTATCTCTTTCCATCATTACCCTTGCTATCAGTTATATCGCCATTATGAGCATGCGAAAGCTCTCTTCAGCATTAAACTTCATATTAATCACATCGCTACGTAACAACATCGTGATCAACATGACTGATAATTATTTTAAAAGCCTTTTCAATTTGAAAGAAGTAAATAGCCATGAAAATACGGGAGATATCACCCAACGTTTAAATCAGGCTATAGATGAATTGACAATTTTACTGAGGAATATCTCACACAACCTACTCCCCCCTCTATTTCAGCTAGGATTCAGCATTTCAATTATTTTATTATCCGGAGACTACCTCGTATCATCACTATTCTTAATTTATTTTATCCTTTACCTTCACACTAAGAAAAAGTTCAACAAAAAAATCTCTGAACTTTACTCTGATTTTTACTCTACCTCGGTAAAAAAGTACAGCATCATCACTGACAGCGTTAAGAACATGGAGGCTGCCAGAGTTTGCAATACATATGAATTTTTATTTAACAGATACAAAACACTCCTTAACAAGATTGAAGATAAACATGAGGCATTACTCAAAACAGATTTCAAACTCTTACTTATTGAAGCATTACTAAGTATCTTTTTCTTCGGCTCATCGTTTTTACTTTCTCTTTATTTTGTTATAAGCAAGGGGATTACCTTAGGTCACTTTGTCATGATAGCCTCTTACATCATGTTATTGGCGACTCCCTTAGAGAACATCGGTTCCATGTATACGGCGATGCAAAAGTCCACAGCATCCTTATATACATTTATTACATCAATCAAGCCGCCGACAACTCAAAACTCACACACCACCGATTTACAAGACACGGCAGTTTCGATCACGCTAAGAGATGTGCAATATTCATATGATAAAAACGGGACATATGCCATTAAAAATATGAACATTGAATTCTCGCACGCTGGTTTTTTCACTTTAACGGGACCTAGCGGAGCAGGAAAAAGCACGTTAGCAAAATTGATTTCAGGTGAACTGGAACCTGATGCGGGAAGGATATATTTAAACAGCAGTGAAATAAATTCACTCTCAATTAAGCAGCGAGCTGAAATAATTTTCCACGTCGCTCAAAATGACTATATATTTATGGATACACTCCGATTTAACCTGCAAATTTCGTGCCCAGATGCCTCTGATGAAAAACTCCTTATGGCTTTGAAGCACGCACAGCTCAATGACCTTCCACTTAATAACTCAACCTCGTTATTGGATCTCAGAATTGGCGACAATGGCATGACATTATCCGGAGGGCAGCGCCAGCGATTATCTTTGGCTCGACTGTTTTTACGTCAACCTAAAATCATCATTTTGGATGAAGTGACTTCATCTCTTGATATCATTAATGAAAGAGAGGTACTGGAAAACATCAAAGCCGCTTATCCATCTTCTATCGTGATTAATATCAGCCATCGACGTTCCACCTTCGATTACTCAGATGAAATCATCGTGCTGGATCAACAAGGCATTGCAGATAGGGGGGAGCTGTCCTCATTGGCTGATAGAAACATCTATATTCAATCCATTCTGCATAAAAATACATTGGACGCCGCTGTCTGAAAGAATCAATACCAAACGCCCCGACAGTATCAGTAGCGTAACCAGGCTCGTCATCCAATGTACCAATCATAAAGTTTTTATCCCTGGCGCGCCTGCGCGCGGTAATCCGCCAGTTCCCCCGCCGTCATGCCCGCCTGTTCCGCCGCCGCGCAAATCTGCCGCCAGGTATTGGCATCGATCGGGATGCCCTGCTCCAGCCGCGCCGCGCGGTTGGCCTCTTCCCATTCTCCCGGCACCGCGATCGGCTGTTCGCCGTTCGGCGGCGAAGCCTTCACCCAACCGATAAACGCTTCGGCCTCGGCCTGCATTTGCGGGGCGTCGAAGGCCAGAGGATCGAGGATCAGGGTGGTCATGCAGTTGAAGATGGCGTCGCTGTCGGCTTTCAGCGTGGCGTCGTGGGTGGTGCGGCCGCCGGAGAGCGCGCCGCCGAGGATTTCGCACATCGCCGCCAGCGCGTAGCCTTTGTGCAAGCCGAACGGCAGCAGCGAACCGAACGGCGCTTCGTGCATCACCTTCGGTTCGGTAGTCGGCTGCCCGTGTTCGTCGATCAGATAGCCCGGCGCCACCGACAGCCCTTTGTTATAGGCCACCCGGGTTTTGCCGAAGGCGATACCGCTGGTGGCAAAATCCAACAGCAGCGGCGTGCGGCCCGGCCGCGGGAAAATGGCGCAGAACGGGTTGGTGCCGAAGCGGCGATCGCTGCCGCCGAACGGCGCCACCATCGGATCGCCCACCACGTTGACGAAGTGAATCGAGATAAAACCGGCGCGGGCGCACTGCTCCGCCCAATGGCCGATGCGGCCGATATGGTGCGCGTTGTGCAGCGCCACCGCCGCCAGCCCCAGCTTGCCGGCGCGTTCAATGCCCAGCGCCATTGCTTCGCTGGCCACCACCTGACCGAAACCGCGCGCACCGTCGAGCGTCAGCACCGCGCCGGCGTCGCGCACCACTTCGGCGTGCTGATTGAGCTGCAATTGCCCCTGCGCCAACGACGCCATGTAGCTGGGGATCATGCCGACGCCGTGCGAGTCGTGCCCGGCCAGATTGGCCTGCACCAGATGATCGGCCACCAGCTCGGCTTCGCGCGCCGTACTGCCGGCTTGGCGCCAAATCGCCTGAACGAACTGCGCCAAATGCGGGCTGGCGATACGGTATTCGGTGCTCATCATGCGGTCCTTATGCGTGGGGAATGTGCTTCCACACTATGAGCAACGCCTTGTTGCGGCAAGCGATTATGATAATCGCAAGCGTCCCGTTTACCGCGCCCGCTCGGCGGCCAGCGCCGCGATGCGCATGATCACCGCCACCGCTTGCTCCATGCCTTCCAGCGTCACGAACTCGTGCTTGCCGTGGTAGTTGTAGCCGCCGGTGAACAGGTTCGGGCACGGCAGGCCGCGGAACGACAGCTGCGCGCCGTCGGTGCCGCCGCGGATCGGCTTCATCACCGGTTCGATGTCGCAGTCGCGCATCGCCTGCTGCGCCAGCGCAATCACGTGCGGGTGCTCCGCCACCTGTTCGCGCATGTTGTAATAGCTGTCTTCGATGCTCACTTCGATATAGCAATCGCGCGGCAGACCTTTGCCGACCTCGCGGGCGATGTCCACCATCTTGCGCTTGCGCGCCTCGAACCCCTCACGCTCGAAGTCGCGCAGGATATAGTGCATTTCGGCGCGCTCTACGCTGCCCTTGATGCTGCTGAGGTGATAAAAGCCCTGGTAGCCTTCGGTTGTCTCCGGCGCTTCGTCCGCCGGCAGCGCCTGATGAATGCGGGTGGCCAGCGACAGCGCGTTGACCATCACGCCCTTGGCGCTACCGGGGTGCACGCTGTTGCCGAGGATTTTGATCGTCACCGAGGCGGCGTTGAAGTTCTCGCACTCCAGCTCGCCGACGCCGCCGCCGTCCACGGTATAAGCCCATTCGGCATTGAAGGCCGCCACGTCGAACAGCTGCGCCCCCTTGCCTACCTCCTCGTCCGGGGTGAAGGCTACGCGGATGTCGCCATGCGGGATTTTGCGCGCGCGCAGGCGCACCATGGCGGTGAGGATCTCGGCGATGCCGGCCTTGTCGTCGGCGCCCAGCAGCGTTTTGCCGTCGGTGGTGATCAGGGTTTGCCCCAGCATCTGGTGCAGGATCGGGAACATCACCGGCGACAGCACTTCATCGCCGATGCCGAGCGCGATGTCGCCGCCGCGATAGTTCTCGACGATCTGCGGATTGACGTGTTTGCCGCTGAAATCCGGCGAGGTATCCAGATGGGCGATAAAACCGACCGCCGGCACCGGCCAGGCGACGTTGCCCGGCCAGGTGCCCATCACGCAGCCGTGTTCGCTGAGCGACACCCGCTCGAAGCCGAGCGCGATCATTTCCTGCTGCAACGCACGCGCCAGCTTCAACTGCCCGTCGGTGCTCGGCACATGCTTTACGTTCGCTTTGGACTGGGTGTCGAAAGAGACGTAGTTGAAAAAGCGGTCAAGTAATTTGTCCATGGTAGCGGCCCCTCAGAATATCGCGTTTCATTATGCGGAACCGATCAGGATCAAATATTGCGTCAGGTCATTTTTAACCAGAATTCGCCAATATCATTAATCTTTGTGATGATTTCTGAGGGAAATAACACTGTCATCACAGGGTCATTTGTCGCTATCATGATGAAAAACGCGGCATCTGGGCCGGATCGGCTTTCAATTCCGGCATTCAGCGTCTATCATGCGCGCTCGAAAAATTTCCATTGGCGCAACTGGTTTGAGCTTCATTTGATCAGCGGGCATCCCGCAAGCTCCGGCAGTCTTTTCCAGTTGCGGTTCTATCTGCATTAGCCCACGGGATAGAGTAATACGATAAATGACTGAGACATCCTCTCGAGCACCCCTTGTTGAACTGCATGCCCTGAGCAAAGCGTTCGATGGCAAAACCATCATTGCCGATCTCGAACTGACGATTAACCACGGCGAATTCCTCACCATTCTCGGCCCCTCCGGCTGTGGCAAAACCACGGTGCTGCGCCTGATCGCCGGTCTGGAAGACGCCGATTTGGGCCGCATCGTGCTCGACGGCCAGGACATCACCGCCATTCCGGCCGAGCATCGCCACGTCAACACCGTGTTTCAGAGCTATGCGCTGTTTCCGCACATGTCGGTGTTCGACAACGTCGCCTTCGGCCTGCGCATGCAAAAGGTGCCGGCGGCGGAACTGACGCCGCGCGTCGAAGAGGCGCTGCGCATGGTGCAGCTGGATGCCTTCGCCCAGCGGCGGCCGGGCCAGCTCTCCGGCGGCCAACAGCAGCGCGTGGCCATCGCCCGCGCGGTGGTCAACAAGCCGAAGGTGCTGCTGCTGGACGAATCGCTGTCGGCGCTGGACTATAAGCTGCGCAAACAGATGCAGAACGAGCTGAAGGCGCTGCAGCGCAAGCTGGGCATCACCTTCGTGTTCGTCACCCACGATCAGGAGGAAGCGCTGACCATGTCGGATCGCATCGTGGTGATGCGCGAAGGCCGCATCGAGCAGGACGGCACGCCGCGCGAAATCTACGAAGAGCCGAAGAACCTGTTCGTCGCCAGCTTTATCGGCGAGATCAACATCTTCGACGCGGTGGTTCTGCAGCGCCTCGATCCGCAGCGGGTGCGCGCCAACGTCGAAGGCCGCGAGTGCGACATCTACGCCGATCTGCCGGTGGAGCCGGGCCAAAAGCTGAAGGTGCTGCTGCGCCCGGAAGACCTGCGGGTGGAAGAAGTGAACGACAGCGCGCAGCACGACGGGCTGATCGGCTACGTGCGCGAGCGCAACTACAAAGGCATGACGCTGGAATCGGTGGTCGAGCTGGAGAGCGGCAAAACGGTGATGGTCAGCGAGTTCTTCAACGAAGACGATCCGGACGTCGATCACTCGCTCAATCAGAAGATGGCGGTGACCTGGGTTGAAAGCTGGGAGGTGGTGCTGGCCGATGAAGAAATCGCGTAAAGTCTTCCAGAATGTGGTGATCGTCGGCGTCGTCGCCTGGCTGCTGCTGTTCGTGTTCATGCCGAACCTGATGATCATCGCCACCAGCTTCCTGACCCGCGACGACGCCAATCTGGTGCAGATGGTGTTCACGCTGGACAACTATCGGCGCTTGTTCGATCCGTTGTATGCCCAGGTGCTGCTGCACTCGCTGAACATGGCGCTGATCGCCACCCTGTGCTGCCTGGCGATCGGCTATCCGTTCGCCTTTATCCTGGCGCGGTTGCCGCAGAAGGTGCGGCCGCTGCTGCTGTTTCTGCTGATCGTGCCCTTCTGGACCAATTCGCTGATCCGCATCTACGGCCTGAAGCTGTTTCTCAGCACCCGCGGCTATCTCAACGACGCGCTGCTGTGGATCGGCGTCATCGACAAGCCGCTGCGCATCATGTACACCTCGGAAGCGGTGATCCTCGGCCTGGTATATATCCTGCTGCCGTTTATGGTGATGCCGCTCTACTCCAGCATCGAAAAGCTCGATAAGTCCTGCCTGGAGGCGGCGCGCGATCTCGGCGCCGGCAAGCTGCAGACCTTTATCCGCATCATCGTGCCGCTGACCATGCCGGGCATTATCGCCGGCTGCCTGCTGGTGGTGCTGCCGGCGATGGGGCTGTTCTTCGTCGCCGATCTGATGGGCGGCGCCAAGAATCTGCTGATCGGCAACGTGATTAAAAGCCAGTTCCTCAATATCCGCGACTGGCCGTTCGGCGCGGCCACCAGCATCTGCCTGACGCTGGTGATGGGGCTGTTGCTGCTGGTCTATTACCGGGCCGCCCGCCTGCTGAACAAGAAGGAGGATCTGGCATGATCGGACGTCTGCTGCGCGGCGGCTTTATGGCGCTGGTATACGCCTATCTGTATATCCCGATCGTCATCCTGATCGTCAACTCCTTCAACGCCTCGCGCTTCGGCATCAGTTGGCAAGGAGCCACCACCCAGTGGTACAGCACGCTGCTCAACAACGACAGCCTGCTGCAGGCCGCCGGCCATTCGCTGACTATGGCAGTGCTCTCCGCTACCTTCGCCACGCTGATCGGCTCGCTGACCGCGGTGGCGCTGTACCGCTACCGCTTCCGCGGCAAGCCGTTCGTCGGCGGCATGCTGTTCGTGGTGATGATGTCGCCGGACATCGTGATGGCCATCTCGTTGCTGGTGCTGTTCATGCTGCTGGGCATTTCGCTCGGCTTCTGGTCGCTGCTGTTCTCGCACATCACCTTCTGCCTGCCGTTCGTGGTGGTGACCGTCTACGCGCGCCTGAAAGGCTTCGACGTGAAGATGCTGGAGGCCGCGCGCGATCTCGGCGCAAGCGAGTTAACCATTCTGCGCAAGATCATCCTGCCGCTGGCGATGCCGGCGGTGGCGGCCGGCTGGCTGCTGAGCTTCACCCTGTCGATGGACGACGTGGTCGTCTCCTCCTTCGTTACCGGCCCGAGCTACGAGATCTTGCCGCTGAAGATCTATTCGATGGTGAAAGTCGGCGTCTCGCCGGAGGTCAACGCGCTGGCCACCATTTTGCTGCTGCTGTCGCTGGTGCTGGTGATCGCCAGCCAGTGGGTGATGCGCGATCGCGCGCCCAGGGCCGAATAATCCTCCCCGCCGGGCGCTGCGGCGCCCGGTTGTGATCCCCTTCACAATCGGCACCGGTTGTCACTCCCTGACCATCGGTGCCTATTTCCGCCCCGCCGATTGCAGCGGCGAAAACTTCCCCCTATAACTGAATCCAGGCAAGGTGCCTTATTTTTTTCTCGCTTCCAGGGAGTTTATTCAGCAACGTCGTCATCCATTAAAATATAAAAAGGAACTGCCATGAAAGGTATTATCGATAATATCTTAAGCAAGCTGCAGCTTTTCTCCAAAGCCATGATGGGGCCGATATTTTTCCTGCCGGTGATCGGTCTGATTCTGGCGCTCAGTTCTATTCTCACCAATGCCACACTTATCAATGAACATTCCGCCGTGTTCTCTATCGGTAAAATGATCGGCGATACCTTCTGGCCGTTATTCGGCAATCTCGGGCTGATTTTCTGCATCGGCATCACCTACGGCCTGGCCAAAGACAAAAAAAGCGAAGCGGCGCTGGTTGCGGTGATGTGCTTTATCATGTTCCTCGGCGCCAATTCGTCTTATCTGCAGCTCAGCGGCCACGTCGCGGCCAAGATCAACGGCGAATATTACGGCACCGGGCAGACGGAACTGCTGGGCTTTACCGTGGTGGATATGGGCATTTTCCTCGGTCTTATCCTCGGCGTCACCATCGCCTGGGTGCACAACCGCCTGTGCAACGTCGAACTCAACGGCGTGTTCTCGGTCTACGGCGGCGCCAAACTGGTGCTGATCGCCATGACGCCGATCATCATGCTGTACGCCGTCGCCTTCAGCTACCTGTGGCCGGCCATCTCACAGGGCCTGATCGCGCTGACCGGCTTTATGAAAAGCTCCGGTTCGCTCGGGGTTTTCGTCTACGGCTTCTTCGAAAAATTCCTCATCCCCACCGGGCTGCACCACTTTATCTGGTCGCCGTTCCAGCTCACCAGCATCGGCGGTTCAATCGTGCAGGACGGCCAGACCGTCTCCGGCTCGCAGGCAATTTTCCTGGCCTATATGCGCGACCCGAGCATCTCGCCGCTGATGAACGAAGCGCTGCGCTTCTCGCAGCAAGGGATGGTGACCATCTTCGGCCTGTCGGGCGCGGCATTGGCTTTCTATCACACCGCCAAACCGGAAAAGAAAATGCTGGCCAAGGCGATTCTGATCCCGGCCATCACCACCTCGATCCTGGTCGGCATCACCGAGCCGATAGAGTTCACCTTCCTGTTTATCTCTCCGCTGCTGTGGGTGATCCACGCCGTGTTGACCGCGCTGTCGCAGGTGGCCTGCAACCTGTTCCAGGTGCGCCCCTGGGGCGCCAGCGGGCTGGTCGAGTTCCTGGCCTATAACCTGCCGCTGCCGGTCTCCCTCACCCGCTGGCCGCTGTATGTGGTCATCGGTCTGGTGCAGTTTGCGGTGTATTACCTGGTGTTCAAAACGCTGGTGCTGAAGCTCAATCTGAAGACGCCGGGCCGCGAAGATGATCAGGACGTCAAACTCTATTCCAAACAGGATTACCGGAACCGCAAAAATAACCCGGACGAGCCGAGCGGCATCATTATTCGCGCGCTGGGCGGCAAGGAAAACATTATTTCCGTCGACAACTGCTTCACCCGGCTGCGGGTGGAATTAAAGGATATGGCGCGGGTAGATGAGGCTGCGTTGAAAAGCACCGGCGCCAAAGGCGTGGTGAAGAATCGCCGTGAAGTGCAGGTGATTTACGGCGTCACGGTCGGCAAGGTCAAAAATCAGGTAGAGAAATATTTAGCGGCACTCTAACGCTTTATTAATGGGAGATATCGAATGAAATTAACCGTTCTCGGCGGCGGCGGCGTGCGTTCCCCGTTCCTCGCCAAATCCATCGCCTATAACGCCCATCGCATCGGCATTACCGAAGTGGTGTTTATGGATACCGATGAGCGCCATCTGGCGATCTACGGCGCCCTCGCGCAGGGCGTATTCCAGCGCATTCGCGGCGACATTGCTTTCAGCCTCAGCAGCGATGCGCGCCAGGCGCTGCAAGGCGCCGACTACATCATCACCACCCTGCGCATCGGCGGCGAGGAAGGCCGCATCCATGACGAGCGCATCGCGCTCAATCACCAGTTGCTTGGGCAAGAAACCACCGGCGCCGGCGGCTTCGCCATGGCGATGCGTTCGATTCCGGCGATCCTCGACTATTGCCGCCTGATCGAGCAGCTTTCCTCGCCGGACGCGGTGTTGTTCAACTTCACCAATCCTTCCGGCATGGTGACCGAGGCGATCATCAAATCCAGCTTCCAGCGCCGGGTCTACGGCATCTGCGACGCCCCCAGCGAGTTCATCCGCGAACTGGCCGAACTGCTGGACTGCCGCGAAGACCAGCTGAGCGTCGACTGCTTCGGCCTCAATCACCTTTCCTGGTTCCGCAATGCGCGCGTCAACGGCGAGCCGGTCACGGAACGGTTGCTGGCGGATCCGCGCCTGTATCGCGAAACCTGCATGAAATACTTCTCGCCGGAGCTGGTGGCGCTGTCGGACAACCTGATGCTCAACGAGTATCTCTACTATTACTACTACCGTGAGCAGGCGATCGCCGCCATCGTCGAGGGCGGCGAGACCCGCGGCGAACAAATTGCGGCGATCAACCGCCAAATGCTGTCGGCGTTGGGCGAGCTGGACATCCCCCGTCAGTTGGAGCATGCCTTCTCTGTCTACTTCAGCCATTACCTGCAGCGCGAAAATTCCTATATGCAGCGCGAGTCCAGCCAGGGCAAGGTGAAAACGCGTGAGATGCTGACGCTGCAACAGTTTATCGAACAGCCTGACAGCGGCGGCTATGCCGGGGTGGCGATCGATATTCTGGAGGCGGTCAACAGCGGCCGGCAAAAACGCGTGGTGGTATCGATGCAAAACCGCGACACGCTCGATTTTCTGCACCCGGAAGACGTGATCGAAATCAGCTGCGAATTGAGCAGCGCCGGCATTCAGCCGGTCAAAATGCGCGATATTCCCGACACCCAGAAGAACCTGATTTCGCAGGTGAAAGAGTACGAACGGCTGGCGGTGGCGGCGATCCTGACCGGTAACCGCCAGTTGGCCATCAAGGCGCTGATGGTGCACCCGCTGGTCAACTCCTACTCGCTGGCGAAAACGCTGGTGGAGGAGTACCTGCAGGCCCACCGTCAGTATGCCGGGCACTGGCGCTAAACGGCGCGGCGCGGCCGTCAGCGGCCGCGTCGTTCAAACCAGGCGGTGATCACATTCTCGAATCCCAACAGACAGTGGCCGAAAAACGGATTGGGATAGTAGATATCGTGATCGTATTTTTGCCGGTCCTCAAACAGAAAGGTCATGTCGGCCTGCTGCGCCAGCGGGCTGTCGCCGTCGCCGCAGAAGGCCGCCAACAGGATGCGGTTACGCTTCACCGCCTCGCTCCAGCTCAGCGCCGAGCCGCTGTTGCCCGACTTTGAAATCACGATCACCATATCGAAGCGAAAGCGCGTCTCACGGTCAAGAATGTCGAAATCCGGCCACAGCGACAGGTAACTGTCTACGCCCAGCGTCATAAACTTGTTGTACATATACTGCGCCACCAATTGCGAAAAACCGCTGCCGTGGATCAGGATTTTGCCGCTGTCGAGCAGATCGAGAAACTGCGCCGGCGGTGCCGCCGGCGTAGCGCGCTCCGCCTGATAGGCCGGCGCCATCGTCAGGTTGAATTTGATGAAATAGACCAGTTCGAGATAGCCGCGAAAGCCCAGCTTTTTGGCCAGCCGCACCAGCGTCGAGGGGGAACTGTAGCAGCGTGCGGACACCGCGCGGATGCCGTCGTCGATGCAGGCGTCCGGATTATCGAGAATGCAGTGCAAAATCGTCAGATCCGTCTTGCTGAGCTCCGCCTGGCTGAAGACCTGTTTGAAATTCATCGCCGCCCTCGTTTATTCGCCAAAACTATTGTTTCGCACGCGCTTCACTGCCTGTCCAGCGCGAGACAATCAAATTGTGATGCGCTTTAAGCCGCCAAACCCCTTGATTTGCCTGCGGGATAACCGCCTTTACCCACCCCGCCCCGCCCCCTATAATGGCCCCTTTCTGGGGTATGGCGCGGCCGAAAACGGCGGCTCATACGGGTTCGGCTCACTACTGCTGAAGGATACGCTGCATGAAAAAGTGGTCACATCTGCTCGCAGCCGGGATGATGGCGCTGAGTATCTGCTCTGCAAACGCCTCTGACGGCAAAACACTGTATTTCTATAACTGGACTGAATACGTCCCGCCGGGGCTGCTGGAGCAGTTCACCAAGGAAACCGGCATCAAGGTGATTTATTCCACCTATGAATCCAACGAAAGCATGTACGCCAAGCTCAAGACCTATAAAGACGGCGCGTACGATCTGGTGGTGCCTTCCACGTACTTCATCGCCAAGATGAGCAAGGAAGGCATGCTGCAAAAAATCGACAAGAGCAAGCTCAGCCACTTCAAGGATCTCGATCCTACCCTGCTGAACAAGCCGTTCGATCCTAACAACGACTATTCCATTCCTTACATCTGGGGCGCTACCGCCATCGGCGTCAACAGCGACGAGCAGGATCCCTCTACCGTTACCACCTGGGCCGATCTGTGGCAGCCGCAGTACAAGGGCCGCCTGCTGCTGACCGACGACGCGCGCGAAGTGTTCCAGATGGCGCTGCTCAAGCTGGGCTACTCCGGCAACACCACCGACCCGAAAGAGATCGAAGCCGCCTATCACGAACTGCAGAAATTGATGCCGAACGTGCTGGCCTTCAACTCCGACAACCCGGGCAACCCGTTTATGGAAGGGGAAGTCAACGTCGGTATGGTGTGGAACGGTTCGGCCTTCGTGGCGCGCCAGGCCGGCACGCCGCTGGAGATCGTCTGGCCGAAGGAAGGCGGGATCTTCTGGATGGACAGCCTGGCCATTCCGGCCAACGCGCGCAACGTCGAGGGGGCGCTGAAGCTGATAGACTTCCTGCTGCGGCCGGAAATCGCGGTGCAGGTGGCGGAAACCATCGGTTACCCGACGCCGAACCTGGCGGCGAAGAAACTGCTGTCGCCGGAGATCGCCAACGACAAGTCACTCTACCCGGACAAGGCGGTGATTGAGCACGGCGAGTGGCAAAACGACGTCGGCGACGCCAGCACGCTGTATGAAAGCTACTTCCAAAAGCTGAAAGCCGGGCGCTAATACGCCCCGCCATCCCATCAGGGCGCGCAGTGCGCCCTGATGCCTTTCTCAGGGCCTGTCGGCCCGCGCCACCTTGCCCACCAGGAACTTGTGCACAAAGCGCGGCACCACTTCGCTGGCAAGACCGTAGTGCTTCTCGTCGAACTGGCTCTCCACCTGGCTTGGCTCCAGGTTCAGCTCCATGGCGTAGGCGCCGCCCAGCCGCGCCTCATGCACGAAGCCGGCCGCCGGGTAGACGTGGCCGGAGGTGCCGATGGCGACGAAGAAATCGGCCTTGCTCAGCGCCTGGTAAATGTCGTCCATGCCCAGCGGCATCTCGCCGAACCACACCACGTGCGGCCGCAGCGGCGCCGGGAACTGGCAGCAATGGCAACGATCGTCAACGCTGAGATCGCCGGGCCATTCGAACACCTGCCCCGACTGGGTGCAGCGCACCTTCAGCAGTTCGCCGTGCATGTGCAGCACCCGCTTGCTGCCGGCGCGCTCATGCAGGTTATCGATGTTTTGCGTGACCAGCAGGAAGTTTTCCCCCAGCCACTCTTCCAGATCCGCCAGCGCGCGGTGCGCGGCGTTCGGGGCGATCTCCTCCGTCTGCAGCTGGCGGCGGCGTTCGTTGTAAAACGCCTGCACCAGCGCCGGATCGCGCTGAAAACCTTCCGGCGTGGCGACGTCCTCCACCCGGTGCTCTTCCCATAGCCCATCCGCGGCGCGGAAGGTGCGAATGCCCGACTCGGCCGAAATGCCGGCCCCGGTCAACACCACCACAAACGGCTTTTTCAGCTCGGCCGCCGCCATGGTGTCACGGTGAAAAATGCGTGAACGAAAGCGCTGATGCAGCACATGCTTACTCTTGCGAAACTGACACAGCCGATGGCGAGTGTGCATTAACTCTCTCCTTACTTTTCCCTGTTTACCAAATTGAGGAACGCTGCGCCGCGCACGCCGCCGGCGTCGCCATAGCGCGCCTTCTCGATGCGCGGCAGCCGGGCCACCCGCAGCAGGTGCGCCGGCAACCGCTGCGGCAACGCCTGATAAATGGCGTCGAAGTTCGACAGCCCGCCGCCGATCACCACCAGGTGCGGATCCAGCACCGTCAGCAGGTTGCCCAGGCAGATCGCCAGCACGTCCATAAAGCGGCCGACGTGAGCCACCGCCTGCGCCTCACCCGCCTGATAATGCGCAATGATCTCGGTGGCGGGCAAGTGCCGGCCATAGAAATGGGCGTACATCCATTCGAAACCGCGGCCCGATATGTAATTTTCAATGCAACCCTGGTGGCCGCACCCGCAGGCGACGCGAGGCACATCACGCCCCAGCACCTCGAGCGCGTCCACCGGCAGGCGCAAATGGCCGAACTCGCCGGCGATATAGTTGCGCCCAGGCACCGTCTTGCCATCGACGATCAGGCCGCCGCCAACGCCGGTGCCGAGGATGATGCCCAGCACCGTCGGGTAGCGGCGAAACTCGTCGTCCCAGGCCTCCGACAGCGCAAAGCAGTTGGCGTCGTTATCGACGCGCACCTCGCGCCCGATCAGCGCCGCCAGATCGCGCGGCAACGGCCGCCCCATCGCCGCCGGCACGTTGGCGGTAAACAGCGTGCCGTCATCGTCGTTGGGCAAGCCCGGAATGCCGATGCCGACGCTGCCGCGCCGGCCACAGAACGCATCCGCCTCGAGGGTCAGATCGCCCAGCGTGGCCAGCAGCTGCCGGTAGTCTTCACGCGGCGTCGGCACCCGCTTTTGCCAAATGCGCTGCAGGTTGTCGTCGAATACCCCCAGCTCAATCTTGGTGCCGCCCATATCGAAACCGTAGTACATAACCCATCCCCAGGCTAAAAAAACGGGGCGGCATCGCTGCCTCCCCGTGGGTTTTATTGTCCGCTGAGCACCCGTGCCGGATCGATGCGGCTGGCGCGCCTCGCCGGATACCAACTGGCCAACAGGCTCAGCACGATGGCGGTCGCCAACACGATCAGCACGTCCAGCCAGTGCAGCTCGGAAGGCAGAAAATCGATGAAGTAGATATCGCCCGACAGGAAGGAGTGGCCGACCAGTTTCTCGATGCCCCGGATAATGTTGGTTAGCTGCAGCGAGGCGATCACCCCGATCACCACGCCGCTCAGGCTGCCCAGCAGCCCGGCCAGCAGCCCGTACCAGATGAAGATGGCGCGGATAAAGCCGTCTTTGGCGCCCAGGGTGCGCAGCACCGCGATGTCGGCGCTTTTGTCTTTCACCGCCATCACCAGCGTGGAAACGATGTTGAAGCAGGCCACGCCGATCACCAGCACCATCGCCAGATACATGATGGCGCGGATCATCTGGATATCGCGGTACATATAGCCGTATTTGCCGATCCAGCTCTTGATGTAAATGTAGGCGTTGGTCACTTCGCCGGCGTCGCGCACCAGTTTGTTGGCGGCGAACACGTCGTTCATCTTGAGGGCGATACCCGTGACGCTGTCACCCATGTCGAGATACTGCTGCGCGTCGGCCAGCGGCACCAGCGCCAGGCTGTGATCGAGCTGGCCGCTGAGCTGCAAAATGCCGGTCACGTGCAGACGGATGCGCTTCGGCTGCAGCAGCTTCATTTCCGGGTCGCTGTTGGGGATCATCACCGTCACATAGGCGCCTTGCTTCACGCCCAGCGCGTCGGCCACGCCCTTGCCGAGGATCACCTGCTGTTCGCCGGCCTTGAAGTTGGCCCAGGCATCACCCTGCACATACTGCGGCAGCGCGCTCAGCCGGCTCTCCTGCTGCGGATCAACGCCTTTGACTTCCACCGCGCGCAGCTGCGCGCCGTTCTCCATCAGGCCGGTAAAGTTGATGTACGGCGCGGCGGCCACAATGCCCGGCACCTTCTCCACCCGCTGCAGAATCGACGGCCAGCCGCTGAACGGCTGATTGACCGGTTCGAGTTCGCCGTGCGGTACCACCGCCAGAATGCGGTTTTTCAGCTCGCGCTCAAAGCCGTTCATCGCGCTCAGGCCGACGATCAACACCGCTACCCCCAGCGCGATACCGATGGTGGAGATGACCGAAATCAGCGACACCATGCCGCCGCGTTTACGGCCGCGGCTGAAACGCAGGGCCGTCAGGAAGGACAGTGAGGCTCCCGCCATTACTCGGCCCCCATCAGGGTCAGCTGCGCCTGCAGGTGGCCGTCGGCCATTTCCAGCTGGCGGCTCAGGCGCTTGGCCAGCTGCAGATCGTGCGTCACCACCAGAAAAGCGGTGCCCTGACGCACGTTCAGCTCGCCCAGCAGATCGAAGATGCTGTCCGCGGTGCGTTTGTCCAGATTGCCGGTCGGTTCGTCCGCCAGCACCAGCGCCGGGTTGTTGACCAGCGCGCGCGCGATCGCCACGCGCTGACGCTCGCCGCCCGAGAGCTCGGACGGGCGGTGCTTGCTGCGTTTTTCCAGCCCGACCGCCGCCAGCATCTCCCGCGCCTTCTCCTGCGCCTGCGCCGGTTTGGCGCCGCCGATCAGCAGCGGCATGGCGGCGTTTTCCAGCGCGGTGAAGTCCGGCAGCAGATGGTGGAACTGATAGATGAAGCCGAGCTGGCGGTTGCGCAGCTCGGCCTTGGCCGCCGAAGACATGGCGTTCAGCGATGCGCCCTTGAAGATCACCTCGCCGGAGGTCGGCGAGTCCAGCCCGCCCAGCAGGTGCAACAGGGTGCTCTTGCCGGAACCCGAGCTGCCGACGATCGCCATCATCTCGCCCTGCTGCATGGCAAAGCTGACGTTGCGCAGCACGTCGGTGTGCAGATTGCCTTCCTGATAGGTCTTGCACAGGTTGTCACACTGCAGCAAAAGATGGTTACTCATAACGTAAAGCCTCAGCGGGTTGTACGGCGGCAGCGCGCCATGAAGGATAAAGCGTGGACAACAGGGAAACCGCCATCGCCACCACGGCGATGATCGTCACCTGCAGCGGATCGACCGCCACCGGCAGCGAAGCGCCGTCGATCAGGGCGCCGAGGATCGGCATCAGGTTATTCAGGTTGGTGGCCAGCAGCACGCCGAGCAGCGTGCCGAGCAGCGAACCGATGATGCCGGCGCTGGCACCCTGCACCATAAACACCGACATGATCTGGCGGCGAGTCAGCCCCTGAGTCTGCAGAATGGCGACCTCGCCCTGCTTTTCCATTACCAACAGGCCGAGCGAAGTAATGATGTTAAACGCCGCCACCGCCACGATCAGGCTGAGCAGCAGCCCCATCATGTTTTTCTCCATGCGCACCGCCTGGAACAGCTCGCCCTTGCGATCGCGCCAGTCTTTCCAGACCGTGCCCGCCGGCAGCGCCTGTTGGCTGAGGGTATCGACCGCCAGCGGCTGCTGCAGGAACAGGCGCCAGCCGGTGATGTTGCCCGCCGGGTAGCGCATCAGGCGCGAAGCGTCCTGTTGGTTGACCAGCAGCTGATAGCCGTCCACCTCGCTGTTGGCGTGGAAGGTGCCGATAAGGGTGAACAGACGCTGGCTGGGAATGCGGCCCATCGGCGTGAACTGGCTGGCGCTCGGCACCATCACGCGCAGCGAATCGCCGCGTTTGACGCCGAGTTGCCCCGCCAGCTGTTCACCGATGATGATGTTGTATTGGCCCGGCTGCAGCTGCTGCTGCTTGACGTTGACCAGATACGGGGTCAGCGGATCGGCCTCGTCGGGATTGACGCCGAGCATCACCCCGACCGCCACGCTGCGGGCGCTTTGCAGCACCACGTCACCGGTGGTCAGCGGCGCAACGCGCGTGACGCCCTGCAGCTTCTGCACCTCGGAGGCCGGCAGCTGCTGCGGGTTGACCGATCCTTGCGGGCTGGTGATCAACGCCTGCGGCATCAGGCCGAGAATGTTGTTCTCCAGATCCTTTTCGAATCCGTTCATCACCGACAGCACGGTGACCAACGCCATCACCCCCAGCGTAATGCCGATGGTGGAAAGCCAGGAAACAAACCGCCCGAAGCGGTCTGAGGCTCGCCCGCGCATGTAGCGCAGGCCAATGAATAACGCGACAGGTTGATACATGAAATCCGTTTGATAGCCGTGGCTTAAGCAAAGTGATCATGGATGATAAAGGCTCTCCCTCGTTTAGGGAACACCCGACGGCCTTTTATTGCGTGGCGCAGAGGAGAACGGCGGCGGCAGATGAGCGCAATATCGACCCGTTGCCGCAAAAAGTCGACGGCGTCAACCGGTTAAATAACCGGCAAAAAAGCGATGAGCAGCGCTTTTTGCTGTGTCAGTTTGCCGGCCGCTGGGCTACTATAAACAGCATAAAGGCGCTGGGTTATCCGTGCCGGAACGCCCTCTAACACATTGATTAAAGATACCTGAATGAGCACTTCCGATAGCCGTAACCGTTCCTCATCCCCTCGTTATTCTCTGCCCGATCGCGCAGGCGATCTGCGCCAGCTGGGGCAATTGACCGGCGCGGCCTGCGCCGTGGAGTGCGCCGAGATCGTCGAACGCCACCCTGGCCCGGTGATGCTGATCGCGCCGGACATGCAAAACGCCCTGCGGCTGCGCGACGAGATCCAGCAGTTCACCGACCAGATGGTGACTACGCTGTCCGACTGGGAAACCCTGCCGTATGACAGCTTCTCGCCGCATCAGGAAATCATCTCGGATCGTTTGTCGAGCCTGTATCATCTGCCGACCATGGCGCGCGGCGTGATCATTTTGCCGGTCAATACCCTGATGCAGCGCGTCTGCCCGCACGAGTTCCTGCACGGCCACGCGCTGGTGATGAAGAAAGGCCAGCGCCTGTCGCGCGACAAGCTGCGCGCGCAGCTGGAACAGGCCGGCTATCGCAGCGTCGATCAGGTGATGGAACACGGCGAATTCGCCACCCGCGGCGCGCTGCTCGATCTTTACCCGATGGGCAGCGATGAGCCTTACCGCATCGACTTTTTCGATGACGAAATCGACAGCCTGCGCATCTTCGACGTCGATACCCAGCGCACGCTGAGCGAAGTCGAGGCCATCAATCTGTTGCCGGCCCACGAGTTCCCCACCGACAAGAACGCCATCGAGCTGTTCCGCAGCCAGTGGCGCGAGCAGTTTGAGGTGCGCCGCGACGCCGAGCACATCTATCAGCAGGTCAGCAAAAGCGCCTGGCCGGCCGGCATCGAATACTGGCAACCGCTGTTCTTCAGCCAGCCGCTGCCGTCGCTGTTCAGCTACCTGCCGGCCAACACGCTGATCGTCAATACCGGCGATCTGGAGGGCGCCGCCGAGCGCTTCTGGCAAGACGTCAACCAGCGTTACGAAAGCCGCCGCGTCGATCCGATGCGCCCGCTGCTGGCGCCGGATACGCTGTGGCTGCGCGTCGACGCGCTGTTCGGCGAGCTGAAGGCCTGGCCGCGCATCGCGCTGAAAACCGATGAGCTGCCGGCCAAGGCCGGCAATACCAATCTGGACTACCATGCCCTGCCCGATCTGGCGGTGCAGGCGCAGCATAAATCCCCGCTGGATAACCTGCGGCGCTTTATTGAAGGCTTCGACGGCAGCGTGATTTTCTCCGTCGAGAGCGAGGGGCGGCGTGAAACGCTGCAGGATCTGCTCGGCCGCATCAAGCTGGCGCCGGCGCTGATTCAGCGCCTCGATCAGGCGGAAACGGCGGGCCGTTACATGATGGTCGGCGCCGCCGAACACGGCTTCCTCGACGGCCTGCGCCGGCGGGCGCTGATCTGCGAAAGCGATCTGCTCGGCGAGCGCGTCAGCCGCCGCCGGCAGGACAACCGGCGCACCATCAACACCGATACCTTGATCCGCAACCTGGCGGAGCTGCATCCCGGCCAGCCGGTGGTGCACCTGGAGCACGGCGTCGGCCGCTACGTCGGCCTGACCACGCTGGAGGCCGGCGGCATCAAGGCCGAGTACCTGATCCTCTCCTACGCCGGTGAGGACAAGCTGTACGTGCCGGTTTCTTCGCTGCATCTGATCAGCCGCTACGCCGGCGGCGCGGACGAAAACGCGCCGCTGCACAAACTGGGCGGCGACGCCTGGACGCGCGCGCGGCAGAAAGCGGCCGAGCGGGTGCGCGACGTGGCGGCGGAGCTGCTGGATATCTACGCCCAGCGCGCCGCCAAGGCCGGTTTCGCCTTCAAACACAACCGCGAACAGTATCAGCTGTTCTGCCAGAGCTTCCCGTTCGAAACCACGCCGGATCAGGAACAGGCGATCAATGCCGTATTGAGCGACATGTGTCAGCCTTTGGCGATGGATCGCCTGGTGTGCGGCGACGTCGGCTTCGGCAAAACCGAAGTGGCGATGCGCGCCGCCTTCCTAGCGGTGGAAAACGGCAAGCAGGTGGCGGTGCTGGTGCCGACCACCCTGCTGGCGCAGCAGCACTTCGACAACTTCCGCGATCGCTTCGCCACCTGGCCGATCCGCATCGAGATGATGTCGCGCTTCCGCAGCGCCAAAGAGCAGCAGCAGGTGCTGGACGACGCGGCAGAAGGCAAGGTGGATATCATCATCGGCACCCACAAGCTGTTGCAGAGCGATCTGCGCTGGAAAGACCTGGGGCTGCTGATCGTCGATGAAGAGCACCGCTTCGGCGTGCGCCATAAGGAGCGCATCAAGGCGATGCGCGCCGACGTCGATATCCTGACGCTGACCGCCACGCCGATCCCGCGCACCCTGAACATGGCGATGAGCGGCATGCGCGATCTGTCGATCATCGCCACCCCGCCGGCGCGCCGCTTGGCGGTGAAGACCTTCGTGCGCGAATACGACAGCCTGGTGGTGCGCGAGGCGATCCTGCGCGAAGTGCTGCGCGGCGGCCAGGTTTACTACCTCTACAACGACGTCGAAAACATCGAGAAAGCGGCGCAGCGCCTGGCGGAGCTGGTGCCGGAAGCGCGCATCGCCATCGGCCACGGCCAGATGCGCGAGCGCGATCTGGAACGGGTGATGAACGATTTCCACCACCAGCGCTTCAACGTGCTGGTGTGCACCACCATCATCGAAACCGGCATCGATATTCCCAGCGCCAACACCATCATCATCGAGCGCGCCGATCGCTTCGGCCTGGCGCAGCTGCACCAACTGCGCGGCCGCGTCGGGCGCTCGCACCACCAGGCTTACGCCTATCTGCTGACGCCAAACCCGAAAGCCATGGGCGCCGACGCCCATAAACGGCTCGAGGCCATCGCGTCGCTGGAAGATCTCGGCGCCGGTTTCGCGCTGGCGACCCACGATCTGGAGATCCGCGGCGCCGGCGAACTGCTGGGCGAAGACCAGAGTGGCCAGATGACCACCGTCGGCTTCTCGCTCTACATGGAGCTGCTGGAAAGCGCCGTCGATGCGTTGAAAAATGGCCGCGAACCGTCGCTGGAAGATCTCACCAGCAGCCAGACCGAGGTGGAACTGCGCATGCCGACGCTGCTGCCGGAAGATTTCATTCCCGACGTCAATACCCGCCTGTCGCTGTACAAGCGCATCGCCAGCGCGAAGAGCGACGGCGAGCTGGATGAGCTGAAAGTCGAGCTGATCGACCGCTTCGGTCAGTTGCCGGACGCGGCGCGCAACCTGTTGCAGTGCGCGGCGCTGCGCCTGCATGCGCAGAAGCTGGGCATCAAACGCATCGAGAGCAACGAGCGCGGCGGCTTTATCGAGTTCGGCGACAACAACCGCGTCGATCCCGGTTATCTGATCGGCCTGTTGCAAGGCAATCCGCAGGTTTACCGCCTGGACGGCCCGAGCAAGCTGAAGTTCACGCTCGATCTGGCCGATCGCCAAAAACGCCTGGCGTTCACCGAAGAGCTGCTGGACGCCTTCCGCGAACACACGCTGGCGGCCTGAGGCCACGCGCCCCGCTCGCCGGGGCGCACACTCCCATCCCCGGCTGCGGCCGGGCGGTTCTATCTTATCGCCAAGCCTTCTATCCCTCCCCAGGCGCTTCAGGCTACTCTGTGCCCTGTGTTATTGGGGGAGAACCGCATGAATATCGACGATGAACTGCAGGCGCTCAGCGAACAGGAAGCGACGCTGGCCTTTACCCATTTTGACGCCGCCACCGCCTGGGAACTGGGCGCGGCGCTGAAAACCGCCGCCGAGCGGCGCGGCCTGAGCATCGCCATCGAGATCCAACTGGCCGGGCAAACGCTGTTTTATTACGCCATGGCGGGCGCCACGCCGGACATTGCCGACTGGGTGAGGCGCAAGCGTAATCTGGTGAACCATTTTCACAAAAGCTCTTACGCCATCGGCCTGCGCCTGCAGCAGCGGCAAACGTCGCTGGAAGAGCGCTACGGGCTGAGCGTGCGCGACTATTCGGTGCACGGCGGCGCCTTCCCGCTAACCCTGACCGGCCTCGGCTGCGTCGGCAGCATCAGCATTTCCGGCGCGCCGCAGAAGGAAGATCACCAGCTGCTGGTAAGCACTTTAGCCCACTTTCTCGGCTTATCCCTGCCCGCGCTCAACTAGCCGTTAAAACCTTGATTATTCCTTTCCTTTTCAGCCGCAGAATCTGCGGCTGACTTATCTATTATCCGCATTTAGCGCCAAACAAAAGGGCGACTCTCTGATTTCCTGCGCCAAATTGACACAGGTCTGGTAATCCGCTGAACAAAAGGCGTATGGTATCTGTCACGTGACAAGACGGACCTCATCGGGCCCGCCATTCCTTTCACTTTTGAAGATTTGGTACGCACCGTAGATGAAAACGCATGAAATAAACAAAATTCGCCCCTTCAGCGCGCTGATAGACGCCTGCTGGCGGGAACCTTATAGCCTGGCGCGGTTGCTGAAAGACGCTATCGCCGGGGTGACGGTCGGTATTATCGCCATCCCGCTGGCGATGGCGCTGGCGATCGCCAGCGGCGTGCCGCCGCAGTACGGCCTGTATACCGCCGCCATCGCCGGCATCGTCATCGCCGTCAGCGGCGGTTCGCGCTACAGCGTCTCCGGCCCCACCGCCGCCTTCGTGGTGATCCTCTATCCGGTTTCGCAGCAGTTCGGATTGGCCGGCCTGCTGGTCGCCACGCTGATCTCCGGAGTATTTCTGCTGCTGATGGGGCTGGCGCGCCTGGGCCGGCTGATCGAGTACATTCCGCTGCCGGTGACGCTCGGCTTTACCTCCGGCATCGCCATCACCATCGCCACCATGCAGATCAAGGACTTCTTCGGCCTGCAGCTGGCGCACACGCCGGAAAATTACGTCAGCAAACTGCACGTCCTGCTGCAGGCGCTGCCGACGCTGGATTTCGGCGATACCCTGATCGGCGCGGTGACGCTCTTGATCCTGATCTTCTGGCCCAAGCTCGGCCTGCGGGTGCCTGGCCACCTGCCGGCGCTGCTGGCGGGCACTGCGCTGATGGGGCTGCTGGCGCTGTTTGATCACCCGGTGGCGACCATCGGCTCGCGCTTCAGCTACCTGCTGGCCGACGGCAGCAGCGGACAGGGCATCCCACCGATCCTGCCGCAGTTGCTGCTGCCCTGGGATCTGCCGGGCGGCGGCGGGCAGCCGTTCACCCTGAGCTGGCAAACCGTTTCCGCCCTATTGCCGGCGGCGTTTTCGATGGCGATGCTCGGCGCGATCGAATCGCTGCTGTGCGCGGTGGTGCTCGACGGCATGACCGGCAAGAAGCACAACTCGAACAGCGAACTGATCGGCCAGGGCGCGGGCAACATCATCGCGCCGTTCTTCGGCGGCATTACCGCCACCGCCGCGATTGCCCGTTCGGCGGCCAACGTGCGCGCCGGCGCCACCTCGCCGGTGTCCGCCATTATCCACGCGCTGCTGGTGCTGCTGGCACTGCTGGTATTGGCGCCGTGGCTCTCTTACCTGCCGCTGGCGGCGATGGCAGCGCTGCTGCTGATGGTCGCCTGGAACATGAGCGAGGCGCACAAGGTGGTTTACCTGCTGCGCCGGGCGCCGAAGGACGACATTCTGGTGCTGCTGCTGTGCATGTCGCTGACGGTGCTGTTCGACATGGTGATCGCCATTACCGTGGGCATCGTGCTGGCGTCGCTGCTGTTTATGCGCCGTATCGCCCGTATGACAAAGCTGAGTGAGCTGAGCGCCGACCACGGCCGCCTGGTGCTGCGGGTGAATGGCCCGCTGTTCTTCGCCGCCGCCGAGCGCATCTTTACCGAACTGCTGGCGCGCAGCGAAGGCTACCGCACGATCGTGCTGCAGTGGGATGCGGTGCCGGTGCTCGACGCCGGCGGCCTGAGCGCCCTGCGGCGCTTTATCGACGAGCTGCCGGCGGACAAAAAGCTGGTGATCACCGACGTGCCGTTCCAGCCGCTGAAAACCCTGGCGCGCGCGCGGGTGCAACCGATCGAGGGCCGCCTGCAGTTCTACCCGACGCTGCCGGAAGCGCTGGCGGCCACCGGCGCCTAAACGTAAAAAAGCCCGACGAGTCGGGCTTTTTTTATGGTGACGAGCGCTTAGTTGCTGGTATCCAGCTCCGGGAAGCTCTTCACCAGGTCGTCGATGGCTTTCATCTGCGCCAGGAACGGCTCCAGCTTGTCCAGCGGCAGCGCGGACGGGCCGTCGCACTTGGCGTTGTTCGGATCCGGGTGCGCTTCGAGGAACAGACCGGCCAGGCCGACCGCCATGCCGGCGCGCGCCAGCTCGGCCACCTGAGCGCGACGGCCGCCGGACGCGGCGCCGAACGGATCGCGGGTCTGCAGCGCGTGGGTCACGTCGAAGATCACCGGATGGCCGCCGGTCACGTTTTTCATCACGTTGATGCCCAGCATGTCGACCACCAGGTTGTCATAGCCAAAGTTGCTGCCGCGATCGCACAGGATCACCTGGTCGTTGCCGCCCTCTTTGAACTTGTCGACGATATTGCCCATCTGCCCCGGGCTGACGAACTGCGGCTTCTTGACGTTGATCACCGCGCCGGTTTTCGCCATCGCTTCCACCAGATCGGTCTGGCGCGCCAGGAAGGCCGGCAGCTGGATCACGTCAACCACTTCGGAAACCGGCTGCGCCTGCGCCGCTTCATGCACGTCGGTGATGATTTTCACGCCGAAGGTTTTTTTCAGCTCTTCGAAGATCTTCATCCCTTCTTCCAGGCCCGGACCGCGGTACGAGTGAATGGAAGAGCGGTTGGCCTTGTCGAAAGAGGCCTTGAATACGTAAGGAATGCCCAGTTTTTGCGTCACGGTGACGTAGTGTTCGCAGATGCTCATCGCCAGATCGCGCGATTCCAGCACGTTCATACCGCCAAACAGCACAAACGGCAGATCGTTTGCTACGTCGATATCGCCAATGCTAACCACTTTCTGTTTCATGCTTTCGCCTTTGTTAAGGTTGTAACCGTCGCCTTGCACACTGCGCGGAGTCATTGAATTAATGCAGCGTCACCTGTTTCGGCTCAATCGAATGGATCTGCACTTTGATCACTTCGCTGACCGGGTCTTCAGGACACTGCTCGACAAAATAGTTGAGATCGGAAATCGCGATATGGTTGCACTCCAGCTGGGCGTAAATCAGCCCGCGGTCGCGGATCTCGTACGGATCTTCCGGATCGAAGCACAGCACCGTTTCGCTGGTGCGCAGCGCCATTTCCAGCTGTTTTTCTTCCATCAGGGCGGCCTTCAGCGTATCGAGCATCTTGCGCACCACCATGATGTTCTCCGACTCGTCGAGGTCGTCGTCTTCCAGCTCGGCGCCCAGCCCCAGGTTGCCCTTGATCCACACTTCCAGCTGGTGTTCGCTCAGGGTTTCGCCGTTAAGCGGGTTGATCAGCCACAGCTCCTCGTCCAGCCAGTCGGCGCGCAGGATCAGCTGAGTGGGGAAAATCACCGGCAGCAGCGGCAGATCCAGCGCGTTGGCGATGTGCAGGAAAATGGTGCCCAGCGAGACCGGCGTGCCCTGCCGCCCTTCCAGCACCTTGTCCAGCCAGATGGCGTCCGACAGGCGGTACACGCCGCTGGCGCCACCGAAGCCCCAGGTCTTGTAAAACAGCTCGATGAGCGCATCCAGTTGCTGCTCCTGAGTGATATCGGCCGGCACCGCCGCGCGCGCTTCGTCTACCAGCTGTTGCAGCTTGCGCTCCACGTCGGCAGCCGGGAAATCGCGCCGCACCGACTGCGACACCAGGATCACCCCTTCGCTCAGCGGCGAGGCGTTAAATTCAAAATCAGCAATGCTACTCATAGGTATCCCATCAGAAACGGTATTTTCGTCGTGGCAAGTTTAATTATCAGGTACAGGCAGCCCAACGCCAGCACGAACGCCACGGTTCGCAGCCGCTGACTTTTGGTCTTCTTGCCCAATGCGACGTAGCCAAGCAGGATATAGATAATAACGCCAAACAGCTTCTCGGTCAGCCATGAGTCCATACCCAGCAGCGGATAAAACCCGAACGTCACCACCAGCGCGATGCCGCTGACGAACAGCAGTGTGTCGTTCAGGTGCGGCGCTACCTTGACCCAGCGGCGGCCCATGATCGGCGAGCGGCGCCACTGCCAAAAGAAACGCAGCACAAACAAGGTAATACTGATGGCGACCGTCAGCAAATGGAAATGTTTCAACGCGGTGTATGCAGTCATGATGCTCCCTTAAATGGCCCGGGCGTCGTTATTATCAGTGGCGATTATCCCGGCCATTGGCCGAGCGTCACGCGGTCGTTGTCGCCGTAATCACGGTGGGTGGCGACAGCGGAAAATCCGGCGGCCTGCAGCAGCACGCGCACGCTCTCGCCCTGCTGCCAGCCATGTTCCAACAGCAGCCAACCCTGCGGCTGCAAATGGTGCGGCGCCTGGCCCACGATGGCGGCCAGATCCGCCAGCCCATGATCGGCGGCGATCAGCGCACTGCCCGGCTCGAAGCGCACGTCGCCCTGCGACAAATGCGGATCGGCGGCGTCGATATAGGGCGGATTGCTGGCGATCAGCGCGAAGCGTTGCCCCGCCACCGGCGCAAACCAGCTGCCCTGTAGAAATCGGACGTTGTCGATCTTCAGCTTGTGCGCATTGTGTTGCGCCAGCGCGACCGCCTCCGGCTGCACATCGACGCCGATTGCCGAACAATCTGGGCGCTCGCTGGCCAGCGCCAGCGCGATGGCGCCGGTGCCGGTGCCGAGATCGAGGAAGTGGCAGGGTTGCGGCGGCAGACGCGCCAGCGCCAGTTCCACCAGGCATTCGGTATCCGGGCGTGGGATCAGCGTTGCGGGCGAAACCGACAGCGGCAGCGACCAAAACTCGCGCTCGCCCACCAGATAGGCCACCGGCTCACCGCGCTCGCGGCGCGCCAGCAGCGTCTCCAGTTGCTGTTGCTGCGGCGGCGTCAGCAGGGTTTCCCCGAACGCCATCAGGAAAGTTCTGGCCTTGCCGGTCACGAAACCCAACAGGATTTCCGCGTCGCGCCGGGCGCTGTCGCTGTGGGTCAAACGCGCGGCGGCGGCTTTCAGCCAGTGTTGATAGTCCATCACTCTTGCTCGGCGGACAGCGCAGCCAGCTGGTCGGCCTGATACTCCTGCACGATCGGCTGGATCAGCATGTCCAGTTTGCCTTCCATCACCTCGTCCAGACGGTAGAGCGTCAGGTTGATGCGGTGGTCGGTCACCCGCCCCTGCGGGAAGTTGTAGGTGCGGTTACGGTCGGAACGATCGCCGCTGCCCAGCAGGTTGCGGCGAGTGGACGCCTCGGCCTGCTGGCGCTTGGCCATCTCGGCGGCGCGAATGCGCGCGCCCAGCACCGACATCGCCTTGGCTTTGTTTTTGTGCTGTGAACGCTCGTCCTGGCACTCCACCACGATGCCGGTCGGCAGGTGGGTGATGCGGATCGCCGAGTCGGTGGTGTTAACGTGCTGGCCGCCGGCGCCGGAGGAGCGGAAAGTGTCGATTTTCAGATCGCCCGGGTTGATGTCCGGCAGCTCGGCTTCCGGCACTTCCGGCATCACCGCCACGGTGCAGGCGGAGGTGTGGATGCGCCCCTGGGATTCGGTTTCCGGCACGCGCTGCACGCGGTGGCCGCCGGATTCAAACTTCAGCTGACCGTACACGCCGTCGCCGGAGACTTTGGCGATCACTTCTTTAAAGCCGCCGTGCTCGCCTTCGTTGGCGCTCATCACCTCGACGCGCCAGCGGCGGCTTTCCGCATAGCGGCTGTACATGCGGAACAGATCGCCGGCGAAGATCGCCGCCTCATCGCCGCCGGTGCCGGCGCGCACTTCGAGGAAGCAGCTGCGCTCATCGTCCGGATCTTTCGGCAGCAGCAACACCTGCAGCTGCTGCTCCAACTCTTCGCTGGCCGCCCGCGCCTGTTTCAGCTCTTCCTGCGCCATCTCGCGCATCTCCGGATCGTCCAGCATCATTTCCGCCGTCTCCAGATCCTCCTGCACCTGACGCCATTCCAGGAAGCAGCGGCTGACGTCAGTCAGCTGCGCGTATTCTCGCGACAGCGCGCGGAACCGGTCTTGGTCGGCGATAACGCCGGCATCGCCGAGCAGCGCCTGCACTTCTTCATGGCGCTCTTGTAACGCTTCCAGTTTGGCAACAATAGAAGGCTTCATGCGTGGTAATAAACCCTGTTAATAGAGAAAACTAATGCTGATCCAGCCCGAGGCTGTCGCGTAATAACTGCAACCGCTCCACGTCGCCGTCGCCGGCGGCCTGCTGGAGGGATTTGGTGGGGGCATGAATAAGACGGTTGGTCAGTTTATGGGCCAGCTCGTGTATCACCTGCTCCACGTTGGCGCCCTGCGCGATGGCGGCCAGCGCTTTGGCTTCCATCTCTGCGCGAATTTGGTCGGCCTGCGAACGGTAGTCGCGGATGGTTTCCACCGCGCCCTGCGAGCGCAGCCAGGCCATGAAGTTGGTGCTTTCCTGCTGCACGATCGATTCCGCCTGCACCGCCGCCGCTTTGCGCTGCGCCAGGTTGCTTTGAATGATGGCGTGCAGATCGTCCACGCTGTACAGATAGGCGTTGGCCAATTTGCCGACCTCCGGTTCGATGTCGCGCGGTACGGCGATATCCACCAGCAGCATCGGCTGGTTGCGGCGCGCCTTCAGCGCGCGCTCCACCATGCCCTTGCCGATGATCGGCAGCGGGCTGGCGGTGGAACTGATGATGATGTCGGCGTCCGCCAGACGTTCGTCGATCTCAGGCAGGGTGATCACTTCCGCGCCGACCTCGTCCGCCAGCAGCTGTGCGCGCTCGCGGGTGCGGTTGGCGATGATCATGTGCCGCACTTTGTGTTCGCGTAGGTGACGCGCCACCAGCTCGATGGTTTCACCGGCGCCCACCAGCAATACGTTGAGATCGGCCAGCGATTCGAAGATCTGGCGCGCCAGGGTACAGGCGGCGAACGCCACGGAGACCGCGCTGGCGCCGATGTCGGTTTCGGTGCGCACGCGCTTGGCGACGGAGAAGGATTTCTGGAACAGACGCTCCAGCTCGCCGGAGAGCGACTGGCCGCGTTGCGACTCGGCGAAGGCCTTTTTCACCTGGCCGAGGATCTGCGGTTCGCCCAGTACCAATGAGTCCAACCCGCTGGCCACCCGCATCAGATGGCTGACCGCGTCGTTGCCCTGATGCCAGTACAGGCTTTTCTTCACCTCTTCCGGACGCAG
The DNA here is from genome assembly GCF_030954545.1 of Serratia sp. MF1(2023). Lineage (NCBI taxonomy): Bacteria > Pseudomonadati > Pseudomonadota > Gammaproteobacteria > Enterobacterales > Yersiniaceae > Serratia > Serratia sp. MF1(2023). The sequence continues at coordinate 85,215 of NZ_JAVHUX010000020.1, read as the reverse complement.
GTTGTGATAGGCGCACAGCCAGGCGACCAGTTGCTCGTGCATGTGTTCCTGCTGCTCTACGCTGAGGTACAGCTCGGTGCGGTTGCAGGTGGACAACACGACGCCGCCCTGCACCAACGGTTGTTGGAGCAAGCTGGTCAGCGCCTCATCGATGGACTCTGGCGAGAAGGTCACCCTTTCACGCAGAGAAACCGGAGCGGTTTTGTGATTTATACCTAACGCCAGCAGGGTCATTGCTTCGAGTAATACTTATCTTGGTACGGGTTCTCGTTGAACGGCATTCTACTTGATGCGCGGGATCAATAAAAGTAACAACCGCATCTTCCGTTCAATCGCTGTCATAGATGACATCAATTAATGAATAAGCAATAAATACAGCAGGATAAATAGTCATGAGGTAGGTCGATTGCTTAAATTTTAGCGCAGTTTGCGATAACGCGCACGCTATTCGGCGTACACAACGGCGGCGTTTGCGCAACGAAGGCACCGCTTATCGGGCGCGCCTCCCCCGCCTTCAGGCGATTGTGTTACGCTTAATGGCGACCCCGACGCGCGTGCCGGGTTGGCATTGCGCCGGTAAAAGCGGCAAGATTCAACGCGATGCAGCAAAAAATTGACGCGCCGCCGCCGCCTCGTTAGCGTGAGCGCTGAATCCGGGTTTCGTCGCGCATGCCCGCAAGGACAAAAGGACAAGAGAAAGTTATGCCAATACGCAAAGTTAGTTTGCTCCGTCTGATCCCGCTGGCCAGCCTGGTGCTGGCCGCCTGTACCACCACCAAGCCGACCGGCCCGGCCACCAGCCCGACCTCACCGCAGTGGCGCGCCCATGAGCAGGCGGTGCAGCAGCTCAGCACCTATCAGACCCGCGGCTCCTTCGCCTACTTGTCTGATCAGAAAAAAGTCTACGCCCGCTTCTTCTGGCAGCAGTTCTCGCCGGAGCGCTACCGCCTGCTGCTGACCAACCCGCTCGGCAGCACGGAAATGGATCTCAACGTGCAGAAAAACGTGGTGCAGCTGACCGACAACCAGGGCAAACGCTACGTCAGCGACAATCCGGAAGAGATGATCCGCAAGCTGACCGGCATGGCGATCCCGCTGAACAACCTGCGCCAGTGGATGCTCGGCCTGCCGGGCGAAGCCGGCGATTTTGCGCTGGATGACCAATATCGCCTGAGCAAGCTGACCTACCAGCAAGGCGGCCAGACCTGGAAAGTGGATTACCAGGGCTACAGCAACGAGGTGCAGCCGACGCTGCCTAACCGCCTGGAGCTGCAGCAGGGCGACCAGCGCATCAAGCTGAAAATGGACAACTGGACGCTCAAATGATCCGCCAGTGGCCCTCCCCCGCGAAACTCAACCTGTTTCTGTACATCACCGGCCGTCGTGAAGACGGCTATCACCTGCTGCAGACGCTGTTCCAGTTTTTGGACTACGGCGACACCCTGACCATTGACCCGCGCCAGGACGATCGCATTCATCTGCTGACGCCGGTCGACGGCGTGCCGGACGAGCAGAACCTGATCGTGCGCGCCGCCCGCTTGCTGCAGCGCTATTGCGATGAGCGCGGCCTGCAGACCGCACCGCGCGGCGCCGACATCAGCATCGACAAGCGCCTGCCGATGGGCGGCGGTTTGGGCGGCGGCTCCTCCAACGCCGCCACCGTGCTGGTGGCGCTGAACGAACTGTGGCGCTGCGGTCTTGGCGACGACCAATTGGCCGAGCTGGGGCTCAGCCTCGGCGCCGACGTGCCGGTGTTCGTGCGCGGCCACGCCGCCTTCGCCGAAGGCATCGGCGAGCGCCTGCAGCCGGCCGAGCCGCAGGAAAAGTGGTATCTGGTGGCGCATCCCGGCGTCGGCATCCCGACGCCGGTTATCTTCGGCGATCCCGAATTGAAAAGAGACACCCCGGTTCGCTCCTTAAGTGAGCTGTTGCAGGCACCGTACGCAAATGATTGCGAACCGATCGCAAGAAAACGTTTTCGCGAGGTTGAACAGCTTCTTTCATGGCTGTTAGAATACGCCCCGTCACGCCTGACTGGCACAGGTGCTTGTGTGTTTGCTGAATTCGACACAGAAATCGCCGCCCGTCAGGTGTTAAATCAAGCCCCGGAGTGGTTGTGTGGTTTTGTAGCGCGCGGCGTTAACGTCTCCCCACTACATCGCATTCGTTCCGGGCGGTTTGAGTCGTAGCTCAACGTTTCGCTGCGCAGGGTCATGCACACCTGGCCCTGTTATCCCTGCGCTGCCTGCGGTCTCAATTTTAGTTTTACATACCCGTATGTATATTGCGCCGGCGTCGCCGACTGCCCCTTGGCGATGTCGTATGACAATATCTTCTCTGGACGCAAGCCTGAGGTTCTTCTCGTGCCTGATATGAAGCTTTTTGCTGGTAACGCCACCCCGGAACTAGCACAACGTATTGCCAACCGTTTGTACACCAGCCTTGGTGACGCCGCTGTAGGTCGTTTTAGCGACGGCGAAGTGAGCGTGCAAATCAACGAAAATGTACGCGGCGGTGATATTTTCATCATCCAGTCCACCTGTGCCCCGACCAACGACAACCTGATGGAACTGGTTGTGATGGTCGACGCCCTGCGTCGCGCCTCCGCAGGTCGTATTACCGCCGTTATCCCTTACTTCGGCTATGCCCGCCAGGATCGCCGCGTGCGTTCCGCGCGTGTGCCGATCACCGCCAAGGTGGTTGCCGATTTCCTCTCCAGCGTAGGGGTTGACCGCGTTCTGACGGTGGATCTGCATGCTGAGCAGATTCAAGGCTTCTTCGACGTTCCGGTAGACAACGTGTTCGGCAGCCCGATCCTGCTGGAAGACATGCTGCAGCAGAACCTGGAAAACCCGATCGTGGTTTCCCCGGACATCGGCGGCGTAGTGCGTGCCCGCGCCATCGCCAAACTGCTGAACGACACCGACATGGCCATCATCGACAAACGCCGCCCGCGCGCGAACGTTTCTCAGGTGATGCACATCATCGGTGACGTGGCAGGCCGCGACTGCGTGCTGGTCGACGACATGATCGACACCGGCGGTACCTTGTGCAAAGCGGCTGAAGCGTTGAAAGAACGCGGTGCCAAGCGCGTATTCGCCTACGCGACGCACCCGATCTTCTCCGGCAACGCCGTGGACAACATCAAGAACTCGGTGATTGATGAAGTGATCGTCTGCGACACCATTCCGCTGTCGCCGGAAATCAAGGCACTGAAAAACGTTCGCACTCTGACCCTGTCCGGCATGCTGGCTGAAGCCATCCGCCGCATCAGCAACGAAGAGTCGATCTCTGCGATGTTCGAGCATTGATTCGTCGTCTTTCCGGTGCGGCGCCCACCGCGCCGGAAAGATAGCGAGCCCGACAGCAGAAAAAGAAAAACCCGTTGGTGCGTAAGCAACAACGGGTTTTCTACTCGTAGTCCAACATGACCTCAAACCTTAATGCACGGCAGATTTTCCCTTGCCCTGCTCTCGCTTCCCTTCTGATTTTTTAATCAATGCGACGAACGATGTTGGTCGTTGCGGCACCGTTTATCAAAGTGTTTTACCCACCAGTAGCGATCCGCCACCTGCTCGCGGCCGCCGATACGCGCGCCCACCAGCCACAACAGCGCGCCGACGAAGATACTCATGATGGCGCCGTGGGCGAAAAATTGCGGTAAATTGAACTGGGATACTTCAGCAATAATGGAGTATCCGACGCCGCCGATCATCACGACCAGCCCCAGCCCCATAAAAAAGTTGCCCATTCTGTCCGCGCTTCTACGTTTCATATGCCACCTCCATGATTGCCATGTGCCAACCGGGATAACGCTGCAACTTGTTAACCCACTTTGATAAGTTAAGTATAGTCCTTGTTGCGGCAAGGGGATTGCGGAGGCGATCACAAATGGTAAAGAATTATTGACACTTCTTAACGCGCCGCTGAAAATTAGCGGACAAATTGAATTATTCAGCTAATGAATCATTCGTCTTTCTTACCTAAGGCGACGGCGGGGATCGGATTTTGTCATTCGCCGCCCCGGCAGGTAGACTAAGGCCCTTTCCATTACCCTGATCATAGTGAATCTCCCAGTGAGCAGTATTAAATTGATAGTTGGCCTGGCCAACCCGGGCGCGGAATATGCCCAAACGCGCCACAACGCCGGCGCCTGGTACGTCGATCTGCTGGCCCAGCGCCACAATCAGCAGTTGAAAGAAGAGAGCAAGTTCTTCGGCTATACCGCTCGTTTGAACCTGGCGGGCAACGACGTGCGCCTGCTGGTGCCGACCACCTTCATGAACCTGAGCGGCAAAGCGGTGCTGGCGATGGCCAACTTCTACCGCATCGAACCGAACGAGATCCTGGTGGCGCACGACGAGCTGGATCTGCCGCCCGGCGTGGCCAAAATCAAGCTCGGCGGCGGCAACGGCGGCCACAACGGCCTGAAGGACATCCAAAACAAGTTCGGCAACAACCCGAACTTCTATCGCCTGCGCATCGGCATCGGCCATCCGGGCGACAAGAACAAGGTGGTGGGCTTCGTGCTCGGCAAACCGCCGGCCGGCGAGCTGAAGATGATTGACGAAGCGATCGACGAGTCGCTGCGCTGCACCGAGATGCTGATGAAGGACGGGCTGGAAAAAACCGTTCAGCGCCTGCACAGCTTCAAGGCGCAGGCCTGAACCTTGCCGCAGCGGGCGCCCTGCCCGCTGCCTGCTTCTAGCCGCGCGGGTTGAAGGTCTCCTCGCTCACGCGGCGGTCATCGGCGGTGAAGCCCTCCTCCGCCACGTAATACTGCGGATCGTCCAGCTCATGGCTGCAGAAAGGGCCTGCGCGCTTAAGTAAACGCACGCAGTCGCCGCTCAGGTGGCGCAGCCGAATGCTTTTCCCCGCCGCCAGGTAACGCGCCGTCAGCTTATCGATCGCCTCTACGCCGCTGGAATCCATCACCCGGGTGCCGGCAAAATCCAGCACCACGTTCTGCGGATCGCTTTGCGGCTCGAACAGCTCGGCGAAAGCGGCGGCAGAGCCGAAGAACAGCGGGCCATCGAGCTGATACACCGCCACGTCGCCCGTTACCTGCCGCTGGCGCACGCGAATGCGCGCCTGCTGCCAGGCAAACACCAGCGCCGAGATAATCACCCCGCTGATCACCGCCACCGCCAGATCGGTAAAGATGGTGATCAGCGTGACGGCGAGCATCACCAGCGCGTCCGCCTTCGGCATACGGCGCAAACGGCGCAGCGAACTCCACTCGAAGGTGTTGTAACACACCACCAGCATCACCCCGGCCAGCGCCGCCACCGGCAGCAGGCCGATATAGCGTGACAGGCTGACCACGAACAGAATCAGCAGGATGGCGCCCACCGTGCCGGAGAGGCGCCCGCGCCCGCCCGAGGTAAAGTTGATGATCGACTGGCCGATCATCGCGCAGCCGGCGAAGCAGCCGAACAGACCGCACACCGCGTTACCGGCGCCCTGCGCGATGCTTTCGCGATTGCCGTTGCCCTTCTTGCCGCCCATTTCATCCAGCACCGTCATGGTCAGCAGCGATTCAATCAAACCGACCAGGGCAATCACCACCGCATAGGGCAGCACCACCCGCACCATTTCCAGGGTGAACGGCGCCGTCGGCAGGCTGAAGTGCGGCAGCGCGCCGGAAATATCCGCCAGATCGCCCACCCGCAGCGTGTGCAGATTGAGGCCGATCGCCAACGCCGAAACCACCAGCAGCGCCGCCAGCGAAGACGGAATGGCTTTGGTCAGGCGCGGGAACAGCACCACCACCGCAATCGCCAGCGCCACCAGCCCGTACATCAGCGGCCCCTGCCCAGCGATCATCTTCAGCTGCGCCAGCATGATGACGATCGCCAGACCGTTGACGAAGCCGTGGATCGCCGGCAGCGGCACCAGACGAATGAACTTGCCCAGCCGGAAGGCGCCGATCAGGATTTGAATGCCCCCGGCAAACAGCGTGGCCCACAGCACGTAGCCCATGCCGTACTGCGCCGCCAGGCTCATCAACACCACCACAATAGAGCCGGCGGCGCCGGAAACCATGCCCGGCTTGCCGCCGAACAGCGCCGTGACCAGGCCGATAATAAACGCGGTATGCAAACCGACGATCGGCGAAAGACCGGCGACCAGCGAAAAGCCGACCGCCTCGGGGATCATCGAAACCGCCACCACAAAGCCCGCCAGGACTTCATTTTTAACGTCCGCGATCCTGACGTTACTCAGGTTAAACATGCATTATTCACTTATGACAGATGACATCATCTCCCCGCGTAGCGGGTATGGGGTACCGCAAGGTGCGGCAGACTGCAGGCGGGCACTGCTCAGGGTGGCGTAGGCAAGAAATACATCCGGCGCGTTTCCTGTCGGTTAATCGGAACGGCCAGTATGGGTAAATGTGATCCAAATCTCAATCAAAAACCGGCCGCGGGCGCTGCGCTCGCCCCGGCCAAACAAGTCTGATCGAGATAAACGCCCATTACGTGTATAATGGCGGCATTATTTTGCCCTTTATGCAGTCGATTAAACCTAACCGGCTGATAGTTAAGATATTTAAGGTGATTACAACATGGGATTCAAATGCGGTATCGTCGGCCTGCCTAACGTAGGCAAATCCACCCTGTTCAACGCGTTGACCAAAGCGGGCATTGAAGCAGCCAACTTCCCGTTCTGCACCATTGAACCGAACACCGGTGTGGTGCCGATGCCCGATCCGCGTCTGGATAAGCTGGCCGAGATCGTCAAGCCGCAGCGCATTCTACCGACCACCATGGAATTCGTCGACATCGCCGGCCTGGTGAAAGGCGCGTCCAAGGGTGAAGGCCTGGGCAACCAGTTCCTGACCAACATCCGCGAAACCGAAGCCATCGGCCACGTGGTGCGCTGCTTCGAGAACGACAACATCATTCACGTCAACAACAAGGTCGATCCGGCCGAAGACATCGATGTGATCAACACCGAGCTGGCGCTGTCTGACCTGGACACCTGCGAGCGCGCCATCCACCGCGTGCAGAAGAAAGCCAAAGGCGGCGACAAAGACGCCAAAGCCGAGCTGGCGGCGCTGGAGAAATGCCTGCCGCACCTGGAAAACGCCGGCATGCTGCGCGCGCTGGATCTGAGCGACGAAGACAAAGCGGCGATCAAATACCTGAGCTTCCTGACCCTGAAGCCGACCATGTACATCGCCAACGTCAACGAAGACGGCTTCGAGAACAACCCGTACCTGGACACCGTGCGTAAAATCGCCGACGCCGAAGGCTCCGTGGTGGTTGCCGTGTGCGCCGCCGTGGAATCCGACATCGCCGAGCTGGAAGACGAAGAGCGCGACGAGTTCATGGCCGAGCTGGGCCTGGAAGAACCGGGCCTGAACCGCGTGATCCGCGCCGGTTATGAACTGCTGAACCTGCAGACCTACTTCACCGCCGGCGTGAAAGAAGTGCGCGCCTGGACCATCCCGGTCGGCGCCACCGCTCCGCAGGCGGCCGGCAAGATCCACACCGACTTCGAAAAAGGCTTTATCCGAGCGCAAACCATCTCTTATGACGACTTCATCACCTACAAGGGTGAGCAAGGCGCCAAAGAAGCCGGCAAAATGCGCTCCGAAGGTAAAGACTACATCGTCAAAGACGGCGACGTGATGAACTTCCTGTTCAACGTCTAAGCCCTTCCCCGCAGCATTGCTTTCGGCTGCCGGCAACGGAAAAATCCACGCTTCGGCGTGGATTTTTGTTTTTATCTCCCCTGACTCAGACTCCCCCATTTCCCCCTTCCACGCCGAGAACCGGTTTGCCGCCGAGTGACCGGCGAATCGCTGCCGCCGCAAAACCTGGCGCTGGCCGCCGGGCCCGGCGCCGATGAGGTCACGCGATGGCGGCTGGCCGCCGGCAAAACCCGCTAACGGCGCGCTACAGCAGCGCAATCATCTTCAGCAGTTCCACCCGATTGCGGGTGCCGAACTTTTTGCCGGCGTTATTGAGGTGCGAATAAACGGTTTTCGGGTGCAGGTTAAGCCGCCGAGCGGTCAGGCGGATATCTTCGGTGCGGGCGGTTTCACACAGCACCGCCGCCTCGCCAGGCGTGATCGCCGCCGCCCGATGCCGGTTCCCCACGTGCCGTTCGCTCGTCTCCTGGCGGGCCAGCGTTGCGCAGGTCTCTCGCACCACCTGCAGCGTTTCCCGTTTGTGCAAAATCGCATCCGGCTGCGCCGTGGCGATAAACGCCAGGATCAGCGGCGAAGTCTTATCGATAAAGAACAGTAACCGGACATCTTTATATTCACCACGTGAATATTTAATGAAATTTAAATACATCTCGAACCGGTAAATCTCCTGAGGAAACTCCATAATAATTAAATCAGGCACCCGGCTTATATTTTTAATAATATTCATATTGGGTGAGGATAAGGTTATCACGCCGCCGCCCAGTAATGTTTTCATACCCAGCCGGCACAGCGGTGAACCGTCGATATAAATCACTCTCACTTTAATTCTCCTTATCAGCATGAAAGCATGCTTCCACACCTCAGGCGGCTTGTCGTTGCTCTTTTTTGGGGTAATTCGCCTGCAAAGCACACCGATATAAAACATCTTGATAACATGTTTTTCAAATAATCACTCAACCGTCAGCATGTTGATTAATACGCAAAAAAGGCATGAATGTTTCAAATTATTTCCACAGAAAAAACTGCCGATCCAATAAAAACGCAACGCAATGATATAGATCTATTTTCTATTTTGTATGATATAAGCGGAAATGAAAAAAAATGTAACAACGGGCACCATAACCTTATTGCCTTATTCAAAACATCTATAGGGAAAATTCTTAGTTTGTTAGGATGAAAATCCATGTTTGCCGACGCGTTTAAAAAACAATTGCGCAACATGATTAATCAACAACCGCACGTCAGTAATTTATTACTGTCAGGAAAGCTTTTATCTAAAGTAAATTAAAGGGCATTTCACATGAATGTTAAATTAGTCGCATTATCCATGCTGGCTCTCTCCGGCGCCTGTGCGGCCGCTTCGTCCAATACGGTGCAATTTAAAGGCGAAGTCAGCACGCAAACCTGCTCGGTGAATATTAACGGTAACCAATCCAACCCGGTCGTTCTGCTGCCGACCGTCGCCGCCAGCAAACTCGCCACCAAAGGTGCCACCGCCGGCGACACCACCTTCACCGTCAACGTGACCGGCTGTGCGGCGGCAACCAGCGATACGGCGATCAAAACCGTGCTGGCGGGCAACAACCCGACCACCAACGGCAACCTGGGCAACGCGGGCGATGCGGGCGATGCGGCCAAGGTGTCCATTCAACTGCTGGACAGCGACGCCACTACGCCGCTGTCGTTCGCCAGCGGTTCGACCGTCACCACGTCGGCGATGACGCTGGCCAAAGACGCCACCTCCACCTCGCAGAATCTGGTGGCCCGCTACTACGCGGAAGACACCGGCGTGGCGGCCGGTTCGGTGATCGCCACCGCACAGTTCGCCATTAGCTACAAATAAGCCGGCGTCAGGCGCCATACCTGTTGATGCCAGCGCCGCCCTTCGCCGGGCGGCGCTGAATGACTCGCTCCCTTTATCGGTTCACGTTTATGCCGCAGATAACCCGCTCCGCCCGCCGATGGGCCGCCCTGTCGCTTTGCCTGATGAGTTTTGCCGCTACCCACGCCTCGGCCAGCGTGACGCTGCTCGGCAACCGCGTGATCTACCCCGCCGAGGCGCGGGAAAAAACGCTGCAGTTCACCAACGACGACGGCACCCCGGCGCTGATGCAGATCTGGCTCGACATCAATAACCCCAAATCCACGCCGGAAAACGCCGATGCACCTTTCGTCGCCTCGCCGCAGATCTTCCGCATGAATCCGCACAGCGGGCAGATGGTGCGGCTGTCGTTCGTCGGCCAGCCGCTGCCGCGCGATCGCGAATCGCTGTTCTATCTCAACTTCCTGCAGGTGCCCGCCGTGCGCCAGACGGACAGCGACAAGAACAAACTGCTGCTGGTGGTCACCAATCGGCTGAAGGTGTTCTATCGCCCCGCCGGGCTGGCCGGCGACGCCAACCACGTCATCGATCGGCTCAGCCTGCGCCAGGCCGGCAACGCGCTGCGCGTCGACAACCCGACCGGCTACTACGCCAACGTCAGCCAGGCCGCGATCCTGAGCGGCGCGAAGCGCATCGCCATCCCGCAGGCGGATCTGATCCCGCCGTTTTCACAGGCCAGTTGGCCGGTGAATGGGGAGGTGCGGCAGGTCGCACTGCGCGTCATCAATGACTATGGGGTGGAAATCTCACGCACCCTGAACGTCGCGCGCTGAAACCAGACAGGGAGGTATTCATGTTCGATGCTCGCAAGGCGGCGCCGCTGCCCACACGCTGGTGTTGCGCGCTGCTGGCGCTGCCGCTGGGCTGCGCCGCCGCCGACGGCTATACCTTCGATCCCGCGCTGCTGCGCGGCAGCGTGCTGAGCAACAGCGCCCTGAGCCAGTTCAACCAACAGGACGCCGTCGCTCCCGGCAGCTATCAGATCGATCTGTACCTCAATGGCCAGTTTCTCGAACGCGATCAAATTCGCTTCGTACGCGCAGGCAAGCAGGTGCTACCCTGTTTTGATCGGCCGCAGCTGGCGCGCTTCGGGTTGAAAAATCCGCCGACGGCCGCCGAAGCGGAATGCCTGCTGCCCGGCCGGGATCTGAAGGACATCACGGTGAACGCCGATATCTCGCGGCTGCGGCTGGATCTGAGCATTCCGCAGGCGCTGTTGAACGGCCGGCCGCGCGGCAGCGTCAATCCCGCCAGCCTGGACAGCGGCGAATCGATGGCCTTCGTCAATTACAACCTCAACCAGTACCACGTCAGTTACCGACAGGGGCAAACCCGCGATCTCGACTCGACCTACGCCAACCTGAACGGCGGCTTCAACCTCGGGCTATGGCGCTACCGCCAGCAGTCCAGCTACCGCTACGATCGGGAGTTCGGCGGCCATCTGGACACCAGCCGCCGCTACGTGCAGCGCGCGATCTTGCCCTGGCGCAGCGAAATGCTGTTGGGCGAAGGCTTTACCGACGGGCACTTCTTCTCCGGCCTGGGCTTTCGCGGCATTCAGCTCAGTTCGGACGACCGCATGCTGCCGGATTCGCAGCGCGGCTATGCGCCGGTGGTACGCGGCGTGGCGAAAAGCAACGCGCGCGTGACGGTGCTGCAGGGCAAAAGCACGCTGTATGAAACCACCGTCGCGCCGGGGCCGTTCGCCATCAACGATCTGTACGCCACCAACTACGCCGGCGATCTCACCGTGGTGGTGACGGAAGCCGACGGCAGCGTCAGCACCTTCACCGTGCCATTCGCCGCGGTGCCGGAATCCATCCGCCCCGGCCAGTCGCGCTACTCGGCGATCGTCGGCCGTTCCCGCTACGTCGGCGACAACGATCTGTTCAGCGAGGTGACCTGGCAGCACGGCCTGACCAACGCCCTGACCTTCAACCTCGGCAACCAGCTGGCGGACGGCTATCAGGCGATGATGCTGGGCGGCGTGTACAGCAGCTGGCTGGGCGCCTTCGGCATGGATACCACCTATTCCCACGCCAGCCTGCCGGACGGCGGCGCCGCCGGCTGGATGCTGCACCTCTCTTACAGCCGAACCTTCAGCCCGACGGACACCACCTTGTCCATCGCCGGCTACCGCTACTCCACCGAAGGCTTTCGCGATCTCAGCGACGTGCTCGGCGTGCGGCGCGCCGCCGCCACCGGCCAAAGCTGGCAGTCCGACTCCTACCGCCAGCGATCGCGTTTCGAGGTCGCCGTCAATCAGGGAATGGGCGCGTTCGGCAGCCTGACGATGTCCGGCTCGACTCAGGACTACCGCGATCAGCGCGGCCGCGACAATCAGCTCCAGCTGGGCTGGGGAAAAACCTTCGGCAACGGCGTGGCGCTTAACCTCTCCGTCACCCGCACCCGCAGCCTGGGCTACAGCAACGGCGACTACCGCGGCTACGGGCCGCTGGATAACGTCTACAGCGCGCCGCTGGCGCAGAGCGCGCAGACCGTCACCGCCCTGTCGCTGAGCTTCCCGCTCGGGCGTTCATCATCCGCCCCCAGCGTCTCGCTGTTGGCCAACCACAGCCAGGGCCAGGGCGGCAACTATCAGGCCGCGCTGTCGGGCAGCGTCGGCGACGAACAGCCGGTCAGCTACGGCCTGAACTTCACCACCGACGACGATCGCCAACAAAGCATCTGGGGCGGCAACCTGCAAACCCGTCTGCCTTACGCCAACGTCACCGGCTCGTTCTCCACCGCGCGCCAGTATCGACAAGGTTCCCTGTCACTGCAGGGGGCGGTGGTGGCGCACCGCGGCGGCGTGACATTAGGGCCGTATGTCGGCGATACCTTCGCCCTGATCGAGGCGCCCGGCGCCAGCGGCGCACGGGTGATGGACGGCCAGGGGGCGCGCGTCGATCGCTTTGGCTACGCGCTGGCGCCGTCGCTAGTGCCCTATCACTACAACACCGTCGCGCTGAACCCCGAGGGCATGAACGACAAAGCGGAGCTGGAAGACGGCCAGCGGCGCGTCGCCCCGTACGCCGGCGCCACGGTGCGCCTGCGCTTCAACACCGTGCGCGGCCAGGCGCTATTGATCACCGCGCAGCGGCCCGATAACGCGCCGATCCCGATGGGCGCCAACGTCCTCGACGCAACGGGCAACAGCGTGGGCATGGTCGGCCAGGCCAATCAGGTGTATCTGCGCAGCGACCGGAATGCCGGCGCGCTGACGCTGAACTGGGGCGACGCGCCCGGCCAACAGTGCACGCTGCATTACCGCCTGCCCGCCGGGGAAGACGGCCCGATTCAACGGCTCAGCGCCCCGTGCCGCTAGCCCGTTCACACTGATTCTCAGGAGAGACGATGAAACGCATTTTTTACCCGATCGCCGCCCTGGCGCTGCTCGCCCTGTCGCTGTTCGGCGCGCCCGCCGCGCTGGCGCAATGCACCCGGGTCGCCCCCTGGATCGATTCCGGTTGCGATCCCTGCGGGGTGGGCACGGCGCTGGGCCGGGTTAACCTGACCAGCACTTACCTGCAGCCCGTCGGCACGCCGCTCGGCACCAGCGTGTTCGATCTCACCTCCGGCACGCGCTATCCCGACCCCAACAAGGTGTTGTATGAGTGCGACGCCGGCGACGCGGGGCAGATCTATGAAGTCTTCGCCACCAACGGCGACGATCGCGTCGGCGGCTATTACGATCTGGGTGCCCAGGACGGTAACCCCAACTACTACGCCACCTACTTCCCCTACGTCGGCATCCGCCTGACCCATCTGGATTCCGGCAAGGTTTTTACCCGCTACTGGCAGTCGGCGCCGATTACCCGCTACGCCACCGTCGGCAGCAAAATTCAGATCCGGGTGAAAGACTTCAGCGCCATCCGCGCCGATCTGATCCGCATCAGCTCGCTGCCGGGCGCGGGCGCCAGCAACTACTGCGGCTACAGCGCCAGCAACCCGCTGGTGGGCATGGCCTCGACCACCGGCAATTCGAACTATACCTGCACGCAGCCGAACGGCTATGTCACCTTTCAGGGGCCCGGCATCGCCTCGGATCCTATCGGCAGCGACTCCGCCACCAACTACGCCACCTGGGGCACCGGGCGCTGGAATGCAATGGGCATGGGCACCGCACCAATCTCCTCATTGACCTATACCGCCACCTGCGTGGCGCGCAACGTCACGCCGCTGGTGATCCTGCCGACCATATCCGTCAGCCAGTTGACCGCCGGGCAAACCTCACAGGCGCAGTTCACCATCAATATCGAATGCGACAATGCCGCCGTGTCCGGCGTCAGCAGCAACAATACCGCCCTCGGCCTGCAGGTGCCGTATGAAAGCTACGTTGCGGCGCAGCAGCTCGGGCTGGTCAGCGCCAACGGCGGCGTGAGCTACCTGCTCTCCAGCGGCTACGGCACCGACAGCAGCGTCGCCACCGGCGTGGGCATCGCGCTCGCCAACGCCGGCAACGGCGCGCCGATGAACTTCGTCGGCTGGGCGCGCTGCAGCGCCGGGCAATGCCCGCAGGGCAACGACGCCGGCTGGTATCCGGTGCTCAACGGCGCCAGCGGCGGCGGCAGCACCGCGGCGGGGTTCACCCACTACACCACCCAGCTCACCGCCACGCTCGCCCGGCTGCCCGGGCAAACGGTCACCGCCGGCAAAGTGGACGCCAGGGCCTACGTCTGGGTTAAGGTGCAATGATGAGAAAGAAATATCTGACGATGGGATGCGCCCTGCTGCTGGCGCTGGCGGCCATGGGCGCGCAGGCGGGCATCATCGCCTCCGCCACCCGGGTGATTTTCCGCGAGGGCGACACGGAAAAAACCCTGATGTTGCTCAACACCAACGACTATCCGATCGTGGCGCAAACCTGGGTCGATAACGGCGACGTCAACGCCGCCCCCGAACTGTCGCGCGCGCCGTTTGTCACCCTGCCCAGCGTATTCGCCCTGCCGCCTTCGGCGCTGAAAGGGCTACGGATCCTGTTTGCCGGCGCGAACCTGCCCACCGACCGGGAGTCGGTGTTCTGGCTTAATCTGTATGAGATCCCGCCCAGCCAGCCGACCAGGCCGCCGCTGGCGTCGCGCGTGACGCTGGCGATGAACACGCAGATGAAAATCTTCTACCGCCCCAAAGCGCTAAAGGGAAACGCCGAAAACGCGGCCGAGGCCGTCTCGTTCTCGCTGCAAAAATCGCCGGGCGGCTATCTGCTGCGCTGTCACAACCGGTCGGCGTTTTATCTCTCCTTCGCCCGCATCGCCGTGCAAACCGGCAGGCGCGATTACCCGGTGCGGCAAGAAAGCGACATGATGACCGCGCCGTTCAGCATGCGGGATTATCACCTCGACGGCGTTGCGGCACCGACGCTCCCTTCTCAGATCACCGTTCAGGCCACCTTCATCAACGACCAGGGCCAGCAGATCGTCAAGTCATACACAGCAACCCCATAACGATAAAAAGCAGTACATTTTTTAAGTACAGGAAATAGGGAAAAATGAGTCTAAGCAGATTCCAGCTACAGTTTCACCTGGAGAAACAGGCCAACAACATCAGGCAGTCACCGGCATTTCATACCGCCATCGTCAAACACGGGGAATTATTGAAGGAGACCTACAAGAAGCATCCGCTGTTTTACAAAATCATCTTCAGGAACAGCCGGTTCATCATTTGTTCCACCATCCTGTCCATTTACTACCACCAGCCCGCCGCCGGGCTGAAAGACATCAAAGCCTTTTTTAAAGGGAAGAACATCATCAGCGAGAACTCCCTGGACTCCTTTCTGTTCTTTTTGCGGGTCGGCCGCCGGCTGGAGGTCAAACCCTGTGAACATGACAAGCGCCAACTGCGCTATAAGCCTACGCCGCACGCGCTGGCGGAAACCCAGGCGCTGATCGCCTCCATGGCATTGCCCTATCAGGCGCTGGCGCCACAGATGCCCATCGCGCCGCTGCTGGCGGCGCCCGACTTTCTGCCCACCTTTTTCGCCGCCTACGGGCAGCTGATGCTCAAGGAGATTTACCTGATCGATCTGGTGCCGCAATCCGGGCTGTTTATCAGCAAGGACGCCGGCCACATGGTGCTGCTGATGCTGCATATCGAAAGCATCCGGCAGGATTCCCCCTTTCTGCTGCTCTCCTCGGCGAAAATCGCCAAGTCGTGCTCCGTCTCACGCGCGCACGTGAATCGCATTCTGCAGGCGGCGGAAAAATCCGGCCTGCTGACCACCACCAATAACGTGGTGATCGAACTCAACAGTTCGTTCTTTATCATGGCGGAGCGCTATTTCAGCCTCTATTTCGCGATGGTCGAATTCGGGCTTGAACGAGTTTGGCACACGCCGCAGGCCGCCGAGCCCCGCTGAGCCGTTTACCGCTCCCGCAGCACCCGATCGATCAACCCCCAGGCCGCCGCTTCGTCGGCGGTCATAAAGCGATCGCGATCCAACACCCGCTCCACCTCTTCGTAGCTGAGGCCGCAATGTTTGGCGTACAGCCGGATCACCGTGTCTTTGGTGCGTTTCATCTCTTCGGCATGAATCAAGATGTCGGAGGCCTGCCCCTGAAAGCCGCCCAGCGGCTGGTGCACGTGCAGGCTGGCGTTGGGCAGCGCCATGCGGTGGCCCGGCTCTCCGGCCATCAGCAGGAACGAGCCCATCGAGCGCGCGGTGCCCATGCACAGCGTATGCACCGGCGCGCGGATATACTGCATGGTGTCGTAAATCGCCAGCCCGCTGGTGATCACCCCACCCGGCGAGTTGATGTACAGGTGGATCGGTTTCTCCGGGTTTTCCGCTTCCAGAAACAGCAGTTGGGCGCACAGCATTTCGGCCACGTCGTCGTTGACTTCGCCATTGAGGAAAACGATCCGGTCGCGCAGCAGGCGCGAATAAATATCAAAGGAACGTTCTCCCCGGCTGGTCTGTTCCACCACCATCGGGACGAGCATCATCTTCTCACGCATCGGTGAACTCCTGGGTTGGCAAAAGGGAAATGAATTTAACGCGTCAGGCGGCGAGCATCATCGTCACCGAACCGTCATTGGCGGCGTCGAGCTGGTGGATAATCCGCAGCAGGCTGCCGCCAGCGGCGTCCGGCACTATCTGCAGCGTCACCACGCTTTCAAGGAACGGCGGCCGGTCGTCACGCAGACGGTAGCTCACCGCTTCGCCCGGCGTGGCGGCCAGCGGTTCGGCCTGCGCCAAATCCCCCGGAGGCAGCCACTGCTCGCGCAGCTCGGGAATGCTGAGCGCTCGCCACACTTTTTCCGGCGGCGCATCGAGCGAATACTCCAATATCAGCCGATCGCGCGGCGGCTGCTCAGCCTGTTTGTTCATTGATCCATATCCTTCAGCAAGGTTTGCAACGCGTCGATGCGCGCCGGCCACCAGGCGCGGTACTTCGCCAGCCAATCGGCGATCTGCGCCAGCCCTTCCGGGTCGACCTGGTAATTGACGAAGCGCCCCTGCTTCGTCTCGCGCACCAGCCCGGCATTGCGCAGCACCGCCAGGTGTTGCGACATCGCGGACTGGCTGATGGGCAGCCCTTCGCGCAGCGCGCTGGCGTTCATGCTGCCGACGGCGAGCTTGTCGAAGATGGTGCGGCGAGTCGGATCGGCCAGCGCCTTGAAGATGTCATTTTCGTTCATACAAACACATTAGTATTCACTTATGTATTATGCAAGCGCCAGGGCAGGATTTTTGCGCAAAGCGAGACTCCGCGCCGGGGCACGGAGCCGATAGAGGAGAAATTACAGCGGTTTATTGCAAACGGGCGTGGTCAGCGCGGATTGCCCGGCCTGCGCCCCTTCCTGCGCTTCGAGCGCGAGGCGCGCCAAAGGCATGTCTTCGTGGTAGCGCGCCTCGGCGCTCAGGCTTTTCGCGTAGCGGTTGTACTTCCACCAGGCGTAGCCGAGGAACACCACCAGCCCGCCGACGTTATAGAACACGATGGTCATGATGCTGGCGCCGGTCGGGAACGTCGAGGCGAAGAAGCCGACGGTGAAGATGGCGATCAGCACGCTGACGATGGCGATGCCCTGCAGGCGCGAGCCCATTTTGAAATCGCGCGCCACCCGGTCGTACTTCAGGCGCAGATTCAGGTAGGCCAACATGATGAACAGCGGCGGCAGCATCGAGGCCGCGGCGGTCATGTTGATCAGCGTGTTCATCAAATCCTGCACGCTGCTGGAACCCAACGTCGGGATCAGCATCAGCGGGATGACGATGAAGAACTGGATCCAGGCGGCGCGCGTCGGCACGCCGTGCCGATTCAGACGAATGGTTTTCTCGCCGAAAATGCCCTTCGGGATCTCGGTGAAGAAAATCTTCACCGGCGCCGCCGTCCACATCAGCAGCGAGCCGAACATGGCGGTGAAGGAGACGATGCCGACAAAGCGGTTCATCAGCACAGTCGGCAGGCCGAAGTGCGCCGACAGGCCTTCGAACACCTGCACCGTGCCGCCGGTGAAATGCAGGTCAGCGCGGTGGACGAACACGTTGATCAGCAGCGAAGACACCGAATACAGCACGCCGATGAACAGCCCGGAAACGATGATCACCTTCACGAAGGCGCGGCTACCGCCTTTCACATCGTTCACGTACACCGCCACAGACTCCGCCCCGCCCGCCGCCTGGAAGATCCAGGCGGTAATGCCGAGGAACGCCCAGTTGAAGTTCGGCGTCATCGCCTGCACGTTGATCGGGTCGGCCGGTTCGATGCCGCCCAGCACCGCCGCGCCCGCCAGAACGATGTAGGAAAACGTCAGCAGCAGCATCAGCGACGAGGTCACCGAAGTCATCGGCCCCAGCAGTTTTGCGCCGCTGTTGGAGATGTAGGTCGAGAAGGCGAACAGGAAGATGCTGATGATCGCCGTGGTCAGCGGGGTAAACACGTAGTCATAGCCCAGGAACGCGTAAGAAGCGTAGGCGATGACGCGCGGCAGCAGCGCGGTGAAGAAGAACAGGTTCACGAACCAATAGGTGTAGGCGGTGATAAACGCCCAGCGCCCGCCGAGCGCGCTTTTCACCCAGGCATAAACGCCGGCCTCGGAGTTGCGGTTGAGCGAGACGAACTCGGCGATGATCAGGCAAAAGGGAATGAAGTAAATGATGGTCGCCACCAGGAACACCGGCGACGAGGCGACCCCGAGCTGAATATTGTTGTTAATCACGTTGTTGAAACTGAACACTGCCGCAAACGTCATCGACAGCAGGCCAAACTTGCCGATGGTGTTTCTGTTCGACGCAGCCATAGAGATTCTCCGAATGGTGTAGGGGACTTCGGTTTGTTGTTATCGATCGGCGAGCGCGCTATTTGTTAACGAAATAGCTGTCTTCCACCGTCACTTTTAAAATGACTTTTTTTACCTTGCCGCTTTCTGTGAAGCGGTGAGCCTGGTGATTTTCGAAGATCGCCACGTTGCCTTTGCCGACCCGGCGCCTCTCGCCTTCGCCGCTGAAAAACTCGCGGTCGGTTTCGTCCTGATAGGGCGCCACCGTCGTCAGCGCCCGCTTGTCGGCCACCTCGACGGTCTCTTCCCCCTCGAGGTAATAGTGCACGTCGAAGTAGCGGCGGTTGCCCTCCAGCCAACCGTGCTGGCGGCCGGCGCCGACGCTCAGCCGATACGTCAGCGAGTCGCCGATCGAATGGCACACGTTCGGGCTGATGCGATCGACATTGGCGATCGCCTCCATGCAGCGCAGCCACTTCTTGCCGCTGTGATAGATGCGCTGGAACTCCGCCAGGGATTCGAGAATGATCATGCGTTTTCCTCCGCAGACTGCGGGTGGTGGTGAGCGGGCGCGAAGTCATAACCGGCGAGCGCGGCGCCCTGCGTTTGCCGCCCGTCGAACGGCACCAGCGTGAAGCCGTAGCTGAACGGCGCCAGATAGACCCGGTGGGTATCCAGCACTTCGGAGCCCCAGGAGTTGGAGCCGAGGCCGAGGATCTGATCGTCCAGGTTCAGCGTCAGGCAGTCGCTAGGCTCCAGCTCGTTGATGTGCTGGGCCTGGTGCAGCATCTCGGCGCTGTAGGGCCACAGGCTGAAGTTGATCGGCCGCCGCGGCTGGATGAAGATCCCCTTGCCCGCCGCGTCCTGCAAACTCAGCCAGCGCACGTCCTGCCGATTGCCGTTGTCCTGCGGGAACGGATAGTGTTCGAACAGCGCGTCGGCGCGCTGCCGGTAGTGGCCGATAAGGTTGGCCCGGCAGCTGTCACGGTAGTTCTCGCCCGGCCCGCGGCCGTAGTATTCCACCTGTTCGAAACGGCGGCTGATGCCGAAATCGAGGCCGATTTTCGGGATAATCTGGCGGAAATCGCCGTAAGGCTCACCGGCCAGATCCAGGCTGACGTAGCCCTGCGGGGAGATGCGCCAGCGGTAGGTGCAGCGCATGCCGAAGTCGAACACCGGCGGCGCGATCAGGCTATGTACCTCGATCAGCAAATCCTCGCCCTGCCATTGCCGATTGAGGCGGCGGAAGTGCTGCTGCATGATGGGGAAGTGATGCGGCAGCCAAATCCCCTCATATTCCTGTTTATGGTTATCGATCACCGGTTTGAAGAAGGTGATGCGCGGCGCGCGCCCCACCACTTCTTCATCGTCTACCCGCCACGACAGCAGTTCACCGCTCAGCAGCGAGAACGCCAGCTGGAACCGGCCGCCGCTGACGATCAGCCGATGATTTTCCTCGCGGCATTGCAGCGCCGGCGCATCGGCCGGTGGTGGAGCCGGTCGCCGCGTCGCCGCCCGGCGCAGATGCTGATAATGACCCAGCCGCTGGCCGCTCTCGCTGTAGCGGGTGGCGCTGTCCTTATGCACCGCCACGTCGATCAGCGTTTCCCCCTGCCCCAGCACCAATACCGGCAGGTGCATGTCTTCGCTCTCGCCCGGCTGCAGGTGCGGCAGCTTGAATTCGTAACTCGCCACCTGGCGGCCGTCGGTCTTGACGCTGACCTTCAGCGTGATGTCCGCCAGCGAGCTGAACCAATAGCGGTTTTTCACCCGCAGCACGTCGCCTGCGCCTTCCTCCGCCGTCACCTCCACCGGGCACAGCACCTGCTGGTATTCACGCAGGCCGGGGCCGGGGCGCTGGTCCGGGTAGATCAGGCCGTCCATGCAGAAGTTGTAGTTGTTCGGGTAGTCGCCGTAATCGCCGCCGTACTGGTAGCGCTCGCGCCCCTGTTCGTCGTGGCTCAGCAGGCCGTGATCGCACCACTCCCAGATGTAGTGCCCCTGCAAACTGGCGTGGCGGTTGAACACCGACTGGTATTCGAACAGCCCGCCGGGGCCATTGCCCATCGCGTGGGCGTATTCGCACAGGATGCGCGGTTTGGGATGCGGGTATTCGCCGAAGGCGTTCATCATCGCCACGCGGGAATACATGGTGCTGATCACGTCGGTCACTTCGGCGTCGCGATCTTCTTCATAGTGGATCAGGCGAGTCGGATCGAGCGCCTTGCAGCGCCGGGCCATGGCGCGAATGTTACAGCCGTAGCCGGACTCGTTGCCCAGCGACCAGATGATGATCGACGGGTGGTTTTTCTGCGCCGCCACGTGGCGCTCGATGCGCTCGACGTAGGCCTGCTCCCAGCGCGGATCGTCGGTAATGCGGCTCAGATCGCCGACGTTGGCGAAGCCGTGGCTCTCCAGATCGGTCTCCGCCATCACGAACAGGCCATAGAGATCGCACAGCTCGTAAAAGCGCGGATCGTTGGGGTAATGGGCGGTGCGCACCGAGTTGATGTTGTGCTGTTTCATCAGCACGATATCGCGCTCCACCCGCGCCATATCGACGGCGCGCCCTTTGCGGTGATCGTGATCGTGCCGGTTGACGCCGTGCAGCTTGAGATAGCGGCCGTTGACGTACATCAGCCCGTCGCGCACCGCAATCTCGCGGAACCCCACCCGCTGCGGCACCACGCCCAGCAGGTTGCCGGCGCCGTCATACAGGCTGAGCAACAGCTGATACAGATAGGGATTTTCCGCATTCCACTGCTGCGGGCAGCTGACCGGCAGTTCGAAACGGCAGTTCAGCGCCCGCTCGATGCGCAGATCGTCGCGCCACTGCTCCGCCACGCAGCGTTCGCCGTCGAACAGCTGCGCCTGCAGGCGACAGCCCTCGGCGGCCTGCACACCGAGATGGCGCAGCTCGGCATCGATCGCCAACTGCGCGTCGCAATAGCGCTCATCGAAGGTGGTGACCAGCGTCAGATCGTGAAGGTGGGTAGCGCTCTGGCCGATCAGATAGACGTCGCGGAAAATGCCGGCCATCCACCACATGTCCTGATCTTCGATGTAGGTGGAGTCGGCCCACTGCATCACCCGCACCGACAGCAGATTCTCGCCCTGCCGCACATAGGGGCTGATGTCGAACTCGGCGCACAGTCGGCTGCCCTTGCTGAAGCCGACATAGTCGCCGTTGACGTACACCTCGAAGTAGGTTTCCACGCCGTCGAATTTGATCAGCACTTGCTGATCCTGCCAGCCGGCGTCGAGCGTAAAGTGGCGTTGATAGGCGCCGGTGGGGTTATTGGTCGGCACGTAAGGCACGTCGATCGGGAACGGGAAGCCCTCATCGGTGTACTGCAGGTGGCCGTGCCCTTCCAGCTGCCACATGCCCGGCACCGCCATATCGCCCCAGTCGTTCATCGGCTCTCGGTAAAACGCCGCCGGCACCTGCGCCGGGTGCTCGAAGAAGCGAAAGCGCCAGCGGCCGCTCAGCAGTTGGAAACGCCGGCTGGCGTTGCGATCGAAGCTCAGCGCCTGCCCGGCATCCGCGTAGCTGAAGAAGCTCGCGCGCGGCGCCAACCGGTGCTCCGACTGTTTTTCAATGTTTTCCCAATTATTCACGTCACGTCTCCCAACACCTGTGCAATGCGGAAACGATAGTAAATATTTAGTAAAAATTACAGTTGATATTTACCAAATGACGACAGGATCACAATAAATCTCAAAGGCCTTTTTTTATCATGACGTTAATTTTGAGCGCCAACGCCCCCGCCGAGGCGGGGGCCGGTCAGGCGACGGTGGTGTCGCGCAGCTGCAGCGAGCTGGGAACGAAGATCGACAGCGGGACGGCGCGCTCATCGCGCAGCCGCTCCGTCAGCAGGTTGACGGCCTGTGCGCCCATGGTTTCCGAAGGGATGCGCACCGTGGACAAGGCGGGGAAAATAAAGCGGGCGGTGGGAATATCGTTGACGCTGATCAGCGCGATCTGCCCCGGCACCTGAATGCCGTGTTCGTGCAGCGCGCGCAGCACGCCGATCGCGATCGAATCGGTCGCCACCAGCAGCGCCGGCGGATAGCCATTCTGGCTCTGCAACATCGCTTTCGCGCACTGGTAGCCCGACTGGCTGCTGAAATCGCCGTGGTAAATGTCCTGCGCTCGCACCACATTTTGCTGCCGGCCATACTCGACGAATGCCTGCTCGCGCTGGTCGATGCCGGCCGGATGGTCGCGCCCGCCGATAAAGCCGATGCGCTGATAGCCGCGGCCGATGAAGTAGTCGATCACCTTGCGGCTGATCTTGTACAGGTCGACATTGACGCAGTCAAACCGCTCATCCTCCACCACGCCGTCGATGAACACCACCGGCGTTTCCTGCTGCCTGAGCTGCTCATACAGCGCGGGCTGTGGCCGGCCGATCACCAGCAGGCCGTCGGCCGCCGGCAGCGCCTTGTCGCCGTTGAAGTCGTAACCGGCGCTCAGCGCCACGCCCAGCTTTTCGCACTGCGTCTCGATGCCGTAGCGCATCGCCAGGTAATAGGGATCGTTGATCTCCACACCCTGCGTATAGGTGAACAGCGCGGCGAAATGCAGGCGTTGCCCGCTTTGCCGTTTGGAAGGCGCGATCTTGTATTCGAGGCGTTCCGCCGCTTCCAGGATCTTCTGGCGGGTTTGCGCCTTCACGCTCAGGGTGGGGTCGTCATTCAACACGCGCGAAACGGTGGCGACGGACACATTAGCGGCTTCAGCAATTTCCTTCAGTGTGGCCATAGAGTCCCAATGCACAGACGAAAAACGGTAGCTTAATCGGATAGCGCCGCGGCGTACAGCGCCGCCCGCCTCCTCTCCTTCCCAGACCAGGCCAGAACACGCTCATGCCAGCCGTTGCCGGGCGCCTGCAGCGAAAGATACCCATTTCACCCGCTGTGATCAAGTTAACGATTTACTGATTAAAGCATATTTTTTACTAAATATTTTACTAATATACCTGCCGTTTACCGTCCCGCCGGGGCGGTTTTTTCTCCCAGGGAGCCGGGAGCGACCTCGCGTGAGCCGCCGCTCGGCTGACGTTCCGATCCACCCAACACCAGGCCTATGCCCCATGAAATCACTAAGCCATCACGCCCTGTTGCCCTTGCTGCTGCTCGTTAACGCGCCCGCCTGGGCGGCGCAGGAACCGGTGACCCCGGCGGAGCGCAATCAGCTCCCACCGCCGCCGCTACCCGATAGCGCCGCGACCGCCCTGCGTTTTTACGGCGAGCTCGGCATCGGCGGCAGCGTCTATTTGAACGGCGAACATCAGCATAAATACAGCGACGGCACCTATATCGAAGGCGGCCTGGAGATCAAACGGGGCCACTGGTTCGGCCTGATTTACGGCGAAGGCTGGACCGTGCAGGCGGACAGCCAGGGCCACGCCTGGACGCCGGGCCACGGTTGGGGCGGCTTCGAGGGCGGGTTGAACCGCTTTTACGGCGGTTACCGCACCGACGACGGCACCGAGATGATGCTCAGCGTGCGCAACGACTCGTCGCTCGACGACCTGCAATGGTGGGGCGACTTCACGCCGGAATACGGCTACGTGATCCCCAACACCCGCGATCTCAGCTACGCCGCCAAGCTGCAAAACCTGACCGGGCGCTTTCGCTACAGCGTGACGGCGGCGCCGGAAAGCCGCATCGACGAGAGCAAGGCGCTGCTGCACTTCGGCAAATACGATCGCTATTCCGACAAGTACACCTATCGGGCGATGGTCAACGGCTACACCCAGTACGACCTGCAGGACAATCTGACGCTGCTGAACGGCCTGGAAGTGACCGACGGCCTGGGGCAGCTGTTTTTGCTGGGGCTGCGCGGCCAACACCTGGCCGGCCGCGTCTGGCACCACACCGGCAAAGGCGACAGCGGCGGCCATCCCGGCAGCGAATCGGGCCTGATGCTCAGCGCGATGACGGAAACCGCCAAAGGGCTGTATCTCTCCACCGCCTACAGCTACGCCCGCCACCGGTTTGATAATGCGGCGGATACCGCCACCTCATACGCCCAGTTCGGCGTCTGGTATGAATACGCCGGCGGCAAGCTGGCCACCGCGCTGGACAGCAAATTCTTCATGCGCAACGACAGCACCGGCGCCAGCAACTCGGTGTTCCTGATGCAATATTTCTATTGGTAACCGTTGAGGCTCCTACGATGAACATGACTCCCCTGACCCCGCTGGCCACTGCCCTCACCCTCGCGCTGACGCTGACGGGCTGCGCGCCGAAAACGCCCGACGCCGACGCCCCGTTGGCCGAGCGCTATAAAAACGTCATCGACCGCCGCGGCGCGCCGCACTTTATGCTCGATTACGATTTCGACGATCACCAGCGCTTCAATCCGTTCTTCGATCTCGGCGCCTGGCACGGCCACCTGTTGCCGAGCGGGCCGGAAGGCATGGGCGGTTTCCCCGGCCCGGCGCTGCTGACCGAAGAGTACATCAACTTTATGGCCAACAATTTCGATCGGCTCAGCGTCTATCGAAACGGTAAACCGGTGCATTTCACCATGACGGCCTACAGCCTGCCCGGTGCCCTGGTGCAGCGGCTCAGCGCGCCGGGCGTGACCGTCAACCTGACGCTGCGCTTCGCTGGCGCGCGCACCTCGCTGCTGGAAACCCAAATCCTGACCGACACGCCGCTGGAGCTGGTGTGGGACGGTGAATTGCTGGAGCGCTACGCGGCCAAAGAGCAAAAACCGCAGCCGCCGGCGACCCTCGAGCAGGCATTTCCTGACTACACGCGCCGCATTGTGCCGACGGCTGACGGCCTGCGCGTCACCTTCGGCAAAGTGCGCGCGCCGTCGCAGCTGATGACTTCCGGCCAGTCCGAGTATCAGATCCACAAATCGCTGCCGCAGCGCACCACGGTCGACGGCCATCGCTTCCGCGCCACGGCACGCATCGCCGGCTCCACCACCCTGTACACCACCTACTCGCACCTGCTTACCGCCGAAGAAGCGCGGCGCGAACAACGCGCCATCGCCGACATCCTCGCTCACCCGCAGCGCTATATGGCCGCGTCGGCCCAGCGTTGGGAACGCTATCTCGCCACAGGGCTCAGCAACCCGCACGCCACGGCAGAACAAACCCGCGTGGCGGTCAAAGCGATGGAAACGCTCAACGGCAACTGGCGCGGCGCCGCCGGGGCGATGAAGTTCGACTCGGTCACCCCGTCGGTGACCGGACGCTGGTTCTCCGGCAACCAGACCTGGCCGTGGGACACCTGGAAACAGGCCTACGCCATGGCGCACTTCAACCCGGACGTGGCCAAGGACAACATCCGCGCGGTGTTCGCCTTCCAGATCCGGCCGGGCGATGCCCTGCGCCCGTGGGACGCCGGTTTCCTGCCCGACCTTATCGCCTACAACCCCAGCCCGGAGCGCGGCGGCGACGGCGGCAACTGGAACGAGCGCAACACCAAGCCGAGCCTGGCGGCCTGGGCGGTGATGGAGGTGTATCGCGTCACCGGCGATAAGGGCTGGCTGGCGGAGATGTACCCGAAGCTGGTGGCCTACCATGACTGGTGGCTGCGCAACCGTGACCACAACGGCAACGGCGTGCCGGAGTACGGCGCCACCCGCGACAAAGCGCACAATACCCCCGACGGACGCATGTTGTTCACCGTCAAGCGCGGGCAGCGCGAGCAAACGCTGGCCGGCCTCGACAATTACGATCGCATCGTGCGCGAGGGGCAGTACGACAGCATCGAGATCCCGGCGCAGACCGCCGCCTCCTGGGAGTCGGGCCGCGACGACGCGGCGGTATTCGGCTTTATCGATCCGGATCAATTGGCGCGCTACCTGGCGCAGGGCGGCAAACGCGAAGACTGGCAGGTGAAATTCGCCGAAAACCGAGCGCCGGACGGCACGTTGCTCGGCTATTCGCTGCTGCAGGAGTCGGTGGATCAGGCCAGCTACATGTACAGCGACAACCGCTATCTGGCGGAGATGGCCGATATTCTCGGCCACGGCGCCGAGGCCGCCGCCTTCCGCGCCAAAGCCGACCGGCTGGCGGCCTACATCAACACCTGCATGTTCGACAAGCACAGCGGTTTCTTCTATGACATCCGCATCGAAAAGCGGCCGTTGGCCAACGGCTGCGCCGGCAAACCGATCGTCGAACGCGGCAAAGGGCCGGAAGGCTGGTCGCCGCTGTTCAACGGCGCCGCCAGCCAGCCGCACGCCGATGCGGTGGTCAGGGTGATGAAGGATCCGCGCGAGTTCAATACCTACGTGCCGCTCGGCACCTCGGCGCTGACCAATCCGGCGTTCGGCGCGGACATCTATTGGCGCGGCCGCGTGTGGGTCGATCAGTTGTATTTCGGCCTCAAGGGCATGGAACGCTACGGCTATCGCGACGATGCGGTGGCGATGGCGCAGGCTTTCTTCCGCCACGCCGACGGCCTGGTCGCCGACGGGCCGATCCGCGAGAACTACAACCCGCTCACCGGCAAGCAACAGGGCGCGCCGAACTTCTCCTGGAGCGCGGCGCACCTGTACATGCTGTATAACGACTTCTTCACGCAATAAGCCACAGCGGCCACCGCCATCGTTGCCCGGCGGTGGCCCGCGTTTATGAGCGGATCGGGATCACCAGCACGTCGATATTCAGCTGGTTGATGGCGTTGCGGGTGGAAGAAAACAGGTTGCTCCACAAATCGTGGTGGTGGCCGAACACCAGCAGATCGATATTCTTGTCCACCACTGCCGTGCGCAGTTCGTCAACAAAGCCGCCGCGCCCGATAATCACTTCCGCGATCGGATAATTGACGTTTTGCGTGGTGGGTTCCAGCTCTTTGCGGATCTTCTCTTCGAACGACGCGCCCTCATAGCTGTGCTCCGAAAAGCCGATCGCCGCGTGGTAGGTGTCGTAGTGAACGTCCACATAGATCAGCGAGAGTTTGGCCTTCAGCGCCTCCGCTAACAGCGCCCCCTTTTCGACCAATCGCTTGCCGTCATCGCTCAGATCGGTGGCGATGACAATATGGTGGTAACACATAGCGCCTCCTGTCATGGACTCGGTAGAGCCGAGGCTCCGATATCACGTCAGAGTCATATCGTTATGGTTAATTTTAGTTCAGAAACGGCGCGCGCGGCGGGAGAGATAACGGCGGGGAAGCCCCGTTGCCGGGGCGGAAGGGAGAGATTACTTTTCGCGCTGAGCCTCAAACCAGACGTTGCACAGCGACAGGATCAGCGTGTTGGCGTCTTTCACCAGCACGTTATCGCCGGGCACCCCATCGGTGCCCTGATCGGTGATGCCTTTGATGACGGTATCCGTGTGCTGAATGGCCACGCGCTCGACCGACGGCGTGCTGATGCCCAGCATCGGGAAATCGATGTAGGAACTGCTGCCGGAATTGTCCTCGACGAACTCCTGCGCTTCTACGGTGCTGACGGTGGCGCCTTCGCTTTTCAGCGCCGTGCCGTTCCAGCTGAATGCATCCGCCTTATAGCTGATTTTACCGCCGATCAGGCTCTGCGCCTGCTGTTGATCCCAGCAGCCGGTGGTCTGAGTCGGCACAATTTTACTGACGCGCCAGTTGCCCAGCAGCTGTTTGGGGATCGGCCCGGTATCGCTCTCCGCCGCCCGAACCTGAGTCGCCGAGACGCAGGCCAACACCACCAGCGGCAGCAGCGCCTTGCTCCAAGTGTTCAATCGCATTGTTTTTTCCTTCGTTTCAGTACCCAGTCTGCCCTCGCGGGCCAACGGCTATCATAATAAGCCCGCCGATTCGCCGTCAAAACAATCCGCACCACGCCAGACGGCGGCCGCTCATAGCTAATCGCTATGAGTCATAGAGAATCAGTATTTTGTTTTATCCCAGCGATTACCTACAGTCACTGCCACTATTCTGCCCGCCCAAATTAGCAGGCAATGTTGACAAGGACCCTGGGAAAATGACATTTACGCTGAAAAACCTCACCCTGGCGCTGGCCGCCGCCGGCACGCTGCTGCTGACCGCCTGCGGCCCGACGGCACAGGACGATCACCACATCAAGGTCGGCATCAGCGCCGGCATCGATCAGTCGCTGTGGGCGGTGGTGCAAAAGGTCGCCAAGCAGAAATACGATCTGGACGTGGAAGTGGTGACTTTCAACGACTATGTGCTGCCAAACGAAGCGCTGAACAACGGCGATCTGGACGTCAACGCCTTCCAGCACAAGCCGTATCTCGACAAGCAGATGCAGGAGCGCGGCTACAAGCTGGCGGCGGTGGGCAACACCTTCGTCTACCCGATCGCCGGCTATTCGAAGAAGATAACCGCACTCAGCCAGCTGCCGGACGGCGCGCAGGTGGCGGTGCCGAACGATCCGACCAATCTGGGACGCTCGCTGCTGCTGTTGCAAAAACAGGGGCTGATCACCCTGAAAGACGGCGTCGGCCTGCTGCCGACCGCGCTGGACATCGTCGGCAACCCGAAAAAGCTGAAGATCGTCGAGATTGAAGCGCCGCAGCTGCCGCGCGCGCTGGACGACCAACAGGTGACGCTGGCGATCATCAACACCAACTATTCCAGCCAGATCGGCCTGTCGCCGGCCAAGGACGGGCTGTTTGTCGAAGACAAAAACTCGCCGTACGTCAACATTTTCGCCAGCCGCATCGACAACAAAGACAGCGAGAAAGTGAAGGATCTGGTCAAGGCCTATCAGACCGACGAAGTGGCAGCCAGCGCCGCCGATATCTACAAGGGCGACGCCGTCAAAGGCTGGTAACCCTCCCCCGCATGCCCGTGGCACCCGCCACGGGTTTTCCATTTCCGCCCTCCGCCGCGCCGTTCAATTTTCGCCCACTCAGATCACAAATCAAGCACGGCGCTTTAGGTGAATAAAGCTGCCATGTTGTATACAAGTTTGCGTAAATGTTTTCTATTTGTTTCAAAAAACCGCTGGGGAAAATGATGAAAAATAGAAAAATCAAAGCGTTGCTTGTTACCTGTGCCGTGGTCGGCGCCGCGTTGCTGGCCATCGCCGGTAAAGCGGAAAACGCCGATAAAACCTTCCTCTCCGTCGCCACCGCCTCCACCGGCGGCACCTACTACCCAATGGGCGTCGGGTTGGCCAACGTCTGGAGCAACCGGCTGAAACGCCAGGGGATACAGGTCACCGGCCAATCCTCCGCCGGTTCGATCGAGAATATCGACCTGCTGCAAAAAGACGAGGCGCAGCTGGCGATTTTGCAGAGCCTGATCGCCGTCGAAGCCTATCAGGGCGTGCGCAACTTCGACGGCCGCGCCTACGGCGATCTGCGCTCCATCTCCATGCTGTGGCCCAACGTCGAACACTTCGTGATGCTGGAAAGCCGGGTGAAAGACGGCACGCTGAACGATATCGCCGGCACGCGCTTTTCCGTCGGGCCGCAGGCCAGCGGCACCGAACAGTCGACGATGATCATCCTGCAAGGCGTCAACCTGACCAAAAAGTCGCTGTCGGCGGAATACCTCGGCTACGGCGACACGGTTTCCGCGATGCGCGACGGGCGCCTGGACGGCGGCGCCCTGCCCGCCGGGGTGCCGGCCGCCGCCGTCACCGACATGTATGCCAGCGGCGTGCCGGCACGCATCCTGGAAGTCACCGACGAACAGCTGGCCAGCATCAACGCCATCGCCAACTCCTGGTTCCGCTTCGACATCAAGGCAGAGACCTACCCGCGCCAGCCCAAGGCGGTCGCCACCATCGCGCAGCCCAATATTCTGGTGGCCCTCAGCCGGCTCGATGAAAAGCTGGTGTACGACCTGACCAAAACGATGTTCGAGAACCTGCCGGAAGTGCACCAGGTGCACAGCTCGGCCAAATACATCTCGCTGGAGAATGCGCTGAAAGGCGTTTCCGTGCCGCTGCACCTCGGCGCCTATCGCTACTACCGCGAAGCCGGCGTCGAGATACCCGATTATCTGATCCCGCCGGAAGCCGCCGCGCTGGCCGCCAACCCCTAACCCAGGAGGACGTATGAGCACTCACCCTTCTTCACCGCAGCCCGCCGTCGATCTGGACAAGGAAGCCGGCGCCGGCAACCGCCCGCTGAGCGGCGTCTATTTGCAGCTGGCGACCGTCCTGGCGATCGCCATTTCCGCCTATGCCATCTACGCCAACGCGCTGTCCAACACGCAGGAGTTCTACCGCAACACCACGTTCCTGAGCGGCATTCTGATCCTGGGCTTTATCCTGTTCCCTTTCTCGGCCCGGCACGCCACCCGCAGTTTCAACCGCTGGGACTATCTGTTCATCATCCTGACGCTGGTCAGCTACGGCTATTTCTACGTTAACTACGTCGATCTGCACGTGGTGCGCAAGAGCATCCCCAACGCCACCGACTATGTGATGGCGGCGATCGGTATCGGCGTGCTGTTCGAAGCCGCGCGGCGCACCACCGGCTATTTCATCCCCGGCCTGGCGAGCTTCGCCATCCTCTATGCGCTGTTCGGGCAGTACTTCATGGGCATTTTCGGCCACGGGGGCTTCTCGGTGGAACGCCTGCTGTATCGGCTGTTCATGACCAGCGAGGGGATTTTCGGCATCACCCTGTCCACCGCCTCCACCGCCATCGTGGTGTTTATTCTGTTCGGTGCCTTTCTCAGCGTCAGCGGCGCAACCGCGCTGTTCAACGATCTGGCGCTGGCCGCCGCCGGACGCCGCCGCGGCGGCCCGGCCCAGGTGGCGGTGATCTCGTCGGCACTGACCGGCTCATTGAGCGGCAGCGCGGTGGCCAACGTCGCCACCACCGGCACCTTCACCATTCCGCTGATGAAAAGCATCGGGCTGTCGTCCCGCTTCGCCGGCGCCGTGGAAGCCACCGCCTCCACCGGCGGCATGATCATGCCCCCCATCATGGGCGCGGCGGCGTTTATCATGGCCGGCTTCCTCGGCATCTCATACACCACCATCGTCATCGCCGCCATCGTGCCGGCGCTGCTCTATTACGCCGCGCTGATCATGGCTATCGACCTGGAGGCCAAGAAACAGGGCCTGAAGGGCATCAACAAGGAGAACATCCCTCAGGTGCGCGCGGTGCTGAAGGCGCGCGGGCTGCTGCTGCTGCCGCTCGTCATCGTCATCGGCACGCTGCTGCTGGGCAAAACGCCGATCTATGCCGGCTTCCTCGGCATCATTTCTATCATCGTCGCCAGCTGGCTCACCCCCGACAGTTCGGTGCGCATGACGCCGAAAAAAATCGCGCTGGCCTTGAACGACGCGGCGCGCGGCTCGATCCAGGTCACCATCGCCTGCGCCGCCATCGGCGTGATCATCTGCGTGGTGACCATGACCGGCATCGGCTCCACGCTGGCGTTCAACATCGTCGCCATGACCGACAACACCCTGTGGATGATCCTGCTGGTGGTGATGCTGGTGTGCATCGTGCTCAGCATGGGGCTACCCTCGACCGCGCTCTACATCGTGGTGGCGGTGACCGTGTCGCCGATCCTGATCAAAGCCGGCGTGCTGCCGCTGGCGGCGCATTTCTTCGTGTTCTGGTTCGGCGCGTTGTCCAACATCACGCCGCCGGTGGCGCTGGCCAGCTACACCGCCGCCAGCATCGCCCGCGCCGATCCGATGCAAACCTCGTGGGACGCGGTGCGCCTGGCGCTGCCGGGCTTTATCATCCCGTTCATTCTGGTCTACAACCCGATGCTGTTGATGCAGGGCGACGATCTCAACCCGCTGTCGGTGCTGCATATGGTGATCAGCGCGCTGGTGGGGATCTACGCCCTGTCGATCGCCAGCGCCAATTTCTGGCTGATGAAGACCCACTGGCTGGAGCGGGTGCTGTTTACCGCGGCGGCGATTTTACTGATCAAACCGGGCCTGATGACCGATCTGGGCGGCGCGGCCCTGATCGCCGCCGCCGCCGCCATGCACCTACTGCGCTATAAACAGCGCGCCGCGCTGCCGGGAGGCGCGTCATGATCCGCAAGGTCACGCGCCAGAAAGCCTCTCATCAGGTGCTGGCGCAGCTGAAAGCCGGCATCAACGACGGCACCTTTCCGGTCGGCGAGAAGCTGCCGTCGGAAAACGTGTTGGCGGACGCGTTCGGCGTCAGCCGGGTGCCGGTGCGCGAGGCGCTCGGCGTGCTGGAGGTCAGCGGCATCATCTCCTCACGCCAGGGCGGCGGCCACCGGGTGGAACAGCATTCGCTGCTGAGCAAATACGAACCGCTGGTGATGGAGGTAGCCGACCGCTGCGAGGTGGAAGCGCTGCTGGAAATGCGCGAAGTCATGGAACAGCAGGCGGCGCGCATGGCCGCCGAGCGCCGCACCGAACAGGAGTTGCAGGCGATCGAACAGGCGCACCTCGCCTTTCGTGACTGTACGCTCAACGACGGCCAGATCGGCTATCGGCAGGACTACCTGTTCCACCGCGCCATCATGCAGGCTTCGCATAACCCGTTTTTCGTGCAGATCCTCGATAACATGCACGAGCTGTATCTGGGGGTGCTGGTGTACTCGCTCAGCAAAAACCTAGGGCGGCAGGCCGAGCGCCAGCGGGTGATCGACGAACATGAGCGGGTATTTATCGCCATTCGCGACGGCGATGCGGCGGCGGCCACCGCCGCCATGCAAAGCCATCTGAACAACGTACGCGGCAAATTACGCCGCCTGGAAAACGAGGAGCAAGAGCCGTGATGTACGACGCGATCGTTATCGGTGCCGGCCTGGTGGGGCTCGGCGTGGTGAATGCGCTGCAGGAAGCGGATCCGCAGCGGCGCATTCTGATCCTGGAAAAAGAGCGCGGCCCGGCGGCGCACCAAAGCGGCCACAACAGCAACGTGGTGCATTCCGGCATCTACTACACGCCCGGCAGCCTGAAAGCGCAGTTGGCAAAACAGGGCAACCGCAGCATGTTCGCCTTCTGCCGCGAACACGACCTGTATCACGACCAATGCGGCAAGGTGATTGTCGCCACCCAGCTAAACGAACTGGATCAGCTGGAGAACATCTATCAGCGCGGCCTGCAAAACGGCCTGCAGGTCACCCGGCTGTCGCAGGCGCAGCTGCGGGAGCGCGAACCGCACGTCAATGGCCTTGAAGCGCTGCTGGTGCCCGATGCCGGTATCGTCAACTACGCGGAGGTGGCCGCCAAGCTGGCGGAGATCATCGTGCGGCGCGGCGGCGAGATCGCCTACGGCCATCAGGTTGAGGCCATCCGCGAACACGCCGGCGGCGTCACCGTCACCGCCGCCGGCGATACCTTCGAGGGAAAACTGCTGATCAACTGCGCGGGGCTGTTCAGCGATCGCATCGCCAAACTGGCCGGTTACGAAACCGGCATGAAGATCGTGCCGTTCCGCGGTGAATACTATGTGTTGGACGACGCGAAAAACCACCTGGTCAACCATCTGATCTACCCGGTGCCCAACCCGGATTTCCCTTTCCTCGGCGTGCATTTTACCCGTATGTATAACGGCAAGCGCGACGTCGGCCCCAATGCGGTGCTGGCCTTCAAACGCGAAGGCTACCGCAAATGCGACTTCAGCCTGCGCGATCTGAGCGAGGTGCTCGGCTATCGCGGCTTTTGGAAAATCGCCGGCAACTACCTCGGCGAAGGGCTGGCGGAAATGCGCCGTTCGCTGTCGCGCCGCCGCTTTGCCGAGAACGCCCGTCGGCTGATCCCGGCGCTGCAGGAGCAGGATATTCGCCCCGGCCCGGCCGGCGTGCGCGCCCAGGCGCTGACCGCCGACGGCAAGCTGGTGGACGACTTCCACTTCGTGCAGGGCCAACGCTCGCTGCACGTATGCAATGCCCCCTCTCCGGCAGCGACCGCCTCGCTGGAGATCGGCCGCGAGATCGTGCGCCGCCACCTGTCCGCTTTCTGACGCCCACTGAGGCCACGGCGCCCGTGGCCTCAGCCGCGCTGGATGGACACCCCGCCATCCACCAGCATCGCGGTGCCGGTGACGAATGAAGCTGCGTCAGACGCCAGATACAGCGCCGCCTGCGCGATCTCCTCCGGCACCGCCAGCCGCTTCAGCGCGTGCAGTTCGGCCACCTGCGCCAATGCCTCCGGGGTATGGCTCATCTGCCGACCCATCGCCGTATCGGTGCCGCCCGGCAGCAGCGCGTTCACCCGAATGCCGCGCCCGCCGAATTCCACCGCCAGCGCCTGCGTCAGGCCGATCAGCCCCGACTTGCCGGCCGCATAGGCCGCCGTGCCGGGAAACGCCGCGGTGTGGCCGACGAAGGTGGAGGTGAAAATCACCGAGCCCGCGCCGCGCGCCAGCATGGCGGGGATTTGATATTTGGCGCCGTAGTAGGCGCTGGACAGGTTGGTTTCCAACACCTCGCGCCACTCTGAGGCACTCAACGCCAGCGACGGCCCCAGCGGCCCCAAGGTGCCGGCGTTGTTGAAGGCGATATCCAGCCCGCCGAATTCGTCGACCGCCGTCGCCGTCAGCCGTTCGGCGAAGGCTTCGTCACGCACGTCGCCCGCCACCGCAAGCGCCCGGCCGCCCTCGCGCCGAATGTCCTCCACCAGCTCCGCCAACAGCGGCTCGCGCCGCGCGCCCAACACCAGCGCAGCCCCCTGGCGGGCGAACAGCAGCGCCGCCGCTTTGCCGATCCCCGAACTGGCGCCGCCGATCACCGCCACCTTGCCGTTTAATGCGTTCATCGCTCATCCTCACACGGTTTATAGATCCTCAGTGTGAAGCAAGATCCGGCGCCGCGCTGGCCGCAAGCGGACATGTAACTGACGCCAATAAAAAAGGCGCTGCAAGCAGCGCCCCGGCAACGCGAATCTGACGGTTAACTCACGGCCTGGCCGCATACTTCTGCATCGTGGCCGGCGTCACCAGCTCGAACGGGATCCAGTAATACGGTTCGAGCTTTTCACCGTTGATCATGCGCTGCGCCACATCGACCGAGGCTTTGCCCTGGCCGACCGCGTCCTGGAACACCGTGACCTGCATCTTGCCGGAGGCTAGCGCCTTGAGGCCGTCCGGCGTGGCGTCGATGCCGCCGATCAGCACTTTCCTGTCCGCCTTGCCCGCCTGCTGCAGCGCCATGATTGCGCCGATCGCCATCTCGTCGTTGTTGGCGGCGACGATGTCGATCGCTTCGCCGTTGGTCAGCCAGTTCATCATCAGATCCATGCCTTCACTGCGTGAATAGTTGGCGCTCTGCTTCTGCACCACCTTCATTTTCGGGTACTTGCTCACCACCTGCTCCACGTCTTTGGTGCGCTGCAGCGCGCCGGCGTCGGTCAGGTTGCCGATCATCACCGCCACGTTGCCCTGATAGCCGGCCAGCCGCGCCAGCTCTTCCATCTGCAGCGTGCCGGATTCCCGCTCGTCGGAGCCGACGAACACCACGCCCTGCGGCAGTTTGGCATCGCCCGGCGTGCGGTTCACGTACACCAGCGGCACGCCGGCGGCCTGCACCATTTTGGTCATCACCGGCGTGCTGGCCGAGTTGACCGGATCGACGATAATCGCGTCCACCCCGGCGCTGATAAAGCTCTGCACCTGATCGGTCTGGCGGCCGACGTCGCCGCGCGCGTCCTCGAACTGCACGGTGATGCCGCGCGCCTTGGCCTCCTTGTCGATCGCCTGGCGGATGATGGTGAGGAAATTCTGGTCGAAATAGGCCATCGACACGCCGATGGTTTGCGCCCATGCCGGGGTAGACGCGCACAGCGCCACCGCCAGCCACAGCCCTTTCAGGTAGTTCATGATGTGCCCCCCAAGTAAAAAAAAGCCGCCGGCCAACCCTGGCGCCGGCGGCAATTCACGGCAATCAGTGTTTTTTGCGGTTGCGCCGCATGTCGATCGACACGGCGGCGACGATAATCACGCCCTTGATGATGTCCTGAATGTAAGAGTCGACGCCGATAAAGGTGAAGCCGCTTTTGATAAGGCCCAGGATCACCGCGCCGATCAGCGTGCCGGTGATGCGCCCGACGCCGCCCATCAGGCTGCTGCCGCCGATCACCGCCGCGGCGATGGCGTCCAGCTCATACGACATCCCCATGCTCGACTGGCCGCTGCTGACGCGCGCCGCCAGCACCACGCCCGCCAACCCCGCCAGGCCGCCGGCGATGGTGTAAACCGTCACCAGGTACTTGTTGACGTTGATGCCGGAGACCCGCGCCGAGGTCATGTTGCCGCCGATGGCGTAGATGTATTTGCCGTAGCGGGTGTGCTTGAGCGCGATATGGAAGATCACCGCAATCACCAGGAAGATGATCACCGGCATCGCGCCCTGGCCGATCGACGTGAAGCCGTCCGACAGGAAGCTGACCGGGTTGCCCTTGGTGTAGTACTGCGCCAGGCCGCGCGCCGACACCATCATCCCCAGCGTGGCGATGAACGGCGGAATGCCGGTGCGGGTGATCAGGAAGCCGTTGATAAAGCCGCAGACGATGCCCACCCCGATCCCCGCGCCGATCGGGATCGCCGCCGGCAGATCGAGCAGCCCCGGATACATCGGCGAGATGCTGTCCGAGGTCTGCGCCAGGCTGGCCGCCACCACCGCGGTCAGCGCAATCAGCGAGCCGGAGGAGAGATCGATGCCGGTGGTGATGATCACCTGGGTGACGCCCACCGCAATGATGCCGATGATCGCCACCTGCAGCACGATCAGCAGCAGGCGGTTCGGATTCAGCAGGAACGACTGATCGCGCATGTACCAGCCGAGGATTTCGAAGATCAGCGCGATGCCGATCATCACGATGAAGATGCCGGTATCCTTCGGCATTTTGCCGCTCAGCCCGGAGAACAGCGTTCCCTTGCCCGTTGAATCGGCGGAGAGCGGCTTCTCAATCTTTACGTTACTCATGATGTTCACCCTTCGTTATTCTGAGGCCAGCGCCAGGATCTTCTCCTGGTCCGCGTCGTCTTTGTCCAAAATGCCGGTGATGCGGCCGCCGTGCATCACCATTACCCGGTCGCTCATGCCGAGGATCTCCGGCAGCTCGGAGGAGACCAGAATGATGGCGACGCCGCGGTTGGCCAGCTCGCTGATCAGGCGGTAGATTTCCGCTTTCGCCCCCACGTCGATGCCGCGCGTCGGTTCGTCGAGGATCAGGATTTTCGGCTGCGCCAGCAGCCAGCGCGCGATCAGCACCTTCTGCTGGTTGCCGCCGCTGAGGTTATTGATGATCTGATCCATGGTCGGCGTTTTGATGTTGAGCTTTTTAATCTGATCCATGCAGTCTTTGGCCATCTGCACATGGCTGACGAAACCGTTCTTGCCGATGTATTCCGACAGGTTGACGATGCTCATGTTCTCGACCACCGACAGCACCAGAAACAGGCCGGATTTCTTGCGGTCTTCGGTGAGGAACGCCAGCCCGCTCTCGATCGCCTTCGCCGGGGAATCCACCTTCACCGTCTGGCCTTCGATAAAGATCTCGCCGCCGTCCGCCGGGTGCATGCCGAACAGGCTTTCCATCACTTCGCTGCGCCCGGCGCCCACCAGCCCGGCGACGCCGAGGATCTCGCCGCGCTTGACGCTGAACGACACGTCATGGAACCAGCCGCTGCGGCGCAGCCCCGCCACCCGCAGCACTTCCTCGCCGATATTGTTGTTGAATTTGGGGAACATCTGCGTCAGTTCGCGCCCCACCATCATGGTGATCAGCGACTGTTTGGTCAGGTTTTCGGTTTTGTCGCAGGCGATGAAGGTGCCGTCGCGGAAAATGCTCACTTCGTCGGTAATGGCGAAGATCTCGTCCATCTTGTGGCTGATATAGATGATGCCTTTGCCCTGCTCGCGCAGCTCGCGGATGATGGCGAACAGGTGCACCACTTCGCCTTCGGTCAGCGCCGAGGTCGGTTCGTCCATGATCAGCACGTCGGCGTTGTAGGACACCGCCTTGGCGATCTCCACCATCTGCTGATTGGCGATGCTCAGCTCGCCCACCAGCGTGTCCGGCTGCAGTTTGATGTTCAGCCGCGCCAGCAGCTCGCGGGTTTGTTCGTTCAGCTGTTCGTGGTTGACGAACCCCAGCCGCGCCGGCTCACGCCCCAGCCAGATGTTTTCCGCCACCGTCATGTAAGGCACCAGGTTCAGCTCCTGGTGGATCATGGAAATGCCCGAATGCAGCGCCTGCAGCGTGTCGCTGAAGGTGACCGGCCGGCCTTTGATTTTTATCGAGCCTTCGTCCGGGTGGTAGATGCCGATCAGGCATTTCATCAGCGTCGATTTGCCCGCGCCGTTTTCCCCCATCAGCGCGTGCACGCTGCCGGGTTTGATTTTAATCGAGACCTTATCCAGCGCTTTGACGCCGGGGAACTGCTTGCTGATGCCTTCGGCCTCAAGAACATAAGGGTACATACCGCTTACCTCCGCACTGACCCACGTTTTCCGCCGCACGCGCCCCACACCGGCGCCCGCGGCGGGCTTCAAGGCTTATTTCTTGTTTTTATCGGCGAATTGCTGGTAATTGGCCTGGGTGATCAGTTGGTAAGGGATCAGCACGTTGCTCTCCACTTTCTCGCCTTTCACCAGTTGAACGGCGGTCTGCACCGCGCCTTCGCCCTGGCCTTTGGCGTCCTGGAACACGCTCAGCGCCAGATCGCCCTTCTTGATGAACTCCAGCGCGTCCGGCGTGCCGTCAACGCCGGCCACCAGCACGCCGGATTTCTTGGCTTGCTTCAGCGCCAAAATAGCGCCGATGGCCATTTCGTCGTTGTTGGAGGCGATGGCGTCGATCTGCTGGCCGGACAAAATCCAGTCGGTGGTGACGTCTACCGCCTCTTTGCGGAAGAACTTGGCGGTTTGCTTATCGATAATCTTGATGCCGGGGTAGTTGGCCGCCACTTCTTCCACCCCGCGGGTGCGGTCGCGCGTGGCTTCGCTCGACAGCTCGCCCATCAGGATCATCACGTTGCCCTTGCCGTTCATCAGCTTGGCCAGTTCCTCCATCTGCAGCTTGCCGGCCAGCTTGGAGTCGGAGCCGACGTAGGCCATGCCGGCCGGCAGCGCCACTTCCGGCTTGCGGTTGACGAACACCAGCGGGATCTTGGCCTTCTCGGCCAGCTTGATCATCGGCTTGACGCCCTGGGTATCCACCGGGTTGAGGATGATGGCGTCGACGCCCTGGCTGACGAAGTTTTCGATTTGTTGAATTTGCTGCGCGATGTCGCCCTTGGCGTCTTCGAACTGGCCGCTGACGTTGCCGTCGGCCTTCATTTTGTTTTGCATCGACTGGCGCAGAATGGTGAGGAAGTTGTCATCGAAGTAAGCCATGGAAACGCCGATCTTGATGTCTTTCGCCAGCACGCTGGCCGGCAGCATGCACATCAGTACCGAGGCGGCGATCAGTTTCTTCAGCTTCATGTTCGTTACCCTTTAATCGTTAGAATGAAGAGGTCTGTTGGTTGACAGATAATGAAAAATATTTTTTACATTCAAACAACAATACGGTCGGTGTTATCCCTTTGATACGGCGAATTTACCGTGTTATCGCCGTATCAAGGCCGTTGTAAAAATGGTGATCGATGTATAAAAATAGATTAAAAACAACCAATTGAAATAAACCCCTGGCACAACAAACGGCGTCCTTACCGCTTTTTTAAATGTTTATTTCATAATTTAG
Organism: Serratia sp. MF1(2023); assembly: GCF_030954545.1. NCBI lineage: Bacteria > Pseudomonadati > Pseudomonadota > Gammaproteobacteria > Enterobacterales > Yersiniaceae > Serratia > Serratia sp. MF1(2023). Next base: position 44,883 of record NZ_JAVHUX010000020.1, on the reverse strand, counting down.
ATTATTGAAACTTTTTAACTCAAACAAGCGAAACATGCATTTTGGAATGGCTTATTAACAAAAACATGACACGGATCTAACAAATGAAGTGCAAGCCGCTGGCGAGCGTTCCCCTTTCGTGCGCCGGCAAAAACTGCGAGCGGCCGCGCAGTTTGCGGTTTCCGCGTTTCCCGACCATCCTTACTCGGCAATAATGGACATATCCCTATCTCAGGAGGACCTGACATGCAGCTCAGCAGCAAGGTGCGGATGAACCGCCTGTTCAACAACGGCAAGTGCCTGGACGTGGCGATCGATCACGGCATCGCCAACGAACCGGATTTCTTGATCGGCCTGGAAGATATCGAACGGGTGATGGGCAACCTGATCGCCGCGCGCCCCGACGCCATTCAGGTCAACTACGGCCAGGCGGATCTGCTGCAGCGCGCGCCGCAGCGCGAAAAACCGGCGCTGGTGATGCGCACCGACGTCGGCAACGCCTATAACGCCGCCCGCCACCGCGAGATGTGGGCAGTGCTGCACAATCCGGAGGCGCCAATCCTGGCGGCGCTGCAAATGGACGCCGCCGCGGTGGTGGTCAATCTGTATATGATCCCGGATGAGCCCGGCATTTTCCGCCAGTGCGTGGAGAACATCGGCCGCCTGCGCCACGCCTGCAATCGCTACGCCATGCCGCTGATGATCGAACCGCTGGTGATGGCGCCGGCCGGCCAGGGCGCCGCCTACGGCTCGCTCGGCGACGTGGAGAAGATCGTGCCGCTGGTGCGGTTGGCGCGCGAACTGGGTGCCGACATCATCAAGGCCGACCCGACCGATCGGGTGGACGATTTCCACCGCGTGGTGGAAGCGGCGCGCTGCCCGACGCTGGTGCGCGGCGGCGGCAAGGGGGAGCTGGGGCCGGTGCTGGAGAAATCCGCCGCGCTGATGGCCCAGGGTGCCTCCGGCATGGTTTACGGCCGCAACGTCTATCAACACAGCAATCCGTCGCAGGTGGTGCGCGCGTTGATGGCAATCATCCATCAGGGCGCCAGCGGCCAACAGGCGCTGGAGATCTACCGCCAGCAGTGACCCGCTTTTGTAACTAAAATAAGCCCCCCGCTCCCCGGCAGCATGCTATAACCTGCTGCCGGTAACTGCAGCTTGCCTCATTCCTCGCTAGAATACGCCGTGATATCGCCATTCGGAGAACCGCCATGCCAAAACAACGGGTGCCGCTCAAGCTGAGCACCTCCATCACGCTTATGGTGTCCGCCATCATCGCTTCGGTGCTGCTGGTGGTGTTCGCGCTGTTTTTCGTGCAGATGAGCCGCGAGGGGCAAGATCAGCTGCAGCAGAAAGCCATCGCCGTCGCCAATACGCTGGCGCTCTCCAGCACCGTGGTCGACGGCCTGCAGCAGCGTGACCAAAGCGGCGCCATTCAGCGCTTCGCCGAGCAGGTGCGCCATCAAAACGAGCTGCTGTTCGTGGTGGTGGTGGATATGCAGGGCATCCGCTATTCGCACCCCAAACCCTGGCTGATCGGCAAGCATTTTATCGGCGACGATCTGGCGCCCGCGCTGCAAGGCCACGTCAACAGTGCCATCAACCGCGGCACGCTGGCCCCGGCGCTGCGGGTGTTCGTGCCGGTGTATGACGCGCAGAAACAGCAAATCGGCGTGGTGGCGCTCGGCATCGCGCTGGACACCGTGCAGCGGGTGGTAGCGGAGAGCCGCTGGATCATCTATTGGACCATCGCCTTCGCCGCCCTGGTCGGCAGCCTGGGCACCTTCTTCCTGGTCTCCGCGCTCAAGCGCATCATGCTGGGTTTCGAGCCTTACGAAATCTCCAACCTGTTCGAACAGCGCAACGCCATGCTGCAGTCGATTAAAGAAGGCGTGATCGCGGTCGATAACGAATCCCGCATCACCATCGTCAACGACGAAGCCAAGCGCCTGCTGCGCCAGAGCGGCCCGGTGGAAAACCTGCTGCTGGAAGCCGCCAGCAAGCACTGGCCGGCGCAGCTGCATCTGGCGGAGGTGCTGGCCAGCGGCCAACCGCTGCGCGATCGGCAGATAGGCTTCAACGGCAGCGAACTGCTGACCAATACCGTGCCGGTGATCGTCAACGGCCAGGTGACCGGCGCCATCGCCACCTTCCGCGACAAGACCGAGGTCAGCCGCCTGCTGCAGCGGCTGAGCGGCATGGCGCACTACGCCGATGCGCTGCGGGTGCAGTCGCACGAATTTATGAACAAGCTGCATGTGATACTCGGCATGCTGCACATGAAGGCCTATCAGCAGTTGGAAAACTACATCATCAACACCGCCAGCAACTATCAGGAAGAGATCGGCGCACTGCTGCGCAAGATCCACTCGCCGGAAGTGGCGGGCTTCTTCATCGGCAAGATCAGCCGCGCCCACGAAGCCGGCATTGAACTGACCATCGAAGAAACCAGCCTGCTGCCGGAAACCGACGATGCGGAAACCACCCACGTGCTGATCAGCGTGCTCGGCAACCTGATCGAAAACGCCATCGACGCCATCGACGGCGTTGAGGGCCACGAGATCGGCCTGAGCTTCCATCATCACGACGATCAATTACACTGTATCGTCAGCGACGATGGCCCCGGCATCGATCCGGCGATCGGCGCGCGCATCTTCGAACACGGATTTTCCACCAAGGGAACCGGACGTGGCATCGGCCTGGCGCTGATCCGCAGCCATCTGGAGAAACTGGGCGGCAGCATCGATTTCGAGTCCGAACCGGGCGAACTGACTCAATTTTTCGTGCACCTTCCCTATCAGGCCAAGAGCAGAACTCATGATTAACGTACTGATTGTCGACGACGACCCGATGGTGGCGGAGCTGAACAAATACTACCTGAGCCAGGTCGGCGGTTTTCACTGCCAGGCGACGGTCGCCACTCTGAGCCAGGCGCGCGCGCTGCTGGCCGATGCCGGCGTCAGCATCGATTTGGTGCTGTTGGATATCTACATGCAGCAGGAGAACGGGCTGGATCTGCTGCCCGGCCTGCGCGAACTGGGCGAGAAGACCGACGTGATCATCATCTCCTCCGCCAGCGACGTGAACACGGTGCAAAAAGCGCTGCACTACGGGGTGGTGGATTATCTGATCAAGCCGTTCCAGTTCAGCCGCTTCAAGGAGGCGCTGAGCCACTACCGGCAGCAGTCGCAGCTGTTGGCGCAGCGCGAGTTTTCGCAGGCCGACGTCGACAGCCTGCTGCGCCGCCAGCCCGGCGGCCAGGAGAGCAAAAAGCTGCCGAAGGGGCTGACCAGCATCACCCTGAGCACGGTCTGCGAGTGGATCGAACAGCAGCACGATAACGAGTTTTCCACCGACAATCTGGCCAACGCCATCGGCATTTCGCGGGTCTCCTGCCGCAAGTACCTCATCTATCTGGCGGAGAGCGGCATTCTCGGCACCCGTATTCTGTACGGCGCCACCGGCCGCCCGGTCTATCTGTATCAGCTGAAACCGGACGCGATCGCCATGCTGAAAGAGCATTGCCGCCCGGCCTAAACGACGCCGGGCGCTGATGGCGCCCGGACGATAAATGTTAGAAGCTGTGCGTGTAACACTTCGCCTCGCGGTGAGGATCTTTCGAGTGTCTCCGCAGGCAGCGCTGCTTTTTCTGCTGCTGCTCCAGGTTCCGCTGCTGCCGCTCGGCGGTCTCTGCCGCCTCGCGCTGCTGTTCGCGCGCAATCGCCTGCTCGTTGGCCAGCGTCAGGTTATCGACATTCCACACCTTGTGGCGCAATGCGTCGCGCTTTTTCTGGTACTCCTCGGTGACCTTACTGTCCTTCGGCGGCGCCGCATGGTATTCCAAATCCACCCGCGCCTGCGCGAAGCAGCAGCTACACAAGGCCGCACCGGCCAACACTATCCTTTTCATCAATGACTCCTTTTACATCGCTTGACTCTGCGCGCACGCCGGTTCAACAACCGTTTGGCGATGCCGGCGGTTTTTCCTCGGAATGCGGCGCTCGCTGCCCACCGGTGACGGGCGCTTTGCCGGGCTCGATACCGCACTCCGCCAAGCGCGCCAGCTCCTCCGCATCGCGCTCTGTCGGCGTCGCTTCCTCACTCATTTCCTGCCGCAAATCCTGCGCCAACGCTTTCGGGCGCTTTTGAAACAGCACCGGCGACACGCCTTCGCACGGCCTGTCGTAACGCGCCGCGCCGGCGCTTTGGCTTAACGGCAGCAACAGCAAGAGAAAGATCGCGGCCATCTCCTTCGCCATGGGCAACTCCTTTGATTACGCCGAAATAAACCGGCGGTTCCCTATAAGGAAAACGAATTGTCTGTTAACGCAATGAATGGTTGGGCCACGGCAGAATAACGCAGGAAAGGTAAACCCTCCGACAATATCGGCAGAATGCGCGCATTAATTTGGCTGAATATATTTAGCGGCTTAACGATCGAATATTTTCGCCCCATCAAAGGTGCCGCCAATGCCGACGTTTCCTTCATGTAATACCGAGGAGGCGGACTCACCCGCCATGATGCGTTGCCGCTGCTCCCGCGTGGCAGGCTGCGGCTGAGACCAGTCTGGGGACGTCGACGTCGGCTGAATCGCGCTGCAGCCGCTCAACAAAAACAACGATACCGTGGCACAATAACGCCATGTCATAATTTCCTCCTTAAAGGAAATAAAATACCCGCAGCCGGCGGCAAGGGTAAATAAAAAAATGACTTTCTTTAGTTTAATAACCGCCGTTATTTCACCATCCGACTGCCGATGTTAATCACCCGGTTCGTCTGTTAACCCAAAATAAACATTTTCGCTTAGCCACCCGATAATTCGCAGGCAATAAAAAAGGCCGGGCTAACCCGACCTTGTTTGACCGCTCGACGCGCTTAGACCAGCTCGATCACGTCGAAGTTGGCTTCGCCGCTCAGATCGGCGTCGTAGTCAACGCCCTGCAGACCAAAGCCGAACAGGCGCAGGAATTCCGCCTTGTAGCCCTGGTAATCGGTCAGTTCGTTGATGTTGTTGTCGTTCAGCTGCTGCCAGATGGCACGGCAGGTTTCCTGCACTTCGTCGCGCAGTTCCCAGTCATCCAGACGCAGGCGGTGTTTTTCGTCGGTGTCCGGCGCCGCGCCGCTGTACAGCTTGGTGGCGAACAGACGCTGGATCTGCTCGATGCAGCCTTCGTGAATGCCCTGCTCCTTCATGATTTTGAACACGATGGAGATATACAGCGGCATCACCGGAATGGCAGAGGAAGCCTGAGTCACCACCGACTTGAGCACCGCAACGTAAGCCGCGCCGCCTTTGGCCTGCAGCTTCTGGTTGATGGCGTGCGCCGCGCGATCCAGATCTTCTTTCGCCTTGCCCAGCGTGCCGTGCCAGTAGATTGGCCAGGTCAGATCGGTGCCGATGTAGGAGTAAGCGACAGACTGCGCGTTATCCGCCAGCACGCCCGCTTCGTCCAGCGCGTCCATCCACAGTTGCCAGTCCTGGCCGCCCATCACCTTCACGGTGTCGGCGATTTCTTGCTCGTTGGCCGGCTCGACCACGGCTTCAACCAGCACGTCTTTGTTGGTGTCCAGCGCGACGGATTTGTACGGTTCGCCGATCGGCTTCAGTGCGGAACGCACCACTTCGCCGGTTTCCGGCATCTTACGCACCGGCGAAGCCAGCGAGTAAACCACCAGGTCAACCTGACCCAGGTCTTTTTTGATCAGATCGATCACGGTCTGACGGCACTCGTTGGAGAATGCGTCGCCGTTGATGCTTTTCGCGTACAGGCCTTCTTCTTTAGCTGCCTTGTCGAAACCGGCGGAGTTGTACCAACCGGCGGAACCGGTTTTGCCTTCGCTGCCAGGCTTCTCGAAAAATACGCCGATGGTGGCCGCACCGCTGCCGAAAGCGGCATTGATGCGCGAGGCCAGACCGTAACCGGTGGATGCACCAATGACCAGCACCTTTTTAGGCCCGTTTTTCAGTTCGCCGCGCGACTTAACGTAGGCGATTTGCTCACGGACGTTGGCTTCACAGCCTGCCGGGTGAGCGGTGGTGCAGATAAAACCACGAATTTTAGGTTTGATAATCATAGTAATTTTTTCTTGGTAGCTAAAAACCGAAGGACAATATACCTGATTTTCTCAATATACTTAAGAAAGTGCGAAAACAAGCGCAGTGAACAGACCAGTCGGCAAGCCCACCGCCGAGGCATGTCATGATGGTAAAGGGATAATCATGGCAGGCCGGATTGCGATTACCCGGCCTGTCGAGGGTCACGCCTTGTTCTTTTCCAACTGCTCAATCAGCGTGTAACGCAGCGATGAGGCATCGGCCGGCACGTTCTCTACCGGAGTAACGCGCACTTTCAGCCGATACTGATAGCCCGGTTCGAAGGTGAAACCTTCGATGCCGGTATAGAACAACTCCCACGGCTGCTGCGCGGAGCGGCGCACCTGCATGCACTTCATCGGGGCGACGCCCACGCAGTCCACCAGCGCGCTGTTCACCAGCAACACTTCCGTTTGGCCGTCTTTCTCGTTTGCGGGCTGATTCATCGAGGTTCCCTCCTGGCTGCAGCCGGCCAGTGCGGCCAACGCAACAAATAACAACGCTTTAATTTTCAATGTACTGCACCAATAGTCATGTAGGTCGGGCGATCCTAACAAATTGGCTGGGTGAATTGAACCTTGCTGCGCGCCGGTGGCGGCGCCATTCATCGTAAAGAACGTCTTGTTAAGCGAAATGACTCACGCAGGAATATCAATCTCCGGCACGCTTATCAGCCTGGTAAATACCTGCAAATAAATCCCCTGTTCTTATCCGAACCGGTAATTATCCCCGCTGTTTTTTCTGTTAAAAACAGTTGGCTTGCGCAAGCTTTACGCTATTTAACCGTATCGATAAAGAGGGAGTTTTATGCAAGAGATCGAGGCTAAATACTTCCACCTGATCGCCGGTGCCGGTAACTTTTCCGACAACCGCGTCAGCAACGGCCGCGTCAACAACAACGGTGGCAACAAGAACAACAGCAACAGCAATAAAGGCAGCAATACCTGCTCACACTCAGCTGTTTTAACTAATCAGAGCTCCGGCTGAGTCTCTCCGCTCGGTCGGTACTTTCAGTATTTCGGTGATAACGATGTTTAAACTGTTCCGTACCTTATGCCTGCTACTCGGCTTTTGGATCGCCACCCTGCTGCTCAACGGCGCCGGGGTTTCTTTTACTCACGGCTACGCCGCGCCGAAAAACCTGTCGCATTTCGTCGTCTCGCTGGTGGTGGTCGGCGCCATCCTGCTGTGGACCCATAAATTGCTGCGGTTCTTTTTTGCCGAGAAATTTGAGAAGAAGCCGCGTTAAGTCGTGTTCTCACTTTGGTCGTCGCCCGCAATGGTAAAACCGGCATCGCGAATTGCCGCCTTCACCTGCCTGGCGTCCATCACCGCCGTTTTCACATAGCCAAAGAAGGCTACCCGTGCGCCGGGCAAACGGATTGGCGTCGCCAGTTGGGCACTGAGCTCACGATTGCGCTGCGCCATCAGCTCGGCGCGCGCCTGCCAAAACGCGGCGGGATCGGTTGGGGTTTCAGTCGCGGTTTCGAACAGCGACGCCAATTCGCTCAGCGCCTCCCACTCCGCCAACAGGGCGGCAACCACTTCAGGATTAGCCACCTGCCCCCAGTCAGAGGGTAAAGCGCCCTCACGCCACGCCTCAAGATAGGCGGGCAACACCCTCTTCAACTGGCTCAACCGATCGTTCAACACAGGTTTCCTTTTATAACGCTTAATGCCTTGATATTCCCCATAATGCCACTCTCATTTAACCGGTGATGGGAGCAATGACCGGAGCTTATCAGCGCCATAAATGACGTAATGACTTTTGGTGCGGCTAAATTAGCGATATGTGCGGATGGGGAGTGAGGAGCTGAGGTGTTACGACTGGAAAGAGAAACCGAAGTTTTATTGGCGCTTTAAGTGGAATTCCCTTATAAATCAATCACACAAAAAAAGACCGAATACGATTCCTATATTCGGTCTAGGGAAATGGCTCTTGGGAGAGAGCCGTGCGCTAAAAGTTGGCATTTAATGCAGGGCTTGTTCAGCCGTGCACTTTAAGAGTAGCCTACCGCGCCAGTTTTGCCAGCCGCCCGGCGGCCGCGTGATAGTTTCGTGACGAAATAACTATGCGGCAAATGCGCATCAATCCGCGCACGTTGGGCAAGGCGTTGGCAAACAAGCGGTTAGTCAGCGCACAGCTTCTCGGCGCGTTCGATAAACGGCGCCAGGCTCATTTTTTTCCCCGGTTCGGCAGGGTCGTCCAGCAGGAGCACCTCCAGCGGCTGCGCACGCTGATGGCCCTTTTTCACCTGCTGCTCCGCTGCGTCGTTGAGCGGGTATTGCATTAGGGTGCTGTTGTTGAGCACGAACAGCGCACCGCCGCTGCGGCACTGCAGCGTCACTTCTTCCTTGGTGAACGCCCACTGTTTGCCGTACTCCAGTTTGGTGATGTTCACCAGTTTGTCTGCCGCCAGCGCGCCGGTCGCGGTTGCCAGCAGCGTAATGCCGAGTAATACCGATTTCATGTGTTGGCCTTAAGGTTGCTATTCACGTCGATTTTCCCGCAGCTTGCCCGGTTGCGGCAAGCTGAAATGTCAAACCGGCGCATAGGTTGCAAATAAACTGACCAGCAGCAGCACCGCCCCCCCCAACCCGACTTCGAGCCAGCAGGCCAGCACCACGCCGCGCTGCGCTAGCGCCGGCACGCGGCTCATTGCCGGCACGATGGCGTAGCGATTGGCCAGCGCCACCATCACCATCAGCGCCACCAGCGCGGTTTTAATCAGCAGCAGGCGCTGATAAGGCGAGCTTAGGTTGAGCGGCCAACCGCCGAGAATGATCAGGCTGTTGACGATACCGGTGACGATCACCGCCGCCACCGCCAGGTGCCCCCAGCGCGAGAAACGGATCAGCGTGGTGATGGCGTCGCTGCGCCACTGCGGCGGCTGCAGGTAGCGCAGGCAAACCAGCAGCGGCGCCAGGCTGCCGAACCAGTAGCCGGCGGCCAGCAGGTGTACCGCATGGTTGGCGCGGTGCAGCGCGCCCAGCGCGCCTTCGTGCATCGCCGCGTGGCCGATAAACGCCAGGCTCACCAGCAGCAGTACCGAGCACAGCGCCAACGCCTGCGCACGCGGCCGTTCCGGCAGCAGCAGGCTCAGGATCGCCAACAGCGACAGGCCCAGATGCCAGCGCCACACTTCGCCGAAGGTGGTGCCGAGCACCGCCCACCAGACCTCCAGCCGCCAGGCGTCTTCCCAACCGTCGCCCATTTGCCCGGCCTGAATGGCCAGCAGCGCCACGGCGGAAAGCCCGGCAATCCAGGTGCCGGCAAGCAGCAGCGGGCGCACATCGCGGGAGAGGATCGGGGAGAGGCGCTGCGGTGACAATAAGGCGGTGAACAGACTGATGCCGAACATCAGCATCACCGCCGCAAAGTGCACCAAGCGACACAGAACGAACAGGGTCGCCAGACTCACGATCAGTTTACGGTGAAGCTGTACTGGCCTTTGGTTTTATGCCCGTCGACCGACACCACATGCCAGCTGACGTTGTATTTGCCCGCGCTCAGCTCGCCTTCGATCGGCACATTGACCTGGGTGTTGTTGTTCGGATCGAGCTGCAGTTTGCCGGTTTTCACCACGGCGTTGTCTGGGCCGGTGATTTTCACGCCGCTGAAGTTCGGCTCGATGCCTTCGGAGAAGCTGAGGGTCAGCGCCTTCGGCGCCGGGCTGACGCTGGCGTCGGCCTTCGGCGTTTCCACTTTCAGGTGGGCGTGCGCCAGCGCTTGCTGCGAAGACAGGCCGACGAACAGGACGAAAACGGTGGAAAGCAGGCGACAGGAGGAACGAATTTTACCGATCACAGTGGTATCCCTTAACAGTATAAAGAGGGTCATAAGGGTTAAGGCCACAGCCAAGGCGATGTATCAGCGGCCCCAACCCACCGCAAATGATTGCGCCACGGGTAAACAGAAAAACGGGTTGTATCGGCTAACCCGCTGTTTTGACTCTACCATCCCTGTAGCGTATCGCGGTAAATCATAACGACCGCGCTGCGGCAAGTCGAGCGCATCACTGGCATTTTGCGATCCGGCAGCACGTATCGCCGCATAGCCGCGATAAACGCAGGGTAAAAAAAACCGCGCGTCAGGCTCGCCCGCGCGCGGTTTTTCGATATTCTGGTGCGAATTAAGCCTGGCCGTTGCCGCCCTGGCCCATCGCGCCCATTTTCTTCAGATCTTTGTCGATGAAGAACAGGCCTTTGCCGCTGGTGCCCACCAGCGCCAGCTTATCCAGCACGGATTTGAACAGTTTCTCTTCTTCGTGCTGCTCCGCCACGTACCACTGCAGGAAGTTGAAGGTGGAATAATCGTGTGCGGTCATGGCGGCGTGCGCCAGTTCGTTGATCTGACGGGTGATCAGCTGTTCGTGTTCGTAGGTCTGCTGGAACACGTCCGCCAACGATTCGAACGCCACCGGCGGCGCGGCGATGCTGCCCAGCAGCGGCAAAGAGCCGGTGTCGCTCAGGTAGTCGAACAGGCGTTGCATATGCTGCATCTCTTCCTGAGAGTGCTCTTTAAGAAATGCGGCGGCGCCTTCAAAGCCTTTATCGCTGCACCATGCGCTCATTTGCAGGTACAGGTTCGCGGAGTAAAACTCCAGATTCAGTTGCTCATTCAGCTTTTGAGTCATTTCTTGCGTCAGCATAATGATTCCTTTTATTTTGCAGGTCATGAATTTAATTTCCGCGCATTATGCCCTGCTGCCGTAAAAATAAAAACACCTTATTTACACCCGATCAATATTAATTATTTATTTACTTAAAATCAAATACATAAAAACACATAGAGATTTACGCTAATTATTATGATAATTATTCCCATCTTTTATTTTAATCAAAAAGCGAATCATTCTTATTTAAAAGAATAAATAGATTGCATTACTTTTTGGAAAATATCGTCCGCCGCGGCGGTGCTACGGGCTTGCCAAGCGTCGCCGGGTGGATTACCTTCTGCGCAGGTTCAATACGGCAAAGTAAGTAAGGAGCATAGCGTGGGTTATAATCTGGCCGAGCTGTCCAAAGAAGAGATGGACAGGGTGAACGTGGATCTCGCCGCCTCTGGCGTGGCGTACAAAGAGCGCTACAACATGCCGGTGATCCCGGAAGTGGTGGAGCGCGAGCAGCCGGAACCGCTGCGCGACTATTTTCGCGAGCGTGTGGCGCACTACCGCGCGGAATCCCACAAGTTTTCGCGCCTGCCGTACGAGCCGAAGGCCAAATAACAAAACCCGCCGTTACGGCGGGTTTTTTGTGTCACTTGCCGGCGAACCGGTCGGTGGCGATCATCAGCTGGTGCAAGATGCCCGGCTCGTCATACGAATGCCCCGCCCCTTCCACGATATGCAATTCCGCTTCCGGCCAGGCCTTGGCCAGATCCCAGGCGTTCTGCACCTGGCAGGCCATATCATAGCGGCCGTGGACGATCACTGCCGGGATATGGCGGATCAGCGGCACGTTGCGCAGCAGCTGGTCATCGCTCTCCAGGAAGCCCAGATGGGTGAAATAGTGGTTTTCAATCCGGGCGAACGCCAGCGCGAAATCATCCTCGCCGAACGAAGCGGATTCGCGGCTCGGCAACAGCGTGACCGTCTCCCCTTCCCACACGCTCCACAGCTTGGCCGCTTCAAGTTGCACCTGCGGATCGGCCGAGGTCAGCCGCTGCCGGTAGGCGGCGATCACATCTTTACGCTCTTCATCCGACAGAATGGACAGCACGCGCTCCCATTTGTCCGGGAAGAAGCGTGACGCGCCGTCCTGGTAATACCAATGCAGCTCCTGCTTGCGCAGGGTGAAGATGCCGCGCAGCACCATTTCACTGACGCGCTCCGGGTGGGTCTGCGCATAGGCGAGCGCCAGCGTCGACCCCCAGGAACCGCCAAACACCAGCCATTGATCGACGCCGGCCATTTCGCGCAGCCGCTCGATATCGGCCACCAAATGCCAGGTGGTGTTGTTGTCCAGGCTGGCGTGCGGACGGGAGCGGCCACAGCCGCGCTGATCGAACAGCAGCACCTTGTAGCGTTCGGGATCGAACAACTGGCGATGATGCGGAGAAATGCCGCCGCCCGGCCCACCGTGAATGAAGACCGCCGGCTTACCGTTCGGGTTGCCGCTCAGCTCCCAGTAGATCCGGTGGCCATCCCCAGTGTCCAGCCAACCGCTGTCGTATGCCGCTAACGGCGGGTACAAACCTCGTAATTGTTCCATGGCGCTTTCCGTCTCTCTGTGAGTCATGCTTTCATCAAAGCGGAACCCGCCCGGCAGGTCAACGGTAAAACCCGAAAACTCGAACGCGCGCCGAGAACTCGGCGCGCGTTTGCTCAAAATCACAACGACCTGCCTGCAAAATGCCCACAGGCCCTATCGGTTGAGGGGCGCATTCGCCCCCCGGGAACTCAGTTAGCCACCTTTGCGCATATGCGGCTCGCGCATCTCCTGTGCGGTTTTCGCCTCGATGCTCAGTTCCGCCGTCGGGCGCAGCAGCAGGCGCGCCAGCCCGATAGGTTCGCCGGTTTCCCGGCAGTAGCCGTACTCGCCGTTCTGCAACCTTGCCAGCGCCGCATCGATTTTCGGCAGCAGGCGGCTTTCGCGATCCAACTGGCGGAACAGCAGGCGCAGATCCTCTTCGCGCGCCGCCTTGTCGGCTTCATCGCCCGTCGCTTCGCCGCCGTCGATCTCTTTTTTCAGCTCATCGATGTGCAGCAGCAGCTTTTGCCGCTCATCTTGCAGCAGCTGGCGGAAAAACGCCCGTTGAACCGAGTTCATATAATCAGAATCCGGCATGGCCAGCAGTTGCTGCGCATCCGGTAACGTCATGACTGTCATTGCGCTCTCCCAACACCAAAAGTGTAACATTATAACATAATATTTATTTTTAGCACCCGGTCATCCAAAAACAAAATTTCATGCACAAACAGCCAGTTAACCTAAACCTGCACTTTGCCGCTTGCATCCTCTTGGCTTTAGGCGGTTAATGGCTGAGCAAGCCACCCAATCATAGGTAACGAGAGGCCATCATGAGTAAGGGAATGGATAGCAAAAAGAATGCGAAGAAGAAGCCGTTGAAAACCCCAGCTGAGAAACGTGCGGAGAAACGCGCCAAAAAAGCGCATCCGTCTGGTGAGTAAGCGCCCTTCCATCCGTCATTAAACCCGCCAAGGCGGGTTTTTTATTGCCTCACAGGAGAGATGGCCGATGTCCTGCCTCACCCTTGCCGCCGCCCAATACCCCGCTGCGGCGGCCAATATCGCCTGCAACCTTGAACGTCACCTTGAATTCGTTGCGCAGGCAGCAGATCAGCAGGTACAACTGTTGGTGTTTCCCGAACTGTCGCTAAGCGGCTATGAGTTGACCGATGCTGCCGAACTGGCGCTCACGTTGGGCGATCCCCGTCTGCAACCACTCAGTGCGGCGGCACAATCGCGGCAGATGACAATCATCGTCGGCGCGCCTTTGCGCAGTGGCACGGCATTGCATATCGCCGCCTTAATCTTTCGCCCCAACGGCGCATTGAGTAGCTATACCAAACAGCATCTGCACGGCGCGGAACAGCAATACTTCTCGCCCGGTGAGGGCGGCTCGTTGCTGGAACTCCATCACCACAACATCGCACTGGCTATCTGTGCCGATACTTCGGAGCCCGGCCACGCAAGCGCCGCCGCGCTGGCGGGTGCGCACATTTATGCCGCTGGCGTGTTGGTATCTGAAGCCGGCTACGCGAAAGACAGCGCCGCGCTGGCAGGCTATGCCCGACGTTATGGCATGGTCACGCTGATGGCCAACCATGCGGCACCGACCGGTGGCTGGATCCCGGCAGGCCGCAGCGCCATCTGGGATAACACGGGAGAGCTCCTGGTTGCCGCGCCGGATGACGCTCCTGGGCTGATCATCGCCGACAAGACTTCCGACGGTTGGCACGGCCGCCTGCGCCGGTTAAGCTGAGGCCTGACGGCAACGCGGAGGAAAGCATGACGTTACGCGTAATAGATACCGAGACCTGTGGGCTGGACGGCGGCGTGGTGGAAGTGGCCTCCCTCGATCTGCTCGACGGTCAATTGACCAACCCGATGAGCGACCCGGTAATCGGGTTGTATATAATTACAGTAAACCCATGTAAACCCAGCTACCACGCCGCATGAACAATTGTTAAAAACCAATAATTTGATGCATTCTTGCCCATTATTATGTATGTTTCAATTCCCAGCACCCCTAACAGCACCCCCTGGAGATGTTCAAGCATGGCATACTACAGTATAGAGACAAGATTGAGGGCTGACGGTACACCCCGTTATCGTTGCACTGTTGGTGTAAAAAAGAATGGAAAATATGTGTATCGCGAGAATAGAACATTCAGCAAACACGCACACGCAAAAAAATGGGGCGTTAGCCGTGTTGTTGAAATTGATACAAACGGCATACCAAATGCCGGTGAAGCATCAAAAATTACTGTAGCCGAATTGATACAAAAATATTTAACAGATCCAAATGCTGGGGGGAAATCAGGAAAGGATAAGATTGATATTCTTACCAGGCTAATAAAAAGTGATCTGGCTGCACATAAATTATCTGAATTAAAATCAAATCATGTTGTTGATCATTGTCGGTATCGCATTTCAACAGGGATTAGTCCGGCAACTGTTTCACATGATATCAGCTATCTGAATACCGTTTTAGAATCAGCAAATCCTATTTATGGGATTGATTACACGGATAACCCTATTAAAATTGCACGTCCATTATTGAAACAGATGGAATTGATAGGGAAATCACAAAGGAGAAGCCGCCGCCCGGCCTCCGAAGAAATAGCATTAATAACAAAAGAATTAAAAAGAAAAGAAAGCAGTATTAGATCAACAATACCATATATTGAAATTTTTAATTTTTCGATACTTACATGTATGAGAATTGGAGAAATTTGCCGAATTCTTTGGTGTGATGTAGATGAAAAACAAAAATCGGTAATTGTTCGTGATCGCAAAGATCCTCGCAAAAAGAAAGGGAATCATATGCATGTTCCTTTACTTGGTGAGGCATGGAATATTTTAAATAGACAACCGAAAGTATCGGATCGGATTTTCCCGTATAATTCAAGGACAATAAGTGTGACTTTTTCAAAAATGCGCACAAAACTAGAAATTGACGATCTTAGATATCATGATATGAGAAGGGAAGGAGCAAGCCGACTTTTTGAGGCTGGATTTAGTATTGAAGAAGTTGCCCAGGTTACAGGGCATCGTAATTTAAATTTGCTTTGGCAAGTATATACAGAACTTTACCCAAAATCATTGCATGAAAAGTTTGAGACTTTGCAAAACAAAAATAATAAATAAAAAAGGGGCGAAAGCCCCTATAACTGTTTTTGTCTTTCTGATGATAAAACATCTTGACATGCCGTTAATTGCTTTACTACTTCGTCTGCTTCTCCTCCGATATTGAGAAGAAATTCACTATCCTTTGTTGAAAATTCGGCTTCCGTGGTTTCATTATTTCCGCTGAAACTTCTGGCATTCTCACCTGATGGGCAGATACTGGAGGTTTTGATACGCGCTGACAACCTGAGATTGCCAGCCCGCAAATCATTAACAAGACGATTTGTTTCATTCTTCCCTTCTTCCCTTCCATTCATATAGGCCAAATCGGCCCCAGAAGCCGCCATAGCTAGCTTATTCTCTAAATCATATATCCTAGCCTGGCTTGATAGCTCGGCCTCTCTATGGGCCTTAGAGGCCGCTAATTTGGCCTTGTTGTGTTCATTGTTTGCTGAGGCTTCGCCTGATGCTTTACCAGTATTATAAGTAATGGCGATAATTGATATTAAGATAAAAAACTTTAAAAAGTTAAGCATAACGCCCTTTCCTCTTGGCGGCGTTTAACCAACCCTTCTAATTTAATTCCATTAGCATAAATCCATTTTGGCAACCAATTACATGCCTCAGTGAATTTTTCATCAATTAGATTTTTATACATTGTTGAACTAAGAAATTTTGAACAACCAACATTGAAAACAAAACTCCCAACCCCATCAAAAACACCTTGGGGAAGTTCTTTCCCGATCTTACGTTCTACATTACGTTCAATGCAGTTTTGCGCCTCCATCTGATCCAAAGCAAACCAGATGGCAATTTGTTCATTGCTCGCTTCTTGTAATCCTGATTTTACCCCTGATCCAGTATGCCCAATCCCTTGCGTTATAACTCCCGCGGGGCATAGATAAGGATCGCGGCGACAACCTTCAGCATTGCCCATAACTTCCATTGCTTTTTGAGAGAATCTTAAAGGGTTTCCATTATTGCTTGTCATGCTACTAGCCATAGTAAGAACCATTGCAATAATAGCCATTACAGAACAAGTTATTTTTTTATTCATTTATTCCCCTATTTCTTTGTTGTTTTTTTAGTTCATAATCAATTTGAAACATTTTTCTATCCCATTCTTGCCGCTCTATTTTTCTTTCCTCATCCTTTTTTCTATAATACCTATTAGTGAAATAAGTTCCCAAGCCTGTTGCTATACCAACTAAAACAGCATATTCATTAAGTGATAAAAGACCAAGCAAACTCATAATTGAAGACCATATATAAGAAACCCATGTGGCAATTCTTTCCATTCTTCATACCTGATGATTAGAAATTAATTTAATATATAGTACATTCATTTAATATGGGTGTAAATTAATTATGATATCATTAAAAATTATATGAATTTTAATTGAATAAATATTATTATAAAAAAAGCCCCATAAGGGGCTTTCTGTTTTTTTAAGAAACTCGCATCCAAGCACGAACATGAACATATGCGTTAGTAATATCTAATGGATCATTTCTGACAAATTCATTTCCATTTGAATCAGTAAATGTACCTACGGTTAAATTTCGCTGATGTTCTCCTTGATTGTCCGTACCTGTATAAGTATGACCCCAAGCAGCCCCAGGCCCATTCATTCCGCCCTGGTGAGAGTGATCAGGTAAATTATGCGCTCCAATATATACAGAGTTATTACCGCCAATACCAAGTGCATCATAACCAAGGCTAAGAACGCGCCCATCATAACCTGTACCGTTCAAATCCTGCCAGTCAGTTCCGGGCCAGGTGTTTCTTGGATCAGTATCATTCCCAAATAATTGAATATTCCCTATTGGGAATGGGCAATTACCAGGACTATAAACCCTGCCGCTTTGATCCCAAATAGCCCCATTCGATGATATATCAGCATCGGCATGAATCGCCGCATTTGCTGTGATATAATTATCAGCATGTATAGAACCATGCGCTGTAATATTTATTTGTGCCTCAATATCAGTATTGGTATAAACAGAACCATTAAATGCCGTTCCGGCGGCAGCTGAAATAGTTAGTGATCCAGCCCCATCACTACCGCCACCACCAGCAGCAATTATCCGAACATCATAATCAAGTGTTTGCCCGCTTGAATGAAAATCAATGTAAGGGCTTGAAGGTGTTGCTACGCGCCCAATTTCCAATCCAGCATTATACCCAACAATATGTAATTTATTACCATTTATGGATAAATCGCCATTATTAGATAAATCTAATGCAGTACCAATATCAGTACCGATATCAGCACGAAATGATAATGCATCAGCATTATTATAAATTAACCCTCTATTTGTGCCATCATTCTGTAAAAGTCTCATTACAGCAGTATTATCAGATGAACGGCCCTTAACTCTTAATTCAGTGGCTACTGTTACTTGCCCTGTTGTTTCTCCACCAGAAATTGGTAAAGCACCAATTTCTGAAGGGGTTGGTTTATTGTTTGTTGTATAAATACCAATCCAGCTACTGGTTTGTGTTGCATCGTCATTTCTAATTGAACGATACGAAAAAATGCTAGGATATCCAGATTGAATAGCAAATTGAACATTTCTAGTTGGGGCAACTGTAAATGAAATTAATGAACCATCGTTTGACGGATACCCTGTTTGGCTTGTACCTGAATAAGATTCAATTTTAAATCCATTTGCTCTATTAACCCCTTCGCTTGCGTTTGGGGCGGCTACAAGAGGAAAGACAATATTATTTACGCCAACTTCACCATTTATAGTGCCGCCGCTAATTGGCAATGCTCCAACTTCTGCCGCTGTTGGTGGGCTGCTCTCCGTATAAACTTTATACCAATCTAGTGTTGCGGAGTTTCCCAATCTAAGTGAACGGAAAAATAATTTAGCATTTCCATATTCACTTGATTCACCAAAAAATTGAATCTTTCTTGTATCGCTAAGCCCGGCACTAATTAACAGACCAAGTGATGCAGGATATCCAATGGAGTTAGTATCCGTATATCTAATATCAAATGCTGGCTCTCTTGAAATGTCATCAGAAGAATTGTCGGCCCGAACCTCAGGGAATTTAATTTTATTTAATCCGACAGTTCCGTTTACTGTACCACCAGTTAATGAAAGCGCCCCTACATCTTCCGCGCTCGGTGGAATAACATTAGAATACATTTGAACAATTTCAGCATCCATTACAGATACTGGTTCAGAATCAATTTCTGATATTGAATCATTTATAGTTACAGACTCCGGGGCTGATACATAAATCATCCATCGCGAAGAAAAAGACACTGTTTTAATATAAACATCAAATGTATTTGCCGCACTTTCAATAATATATAAATCAGTAACACCTATTTCTTTTTGTCGGTGCTTAAATACACTGCCGCCAATTCTCCCATTTAATCCCTGGGCAATTTGTCCGTTACCAGTTCTTAAAACGATAACATCATATGCGTTTTGTTTTGTAGTTCCATTAAATCCACTACCACCAGAGATGGTAATATTTGCTGTATACCCTCCCTGGAAAAAATTTGTTAATGTGGCTATTTTAAAATATCTTTCCCCGGTAGCATTATTTAATAATTTGGAATTATTTTTTGATTCAGCTGTTCCCATTCCAAGATTTGAACGCGCAGCAGCAGCAGTAGCGCCACCAGTGCCGCCTGAAGCAATTGGTAATGCAGAACCTAAGCTAAGAGATTGAGTATAAAAAGCCCCATTTGCTGAAAGATGTGCCACTACACCAGTAGTAACGGCACCATCAACGCGGAAATTAAGCCTGTTATTATCATCTTTATAAATTACTGGCCCGTTTGTTCCATCTCTAGAAATAAATCTCAAAGTTGATATATTAACACCTACAGCAGCTTGAATATCAAATTCACCAACAACTTTAGATTGCCCATTAATTGTTACGCCGCCTGTTAATTCACCGCCAGTTAAAGGAAGTTTTTTTCCTACTTCGCTTTTTAAATAAACCGTTCGGGAAGCTAATTGTGTTGCCTGGCGGTTTGATATTCCATCAGGCCCACCCAATACAGGATCAGTTGTTTCTAATTGATAAATCCCATCAATCCAACCTTCATTTTCTGGTAAATTGCTCACCCGCATAACTCCCGTGGTTATAGTTCCCATTATAAAATGCTTGTCCATTATAACGAATGGGAACAGCTTCATATGTTAATTCATGTAAATGACAACGCGCAGGAGCGAAATTTTTTAATGCTCTAGATAGTGTATCGCCCTGTTCATTTGTAATTGCTGATTTTAATTTCACATCATATTCAGCCCATTCGTTTTCCGTTCCTTCAATTAGCTCAACCTCACCAAATCCAAGAAGTCTAATTATTTCACGAATGGATGCGGGAGTTCCTTTCCTGCGATGTAATTCTAACGCGCCTCTAATTACTGCACGTTTTGCAATTAATGATTCAGCAAGCGCCCAGGCTGGTTCCTCAAGCAATGCTAATTGCCAAGCAAGGGTATTTAATAGATTTTCATCCATATTATCTATTCGTGCCCATAATAGCACAAAGTCAATGGATGTATGAAGAAAAGAAAATCTTTCATCCAATGCTTTTGCCGCTGCAATTATTTTTTTATCTTTATTGATGCTATTAGGTAATAAATCAACAAATGAAATTGAATTTAATTCAATACCAGGCATGTTTATCGCTCCTCCTGGCCAGCATAAATAATCCTATTTGGATTTTCTGAAAATTGAGCTACTTGATCTTCTTCAAGGTTTGTATGTGTTAAGCCAGTAATTTCAACTCGCCAGGCTCCGGCCGCTCTAAGTTTCTGTATCAAAACATCTGGATTAATGGATCTCCCTTGGGTTGAAGATTGCCATTCCTCATATGATTTAATGGCTTTTGCAATCCCTTCTTGTATGGTTGATTGATAACTTGATTGAGATTTTAAAATCCACCATCTAACAGTGTAATCAAAATTAACCCCCCTAGCAGGAGTAACTATTACAGTATCACATAAAGGGCGACGTTCTTCAGCAGTTAATGTATTGCCAACTGCTGTTATTTCTATTCCTCCATCATCAGGGATAATCCCGCCAGAAAGCAAAACACCAACCTGAACAGTTCCAGCAACTGGAGAAAAAACTGATACATCGGTAATATCAGCATGTGCGGTTAAAGCCCAATATCTATAAGCTAAAATTGGCCCAGCGGAGCTAAAACTACCAGGGGCAATAGCAATTCTTTCTCTATATGGTTCATCTGCTTCAGTTTCAGCACCACCAGAGCTTTTCGTAGTATTAGTAACAAAAATTACATATGCCAATGGATCAACAAGATTAATTAATTGCCCAATTACTTGCCCATTACCGGAAATTCCAGCAGTTAAACAAGTTGCAGAAACGATAACTGTTAAGGTATTGGCTTCAATAATCGCATCTGAATCCGTAGCAAAATAAACAGATCCATCACTAGTAACGCGAGTCCCGGCAGGAATTGTAAAAGAAAATGATAGTGTTTCTTGTAATGTGAATTGCAATTCCGTTTTTGCATAGGTTTCTTCTGTTCTATATGCCCCTACCAATGATCCAATGTGATCCAGAAATGATTTTGAGGCATATCTGAGTAAATTCATTTTACCTGTATTATTTAATTTCGCTTCAAGTTGAGAAATAACAGAAGCCAATGTTGATAAAAACAATCTAACCGGATCGGCAGGATATAAAACAGAATTAGTCAATCCTTCATAAATGGTAATTATGTTTTGCTCTGTAGCTTCAGTGTCAACATCAATAAAATTAACATCAGGAAGTAAAGAAAATAATTCATCCAAATCACTCATAACAAAACCCCATCTTTAATTTTTATTTTAACTTTTGTTCTCACTTTCCCATCGCTAGCTTCTGAGTTTGTTGATTCAAAATCAATGCTAACTACTATAACGCGAGGTTCCTTTTTTTCAATTTCAGATATGACTTGATTTCTATATTTTGAAATTGCAGCGGGCAAAGGAGAATCAACAATAGAACTATCAACGCCGAAATTACGATCTAAAAAAACTGTTCCTTTGGTTGTTGATAAAATTGTTTGAACATTTTGATAGATTTCAATTAATCCAGTTGCACCTATTTCTATTTCCGTTAATGGATCGCTTGTAATTACAATCATTATTTACGCCTAATTAATTATGATTTTACCGGTGTTAATGTTCTTGTTTTTGTTGCCTCAAAAGATCCGGGTAATTTATCAGGCCCGCCCTTACCTGTTTCACTTCTTCTAATTGAATCTTCCGTCATTATTTGTTGCGCTTGAGTTGGAACAGTTGCCACATATTCAACAAGATGAATATCTAAAGCTATTAACATCACAGTACCAGCGGAGGTTATATGATTCCATTCTTCACTAATAGTTCTAATTGTAAATTGACCTAATGATGATGTTCCAATAACTAATTGTTGTGGCTCCCCGGATGACATTATTGAACGTAAATTATTAGCTTCAGAACGTGGAGAAACACCAAGACCTGAATTTAAGACAATCCTCAAATCTATTTCATCTAATGCTTCACCAGTCATTTCACTGGCTGGCTTTCTCCCGGCAACTTCATGATCGGCAAAATTAATCGCACTAGTTCGGCTAAGAGCTTCAAAAGTTTTAACTTTATATGGGTTAACTTGAAATACAATATCCCCAATGCTACCTAATGTTGATAAATTACCCAATGCCATTCCGGCCAGGCTTGAAGCACTTATGCCAAGAATATCAGAAATAGCCATAATATACCTTATTATTTATTTGGTGCTAATGTACTTCCTGAACCCGTTTGAACCCCGCCATGAGTATGACTAGAAAATTCTATTCCATCTATTGAAGCGCCAGCTTTCATATCTACCTTTCCAGAAAAATCAGATGTTCCAGAAATAGATAAATTACCTGTTATAGACACATTCCCATTTATTGTTATTTCTGGAGCTGTAGCTACAATTGATTCAGCGGCTTCAATTATTGCTGACGTTATCCCGATTGCTTTTAATTCACCTGATTCACGATCTAATGATATCTCAGCGCCATTTTCAGTTATCCAATGAATAACCTTGCTTTGGCTGTTATCTGGAGATTGTATTTTATTATTATAATAACTTCCAATAACAAACCCGACTTCATCACCATTAGGTAAAAATAAACATACTACATTTTCCCCAATATCTGGAAGCCCGCCAGCATCTTTATCCCTTCCAGTTCTTCTAAAAAGCATATGCAAATCATATGACACAACATCATCAAGATCTGAAAATTGAACTCTTACGGTTTTATCTTTTACATTATGAGATACAACAAGACCAATTTTTATTAGATCATCCATATCAATACCTCATAGCCCCACGCATTGAAATGTTTGTTTTTAATCCACTTGATTTGCTCCATTCATGAGAAACCTCTTCAATTACCCATCTAGCCGTGTCAAAACGCCCAAATCCATTAACAGCAATTATCATGCCCGCTCTCAACATTGGATTTCCCATTAGTGAAATACTTCCTGTTAATTCCCTTCTATTTTGATTTCTAAGCATTGATTTAGCTAATTTTTCGGCTTCTGCCAATGATTCTACCCTTCTATTTATTTTTAATATTTTTCCAGTCAGTGGAGCAGAAATATTTTCTGTTTTTTTTGTTGTTGAAGTTGCGGGTATTACCATTCTAGTATTTTGATCTATTTTTTGTGCTGTGCTAGTTGTTGAGCTTGTTCCCTCTAGTGTTCCTGAGTCACCTTCTGTTGCAAATTGATAAGTTAATAAATTCCCACTCTTTGAATCAAGATATTTTACATGGCAAGCGGTATATATATCAGCGCTTGAAGCCCTGAAGTTTCTGCTAATTAAACCATCATATTTATCAGTTATTGTTAATGACACATCTTTTTGATCAAACAAACTATCTTGATATACTATCAATTTACCATGAGATAATTTTACCTGTAATCCTGCATATTCTGCAACTTTCAAAATAAAAGATAAATCAGATTGTTTTTTTTGATCGAATCTTGTGAATATTGGATTATAATCACTTTCAAAAAAAACCTTAAATCCATGTTTTGCCGCTAATTGTTCTATGATAACGGATAGCCGCATATTTTCCCATGCCCGGCTATTAGCTTCACCTCTAATGCTTGATGTTATGCCTACAGATAATGATCCGATAGTAAAAATTGAAGGAGGGCCAGAATCTGATATATCATCAATTTCAAATTGACCGCAATCTATTTCAAATGAATCCCCAGGATAAAACCAATTCTCAACAATTAATTTTGCTGTTAGTTTTGCCCCTCGATCTGGAAACCAACCATTAGACCAAAGCTTTGAGGCATTTTCAAATGTAATGTTTAATTCATCGGATTCACCATGTTTTGATCTTTCAACAAAAGAAAAACTTGTTATTTGCTGAGATACATCCTCAGTAATATCAACACCATCATAAGTTACCTTTAATTTTGTTTTTCTAATTGGCATTTAACTAGTTACCCAAGGTGGAGTTGGTAAATTAGATTCTAATGCTGGGGTTTCAGGAACGGTTAATGTTATCCCAGCAGGAAAGAAAATTAAATTTAAATAATCAGGATTTGCAGATTGCAATATATGTGCTAACTTTTCACTTCCATAAATATCTAATGCCAATACATCCCATGTATCACCCTGTTCAGTTATATATTCCCATTGCATTAAAATACCCCTTTTCTTTTTTGTTGATAAATCCATTCATCCATAAGTCTACTGAAATTATTCATTTCATTTCTCACAGCATCAGATACTTGATCCGATATGGATTTTCCATTATTTTCAGAAGTCACATTAATGTTTACATTAGGAGAAAACGCAGGCATTGTGATATTTACTTCACTATTTCCATCCGAAGAAGAAACTAATTTTTTAAAATCATCATTAATATTTAATCCGCCATTACTCATATTTGTAATTTGCGATGATGTTATATTTTTTATGTTATTGTTTGTGCTTGAGTTTTTGTTATTGGCAATATTTTTTATTACATTGTTTGCATTTGAGGATTGATCATAATTTATGTTTTTGACTGCATTATTGATATTTGATACTTTTGATGAATTTATTTCCCTGGTTACATTTGTGATGTTTGAAGAATTATAAACATTTGAACCTTCATCACCATTATTTGAAATGCTAGTACCCAATGCCCCAGCGGCTTCTTGAAGCAATTCCCGGCCTCTAGCTGGTTTGGTAAGAGGTATTACCATTTCAGGCCCATCTTCACCGATTATAGCGGTTTGAGGGTGAGTGATTAAACCACCATTTGCATATGCTGGAAGATTTGGTAAATCAATGTTATCTGAAGATTTCCCAGTAACCCAATCAGGAAGCCAGCCAGTAACGGATTCGACAATATCACTTTTTATTCTATTCCAATGATTTAATAACCCATTCCCAAAAGATGATATCATTTTTTTACCACTATCAGCCAAATCAATACCTGTTAAATATTTTATCATTTCATTGATTTTTGTTGATACCCATCCAAGCGGATCAAATTTGGAAAATAACTTAATCAATCCATTAATAAAACCATCATCAAAATTAGAAACTATTGAATAGATCGCTTCAGAAAAATAATTTTTCACATTCTCCCAGGTAGACATTAATACCTTAATCGTCTTATTCCATGCATTACTTATAGAATCAGACAACCATTCCCATGTAGAAGAAATTCCTTTAGTTACTGAATCCCAATTCTTATATAAAAAATATCCAGCAGCCACTAAAGCCGCAATTCCAGCCACAATAATTCCAATTGGATTTGCTAATAATGCGGCTGTAAATTTAAACACGGCTGAACTTGCAATAGCTAAAGCCTTTCCTACTCCATAAATTGATTTTGAAAAGGCCCACACCCCAGCAGTAAATTGGAGAATTTTTATTCCTGCGATAGAATAACCAAGATATTTTATTGCCGAATCCCAGCCCCCAATTGATTGCGCGACACCATCAATATAACCCCATGCATTGCTAATATGATTTATTAAAACAGGTAAATAAACGATCAAGTCATTTATTGAATTGCTTATTTTATTTATGGCTTCTGATATTTTTATATTTATTAATTCTCTATTTGAGTTGATCCAATCTCCAAACCTGGAAATTAAAGGTGATAAGACGGGGATTAATTGACGGGAAATTGATGCGGAAACACCTTCTCCAGCTTTTTTTAATTTTGATAATCCTGCGCTGAGTTCTTTTGCTGCCTTTCTATCTGTTTCAGAAAATACAATTCCAAGTCTTTCACCTTCTTTAATAATATCATTGATTCCTGAACTTCCTTTTTCAAGCAATGGAACCATATCAGCGCCAGCTTGACCAAATAAAGCCATCGCCAAATCTGCCTTATATATTCCTTCTGGCATTTTTTTAAATCTATCTGATAGTTCAATCAAAATTTGATCCGTAGATTTTAATTTTCCAGAACTATTTTTTATTGAAACCCCTGCTCTTTCAAATGCCAACTGAGCCGATTTGGTTCCTTGCACCGCCGAACCAATGGTTTTATTTAATTTTCCAGTTAAAGATTCAAAATTTTCTTGAGAAATTCCCGCTGATTTTGCTGCATATGATAAATTACCAAATGCCTGTGCTGAAATTCCAAGCCTTTTTGATGCTTTATCAATTGAATTTTGAGCGGCAGCGCTACTTTTTGCCAGCGCCCAAAATCCAGCAATACCACCAGCAAAAGCACCACCAGTTAATAAAGCTGTTAATTTTCCCAGCGGCTTTGTTATGCCGCTAATATTTTTATTTACGTTTTTAGCTGCTTTCCCAATTCCAGAAATTGAAGCGGCGGCTTTGTTGGCTGCGCCAGGAAGACTACCATCTAATTTACCTTTAAGTTGCCAAACTAAATTCATCATTCTAGACGCGGCCAAATTTTAACCCTCTTCTTTTTTTATTTTTGTTGCAACAATATTTGATGCCTTTACCCAATAATCTAATTTATTTAATGGCATTTCCATAAAATAAGACAAACTAGTATAGGTAAAGCGTGATAGCATTATAGCCATCACGCGAACTTCCATAGCATCAATATAATTTAATTTAGCAAAAAACCCTGCACCATCAAAGTAATTGTAGCGGCGTCTTTAATGCTGAGGCTTCTCAAATCATTGATATTGATTTTTGACGCCCTGGCTGCAATGGCGAGAAGATACGTTTTATTTACTTCATGCGGGCCGGTGATGTTGATCCCACTAGCAATAACTTCAGCTTCTGCACCTTCCATATCATTGCCAGTTAAACCGCCAAAATCCAATGTTAGAGAATTAATTTCTTTGCCATCAATAAGCAAAGGTTTTTTAAGAATTACTTCCTCAATGTCTGCAATTTTAGTTTCATCTTTTTTCTGTGCGTTCATGTTAATTCCTAAATAAAAATAAATTATTCACCAGCAGCTTCACGCGCTGCCGCCATAAGATCAACACCACCAACAGAATAAATCATGTTGTACTTGTCAATCTCGTAAAGTTCTTCACCTGCATATGTTTCTTTCAGATAAGTAACTTCATATTCTAAAGTTCTATCTTGGGTTGAACCAACAGCAAATGAACCCGGCGTTAGATTTTTGGGAATGGCGCGAGTAATAAATTTATGTTGCGCCACGCTATATGACCCAGTGTCTGGGTCTGTTACCTGGATAGCCGCCCATAATTCAATATGGTGCATTTGGTGATTCATCAGATCCTTAAAATCCCGCGTTACTGTGCGGAAATTAAGAGTCATAGCCATTGCTTGAAAAAGCCCCATTACTGGAATATCTACCGCGCCAGCAATTCCCGCTCCAGTAACTTCAGTTGTTAATGCTGATACGGTTGGGAGATCGGCAGAAGCTGTACCTGCCAATTTTACACCATCCAAATAAACATTATATAGGATTGTTGCTTCGTTATGTTTATTAGCCATTATTATTACCTATTAACCAAACAATGATGAGAGATAATCAGGATCATATTCCAATTGGAAGTGAATTTGTTCAGCGGGTGCGGCAGTTCCGAGGAATACATGGAATGTAATTTTACCATCCATTAAATCCGTTGTGCTATTTTCCGCTTCATTAAATTCAATTCTACCCCCCAGGATATAACCCGCCGAGGTCATACTATTTAATGAAATTTGCTCGCTATTCAAAATGGTTTGAATTAATCGGCGGTTTGTGGCTGCATCGATTTTTTGCCACCATGTCAAAATCAAATTATTACCATACCACCCAAACATTCTTCGGTTTGTAATAAATGTATCTTTTACGTCGGTAACATCAGGATAGCAAGCCATCCGGTTGCCCCACAACTTCCAGCCGCCGACAAAATTAATTGCTGTCGCAATGCCATTCGAATTTAGATAATTTGCCTGATCCAAATCAAGCCAGATCTCACCATCACCAACTGTTGCGCTTGTCATTTGTAGGGATTTGTTTGATGGGCTAACATATGGAACATCATCATTAGCTGTATCCGTACTGGCAATCAATCCGGCAGCTTGTGTAGCCATACGCATCACGCGATCATCAAAAACGATTCTAGGCCAGCACAAATATAGATCTTCTTGAACCAAATTATTTTTATTTTTATAATCAGGAACATCACTATATTGTGTTAGGTTTTCAATCGGCAAATCAGCCAATGCAATGCCACGGAATACAGTATTAATACTACCGGCTTTTGTTGCCATAATCGCCGCCACACTTGGATATTGACTAAACCCAGGAGCAATGATAATTGATGGAACGAGACGAAATTGAGGGAATACACGATCAATTAATTGTAATCCAGTAGTTAATCCTGTCTCAAGATCAACCCCGCCGATAGCATCAGTTGATTCAACATTTTCAGGGTTTGCATAAGTATAGCTTACCGTAATAATCCCGCTTTGTGGAAGCATACCATCATTAGCGATTAGCAATTGTCCGGCCGCGCTGGACAATGAAAAATCTACACCAATTTCAGCTTCTTCAGTTTGAAATTGAACACTGTCAATTTGAATTACATCAGTAAATTCAAGCTGAGCAACGCCAGCAACAATAGTAACTTGTTCATCCAAAACGGCTGTTTTATGCTTTTCAGGATCAAACAAATTAATAAAGATTACCGGGGATGATGTGAATAATACGAAATGACTATAAGCCGCTTCAGATAATCCCCATTGTTCAAAGTCGTCCGTTTGCTGCACTCCAAGAGCCGCCACGGCCTCAGAATAGTTATAGCATAGTGCAAGGCTACCTACTTTCGCGGAGCCGTCCTGGCCGCTTAGGCGATGAATTGGGGCGCATCCCACGGCAACCATAATAGCGGCATCGCTTTGGGTTGGGGAAATTAATGAAGTTGGAATTTGAGAGGATTTAACCCCATGAAAAAAAGCCATAGTTTAACCCTTTTTATTTTTCAATGATTCAGCATAAACACGAGCATAACAATTTGAAATATGCGTATCACCTTTATTTAGATCCAGCCTGGCTTTTGCCACTCCATCTACAGAAACAAACAAAGATGAAAAATAGGAATCACTTTCAATTTTTTTAGTGATTTGTTCTGGTAATTTACCTTTGAAGATAGTTCCATGCGTCAACATGATACTAGAATTTGAAATATTTGGCCCCATATAAACCAATTGTTTCATTTTTTTACCTCTACAATTATTTGTGGTGGGAATGTTTCTAATATTGGTTTTTCTGGAACAATAACAGTTCTTTCAAAAGGAGCTTCTATTACCATTTGAAAAAACGGCCCTTGTTCTTGCATTCCTGCTTCATATGCTCCGTGGGCGCGTGTAGCTCCAATTGCCCATTTTAACTCCCCTGTTCGTTTAAATCTGTTATCAGCCCAAAAGCGCTTTGATGCCAAAATCATTAATAAACGATCATTTAAATTCATTACATCCTGTACACCATGCTCATATAATTCACGGCTTTCACGGCTATAAATCCCACATACTATAGCAACATTTATTTCATAATCCGCTTGCTTTTCTCCATCTAAAGAACCATCCAGCGGGCGAATTAAAATAAATGGAAAATCAGATTCTATTTCATTTTGCATATTACTATTGCGCGGTGGTAATTGCCCAATAGATATTTTCGGGTTGGAATATTTTTCTATTAAATCTTCTGATTCTGACATTCTACCATTTACTAAGTTAGATTGTCGCAAAGTCCAGTTAGATAATCCACTATTAAATTCATTTTTTATATCATCTAATAATAAAAAGGAATCCATTATTTCAATCCTTGTTTTTTAAGAAACCTATCAGCTTGCTGATCAAATCGTTTATTAAATCTTTCTTCTGCTTTTTTCATTACTTCATTTTCTATTTCTTCTCTATGGGCAATTTGTGGCATTGATGGGCCAAACATTTCTATGATTGGCTCTCTACCTTTTTTATTTTTTTTGCTTATTTGCCTTTGAAACATACCAATATGATTGCTTGGCATTTTCCCAATAAAAGCATGTTTGAATTGTATTTTGCTTTTACCAACCCTAATCCTAACGCCGCCCTTCGTTCTTCCTGTCATTGGTGAAGAAGGTTTAGGAGCAAATTGATATAATGGAATTGTTTTACCGGATATGACAACAGACGCCCCAAGAGCATCTTGTTTTTTATTTGCTTGGTATAATCTGAAAGATTTAAAAACTATTGGTCGCTTTAATCCACTTTCTTTAACAATTAATCTGGTTCCATCTGTTCTCATCCCGGTTATTGTTCGGTTTAATGCATCTATTTGTACTTTATCTGCATTTTCTCCTAACTTATTTAATATTTTATCTGAAACCCCCAATTTTTTAGCATCTATTTTTAATTTTATCATGCTATTTTATCCCGAGTTTCTTTCTAATGTTACAATCAAAAATCCTGGGGGGTTTCTAACATCACGAACTAACCACCTTTCACCATCAATGAAAACTTGTTCATATGGTAATGGATTTCTATCTAAATCGTTATCACCAAAAACTAACCGTCGCATTTCTAAATCTGAACCAATGGCGTATTGTGTTTCGACAATAGCCGTGGCATCTTCTGCCACGGCTAAATCATTGCCGTTCCACTTAATAATTTTGCCAAATTCATCTTGATTAAGAAATACATCGGAAATATCACGGCGCACTTGATCAAGGAATCGGCTCATTATTAATCCTGTTCGCGCAGGCGTTTTACACGCGCGGTTAATGCTTTATTGCTAATGCTAGATGGGAAATCAATACCGGCAGCAGTCAATTCAGCTTCCAATTCTTCCCGTGTCATGCTTTCAGGATCGGCAGGCTCAAGGAATTCATCAAGATTAACTTCTTCTTCCTCTTCTTCCTCTTCCTCTTCCTCTTCTTCTTTTTTATTTTTCCCATCTACATTATCCAAATCTTTTCCTTTTTCATTTTCCAGATTTGGATTTTTATTATTTAATTCTTCTTCATGCGCTTCACTTTCTTCTTCATAACCAGGGACGCTAATCGCTACCCCCAGCCGTTTCAAGCGTTCGGCTTGTTTTTTGGTTAATGATAATTCTGTACCGGCTTTATATTTAATTCCATCATGCCGAACAGGATGAATCAATAAAACATCCATTTTAGCCCCCGTTAAATTTAATCAGACAATACGCGAGCTACAGTAAAAGCATCGACCTGATAAGGATTAGGCATTGGTGCGGATTCCAATTGCAGCCAACGCGCCGAACCATTATTTTCAGTCCATGACAAAGGGAAACGGGGCATAGAACCCAATGCATACATGTTTTGAATCAAACCATATTGCATTAAACACCCTGCTCGGGTTGAACCCAAGAAAATAGCATCATCAGGGATCAATGGTTCCTCTTCACCTGTCAATGGGTTTAGCCATAATTCATCATATGTATAAAGATCAATGTTTGAAGGGGCAAGACGACCATGCCAGGTAACACCATCTTCTTCTTCTGCAATAGCTCCAGATTGAACCGGCCCCATTGCCCCCATAAAGAAGTTTCGGATATCAAGACGTTCTTTTACTTTTTCATTATCAAGAACAGCCCAGGAAACATTTTTACCCATGATTGCAATATCAGGTTTCAAACCACAACGGGCAACCGTAGCCCTTGACCAATTATCAAGATCACGCATAGGATCGCCGCCTGAATCCCAAGTATCAGAACCGGAAAGAGTAATCAAATGACGATCTTGTTCATAACCAAAATCAACTTCAAAATCTAATCCTTCACCAAGAACATGAACTTTACCATTAAATAAAGCTTGCGCAGCCATTACTTCTTCACGCCGAGTTAGACGATCATCAAGTTCACTTAGATCTTCCCCAAGGATTCGCGCGGCTCGCTGTTGTGGTGTCAATGGCGTACTATAATCTTCACCGAATGCCCGCGAAACAGTATCTCCTGGGCGCATTGGGATTAGTTCTTTAGTATAAGCTGGGTGAACAGTATTAGTTGTAAATCCAGCCCGCTCGACAACTTTACCATTATGAAGAGGGTGAACGATTGCGGCTACAGTTCGTTTACCTTTTCGGATATCTAAATCAACCGTTTTTGTATCATGCGTTTTGATATTTTTGAAAAAAGTTTTCATTAAAAATCGGCGTGGTGATGCTGCCTGGTGCAAAGCCGCTACAAGCATACGAGGTTGATACAGATCAACTTTATTGTCAGCCATATTTTTTTATTCCTTATTCTGGCAATTGTGAAACAGGGAGGAAGAACAAACCAACACCACGCGCAGTAGATGCATGAGTTTCCCAGGTATCCGATCCGCCAAATGTAAGCGCAGTTCGATTAAATTCTCCAGTGGCATAACCTACACCAACAGCAGTTGATTCAGTGGCATCAACTTCATCAGCCAGTACAGAATCGGGTATTGACAATGAACCTTCTGCGCCACTATCAACTAATGTTGATTCGCCTGCTGAATTCAAGGCCAATACAGAACCCGCCGGATAAATGCGGCCAGCAGCCAAAGTTACACTTTTGGTGCTGCGATACATTTCACCGGCAAAAATATTTACAAATTTAAATTGCCCGATCTGAGTTGTCATACTTTTTTAACTCCAGTTTTATTGGATGCGCCAAATTTAACATGTTCCAATAGTGCTTTTTCTGCCAATGCTTGATTGGATGCAGAACCGCCAGCGCCACCACTCAAAGGAGGTGAATTAAATTGCGCATCATGGCGATAATCATTTAATCGCTGTTCATTTCGTTTTTTTTCTGCTCTTAGAATAGAACGGGATGTTGCACCAATAGTTTTAGGGCTTGAATATTTTGCTGCCTGAATGATTGATTCACGTCCAGCGGCTTCTAACCCTTCGATACTTTCAATTCTACGGCGTTCACGGCGAGCACCACGGCGCAAAATCGCTTTATATAAATTTGGTTGAGATTTTGCCAATTGATTTACACGACGATGAATAGCGGTTGTTTCTCGATCTTCATCCTCTTCCGCATCTTCTTCTTCTTCTTCATCTTCAATTGGTTCAAAATCTTCTTCTTCATCCAGGGCTTCATTATTATTTTCTTCTTCCTGGCGGCGCTCCTCTTCCTCTTCCTGGCGCAAACGCTCTTCTTCAAGTTCTTCCGGCGTCAATTCTTCAGTTGGATCTAATTCTTGCGCTGATTTTGATGCATTTCGGCGCAAATTATTTTTTTTACTTCCAAAACGTTTAAAACCTGCCATTGTTGGATCTCCTGTTTTATTAATGGCTACATTATTTTCTGATTCAGATAATAATGCTACAACATCGCGTAAATTATTTAATTCATCAGCTAATCCTACATCAATTGCAGAATCAGCTAAAAGAGTTCCACCTTGACCAAAATCAGATAAAACCTTTTCAGTAGATACACCACGGAATAATGCAATATCGCTGATAAAAATATCTGCTAATCCATCAAGTTCTTTTTGAAGAGTAGCACGACCTTCATCACTATTTAATGACTGGCGTTTGTTTGGTGTTTGTGATGAAACAACCTCATATTCTACCAAACCGGCTTTTTCTTTTGCTGCTGTATCATCAGTCCAGGCCGCTACAATACCAAGGCAACCCAATGAAGAAACACGATCGGTAAAAATATATGATGTTGCTGAAGCCAACCAATATGCAGCACTTGCGGCACTGCCAGAAACATATGAAACAATAGGCTTTATATCGCGTGATTTATAAATATGATGCGCTAATTCATGAGTCCCTGTCACCTGACCGCCAGGGCTATCAAATCTAAAAACAATCCCCTGTATTGCTGGATCTTCTAATGCTTCATCTAATGCTAATGTTAACGTTTCACAGCTTGTAGCGCCACTAATTTCAGTAAAAATATCAGCCCTTGCGAAAATAGGGCCAGTAACATCAATAATGGCAACGCCTGGTGTTTCTTCTGGAGATAAACCACTAGATTTATATTCTTCTGATAATTCTAAGGCTTGCGCAGGATTACTATATTGACGTTGCGCAATAGAAAATAAAGTTTCAAGCGCTTCAGGTCGAATTGCCCAATGTTGATTTTTCATTGATGCTAACACCCTGGCGCATGGTTTTTTATTCATTTTATTCCTCTTCCTCAGGGTTTGAATTAGTTACCACACCTGGCTGAAAAACTTCAGATCCAAATGTTAAACCATATTTTTTACACAATTCTTTTTCTTGATGTTGAGAAATTACAATTTGTTCAAAATCTTGACCATTCAATTCAGCAGCAGCCATAGAGCGCGTAGTAAATCCACTTTCAACAGCCTTATTTGCCGCTTCAATTTCTTTTGTTGGATCTAATTGCCCTTGGGTTGGCCCTACCCAATTTGCCCGGCTATAAGCAGCTCTGATAGACATTGAATCCATAAAACCAGGCGCGTTAATTCTTCCTGTTAAAACCGCCTCAGTTAAAAACTCTTCATATACCGGACGGCATAACGTTGTGATTAACCAATTCCTTCTAACTTTCCATGATTTCCAAGCTTCTAAAATTGCTGCTCGACTTGCGCTATAACTATTAGTGAATTGCTTCATTAATATTTCATGCGGTATTTCTAAAGCCATTCCGATTTGTTTCATTGTGGCAACAAAAAAAGGATCGAACTGTGCAGAAGGTCGCGTAGCTGCTAATACTGTTGCTTTTTCACCTGGAGCACCTTCTATCCACGTTCCAGACTCCAAATCAGGTCTTGATGATTCTGAAGAATTTAAATTTTCTTCATCGTCATATGTGGCGGCGGCATCAGATGGATCAATATCAGTTTTTTCAATAAAAACAGCCATCATAGCGTTAATCACAGCAGCAGTTAATTCAGCTTGTGAATACTTTGAAATTTGCTGTAATGGCTCTATTACGGGTGCTAAAACAGGCTCTCCGCGAGCTTGATCAATATACTCATGCTCCATAATGTGGAGGATATTTAATCTACCTGTTTTTTCTCCATAATATGGAATTCTTTCCCATGTTGGATTTTCAAAACTTAATTGATCTCCTGGGTGTGGAGTTCTAATGTGAATTGCAACAGGGATTCGATCTTCATTATATTCAATTCCACCAGCGATTTCAAAGGTATCCTCTCTATCATTTGGATTACATACCCTCGCAGCATCAATTAAACGTAATTTTAAATTATATTCCGTTCCTGATCGCTTTACCCACGGCATTAAAACAAAAACATCACCGCTCAATTGTTGGCTGCTATTCGCTAATCTTTGTATTTGTGCAAACGTCATTTTGCGAGAAAAATCACAACTTAATGGATGTTCGGCCCATAATTCAAATTGTCTCTCCGCATTATCAGCCCATTCTCTAGCATCTTCAGATGACAATCCCAAGGCGACGGCATCAGGAGTTGAACGCATTACTAATCCTGATCCTATTACGTTTGCTGCTATTGTTTTAATTGCGCCACGCGCAGCAGGAGCATTACGATATAAATCATGCGATCTGGCGCGCAAAACTTCTACGTTTGGAAGCAATGAACTATTTGATGTTAAATCATTACTATTCCAGTTTTGCATTACTCCATTGTTTTTAACGCCATTATATGATCCACCACCTAATAAAACACCCCGAACCTGATTATTCATTGCCAATCTTGTCCGAGCTTCTGAACGTTTTAACGCCCATGATGGAGAAACAGCACCAATTAATTTATCAATAAATGCCATGTTTTTGCCTTACGAATTATTATTATTAAAATTAACTGTTGTCATTTTTCTAAGCGGGCCTTTTAAACCGATTAATTCTTTTTGAAGCTGTGAACGCCATAAACGCAGATCATTTAAATTTGCTCTAGTTAATGATTGCCCGGCAATGTTATATGATTGAGCGCTCATAATGTTTTCAATTGCGGTATCAACCTGAAGGATCATTGCTCGCAATCTAAGCTTGGGGGTTAGACTGGCTGTTTCTAATTTTAATTTATTTTTTACTTCTTCCATATTTTCACCTATAAAAATTATTTTTTTGCCGGAGGATTCCAAGATGGTTGAGGTAATTTATTCTCGCTCTCCACTTTTTTAGGAACTTCTGGCCTCTTTGGCTTTGGAATTTTTGCTAATTGTTCCCACTTTGGATTTAAAATTCTTATTGCTGCCGTTCCATAAACTCTGATATCAAAAGGTTCATTTGGTTTGTCTTTTGGTTTTTCCCATCGCAAAACAGTTTTTCCA
Organism: Serratia sp. MF1(2023); assembly: GCF_030954545.1. NCBI lineage: Bacteria > Pseudomonadati > Pseudomonadota > Gammaproteobacteria > Enterobacterales > Yersiniaceae > Serratia > Serratia sp. MF1(2023). Next base: position 8,854 of record NZ_JAVHUX010000020.1, on the reverse strand, counting down.
TTTACACGGCGCTTTACTAATTTTTCATTTGTTAGACCAGAATAATACAATGGATCATAACCGCTGCTTTCATCTTTTGGATAATGGCAAAAACCAGCGCCTGGTTTTTGTATTTTTAAACGATGATAAACTAAAGATTTACCTTTACCAACACCTAACACAAATAAAGCGGCTTTTTCTTTATTATTTCTTGTTGGTTTTGATAATAATGGACGATCAGCAACAGATCCACCCTTAATAGAGAACACTCTTAATTTTTCACGCGCCTTTGTATATTTATAAACAGTATCTGTAAATTTACCCCCTGAATCAACTAATGTTATAGCAATTCGCATTTCACGGCCATCTTCTCTTCTATATATTTGCCGCCTAATTAAATCTAATTGTTCCCACGGCGTAGGGTTTGAAACGTCACGCCCTACTAGCTGTGACATGTCACCATATATGACGCCGTATTTTATACCCCAGGATTCCTCATCAACTCCCCACCCACATACCTCATATTCTATGCGGTCATGCTGGGTATCTGCTGCTAATGTCAACATCAATACATCATTTGGAACTTCACCGTTATAATATTCCTTTCTTTTCTCAAAATATTCAGCGGCTAAAGCTTCTCCTGTTTCTTCCCACGGCAAGCCCAATATTGTATTGGTGAAAACCTTCATTTCTTCCGGCTTACCTTCAGCGGCTTCAAACGCTCTTACTACATCAGCCCACGGCATCCAGCCAGCAGGGGAATATAAAGAAGATAAATGAAATCCAGCCCGCCAATGCTTTGGATTTTCAGCAATCCATACACCATTTGATAGCATTGTTCTTTTATGATGTTCTTCCATTAGGCATCCACAATGGATGCATACCATAGCCGCGCTGTCAGGCTCACCAGGCGTCCAAGTCATGCTTTCAAACTCTAAGGCTTGCCTTTCATCACAATGCGGGCAAGGCACCATATAGCGCCGTTTATCGCTATTCTCCCATAGATCCCAAACCCTAGAAATTTCTAAAAGTGTGGGTGTTGAAGAATAATAAATTTTTGCATTTGGGAAGGTGGCTGTACGGCGCAAAGCCAACCCAATAGGATCACCTTCATCACCGGCGGAAATGGGATAACGATCTACTTCATCAAAATAAATAGCACTAATAGGCATAGAGGCCAATGACGCAGGACTATTAGCACCGCTTAAAATTAACGTTCCATTTACAAAATCTTTTTGTAATAACGTATTACCATTATTTTTTTGTAATTTATTATCTAATTTTTTGCACTGCAATAATGATGGGCCTATACGTTGCTTGCTCCACCTCATAGCAGTTAATTCAGTTGGTTGTAATGCCAATAAAGGCCCTGGCTGTTGATCAATTAGATACATAAGCCAATTTGTCCCGGCTTCTGATGCTCCAATTTGAGAACCTTTAGCAAATACTATTTCTCTAGTTGGGCATGATGCCGATAATTCATCCATGATTCCTTTTAAATATGGTGTTCGCGATGTGCGCCAAGGCCCAGGCTCACTACTTCCAGACTGAGGCAGTATTCTAAAAGAATCAGCCCACTCACTAACAGATAGTGTGGAAAGTCTTGAAATACCTTCAATAGAAAGATCAGCAGAAAACAAATTAACGTTCCTCCGGGTCTTCTAATGCTCGCCATTTTTCTAGCACTTCATCAATTAAATTATTCATTTCATCAATTAAATATTGTTTTATTTCATGTTGGTTTGTCATTGCCACCAAATCGGAAGACCATCTTGAGGGGAAAGTATGCAAGGTTGCACACCAAGAGGCGGAAATCATTTTTAATTGTCTTCCTACGGTTTCCTTTTCTATCAATAATCCCCTTGCTTTTTTTGTTTCAATGTCTGCTAATGCAGCCATGCGAGCTTCACGAACAGAACGGCTGCGGCTTAATTTTTTTTGATCATCCAACTTTGAAAAATCAGATCCAAATAAATCTATTAACCATTCATCAAATTCTGTTCCAACTGGAATTACTTCATCATGAACTGGTTTCGCTATTGAGCTTTCTTCAATGGAAGAATTATCTGAATCTATCTTTCTGCTATTTAATATAGCATTTCTTAAGAACGGCCCGGCTTGCTCTGGATCATAAAGCTTGCTGCCTTTTTCACTTTCACCAATTGAAATAATATTTCCGCTTTGAACATGTCTAGTTACCGTGGATCGATTCACATCAAACATTCTTGATAATTCTGCTGCGGTTTTTCCGTCTATTTTTTTTGGTCTAGCCATATTTTTTTACCTGCGTGTTGCGCTATATGTTGCGTATGTTTTTTTTGAATATATTTTTGCAATATTTATTCTGCGCAACAATAATATTATTTTGTGAATGATTTAGTTATAACCCAGGAATGACGCGGGTTTCAATATAATATTTGTGTGTTATGTGTTGCATTGATTTGCATTATGCAACAGATCAAAAAATAATCTTTTATATCAGCCAGCCCGCGCCACGCCTGGATTTTATATAGTCCGTGTTGCTGTCATTGTTGCTCTGATATTATTTTCAGAATATATATAAAAAATGGGACTCGCTAGCGCCCCGCAGTTACCCACCCCGCCGGGAGAACCTATGCCGGGGGTATCCCTTTACAATCAATGACTTACATAATAATGTATAAAAAATAACCTTCATTGCTTTTTGTTTGAACAGTTCCAAAACGAACAAAACCGCTTGAGAGCGGTTTATATGAGAATGATTTGATTCGAAATTATTTTTTATAAATTGATATCGGCGGATTCAAGAAGATGATAAATGTTTATCAAGTTAACATTACGTTTGATGTAATGCTTAGCCTGATATTCATATCTGAAATATTTTTCTACTTTGTTATTTTTAATTGTTGCAAATCTATAGCCGTTAGATATCAGTTTATGAATCTTTTCATTTCTCTTGACAGTACCGCTTTTTCTATACATTGCATTGGCTAACATGGTTAGAAGATTGGACTAAGACACTATCCCTACCTCATCAGACCAGCCATAAGAATTTTTTTATTGTGTGATTGGCATCACTTTAAATAAACAATTGATTTACATGTGTGATTATGAATTTACATATGATTGCCGTCTCTCCGGCTGTCACGTCCATCTTCTGCGCCGTCTGACGTTTCCGGCTGTGAGGGGAGACTCTACCCCGCATTATCGTTTTTGATACATTTCATGCGCTAACCTATAGATTAAGGCTACCTATTCGCTAACATGAAAGAACGGCGACGATCGGCGCTTATTTATTTTTTGAACTTTTCTAACTTTCCCACCAGCTTAGGGAACAACCCGATACCAAAAAAATTAAAACTTTTTATTGTCCCAATCATTGGGAAATATTCGCCAGGCTTTAAATCATTAACACTACAAACAGGAAGATAAGCCTCAATCACTTCATCATAATCAAATAATACTTTTTCTTCGATGAAGCGAGGAAGGATTATATCTAATAATTTATTCATTTCCTTCCCCATTTTTAACTATTCGTGATGAACCATAATCACATGCGGTTGTAGTGGCGATTTATTCCCAAATGATTCTTCCAATTGTTGGAAAAAATAAAGATTTGAATGATTGGCGCAGGTATCTAGAGCACAAGTGCAAATGATCTTTTCTTCACCTTTGATGCCACCAGCGGGAGATTGATTATTTTTTTCAGTTTTATTAATTTCTTCTTGAGGCTTGACCGCTGATAGTTCGGTTTCATCTACCCAACGTTCCTCGGCGCGTCCGTCAGCAGTTTTATAAATCAATAGATACTGATTTGGTGAATAAATAAATTCCGCGCGTCCTTTGATTTTCCCGCACTCACCGGAAACGGTAATAGCAACGTCTTGACCAAAGCTATAAATAAACATTTCATATCCTCAGTTAAATTTATTTTTATTAAACGGACTTTGACAGGGTTGATCTTTTGATTTCATGTTCTTCAAATGTACGCTCCATTGCCTGACCATTGGCAGACAGATAACGAACAAGATAAGTATTATCCCCTCGCAAATGTTGGGTTGCTGCTTCTACACGCCCATGCTCACCGCTAATTTTAACTTCCACCAATGCGCCAGGGAAAAAAATTAGTGTTTTCATTTCAAAATTTTCTTCATCAAACATTTTTATTCATCCTCAAATGCTGTATGCCAAAAATCGGCGGCGTCTTCATCTTCAATTTCTTCTAATCGCTCCACCAGCTTAGACGGCGTTGGGATTCGCTCTGGTTTATCATCAATCCAGATATCAGGAATCCAACCAAGCTTTTCGCAAAAAGAATTTTTTTGTTCGTGATCAGTGAAAATAATTTCAATTCCGAGGGCTTCAGCGATAGCATCAATATTACCACTCTTGTTATCAGGGTGGCGATAAGTCACGATTTTAATCTCATGACCGTTAATTAATGCTCCGCGAACAAACATACTAAACAAATTAACGTCAGCGGTCAATGTGCAATCAAAATCAATTCCAATCTTCATTACTTTCACTCCATAAAAAGCCCTGGCAAACACCAGGGCAGATAGAAAATTAATTTTTATTTCTCTAATTCGCTTTTGGGCTTCAACTCATAAACCCATTCATGAAGTCGGCGATTGTAATATTTAAATGCCACCAGCTCAATCACCCCATCCTTCACTTCACCGAGCAAATGCAATTTTTTACCGTCATTTGTCTTAACCATAAATTTTGCCCTCTCTTTTCTTTTCCTACATGAACCCCCATGCACTTTTTGATCGCTTCGCTTTCGTGGATACCACTTCCCGCAAAACTCACAATAGTAAAGCTTACTCCCACAACATTTGCAGTATTTAAAACTGAACTTGTCCCGGCTATCCATGACTTTTCCTAAGCCATATTTACTAATCATTCATAATAGTTAATTAATTGTAACGCGGTCAACCAATATAGGAATTTTATTATATGGCTCGAATCGACGACGACGAATTAGACGTCGTTACAAAAGATACAATCGTTAAACACAAGCACAAACATAAACACGGTCATAAACATGACTACAAAATGAAATACGATAAAGGGGCGAAATATATGCACGGTAGCGAAGGCGTAAATATCTTTGCAAGCTCTCCTATGGGTACTGGTGCCGGTATGGGTGGTGGCTATGGGCATGACGGTTTTGGCCTTGGTGGTGGTGGTATCCTTGGTGGCCTGCTTATTGGGGCACTCCTCGGACGTGGTGGCTTTGGTTTCGGCGGTGGCTTTGGCGGTGGTTTCGATGGTTTCCGCCATCATGGCGTTGACGGTTGCTGTGAAGCTCGTCGCTGTGCTACGCCTGATGATATCTTGGATATCCAGGCGCTTTCGAAATTAGGCGATATTCAGGCTGCTATCCCCCTGGCTGAAGCGCAAACGCAACTTGCGTTGGCTGGCGTTCAAAACAACATTAACCAGCAGACGTTAGAACAAACTATTGCCCTTACTCAAGGTCAAACCGCAATTCAATTGGCGCAGGCTAATACCATGTTCCAATTGGGCCAGCAGATTTGCGGCGTTAATTTCAACGTTGAAAAAACCGGTTGGGCCGTTTCTCAGACGGTTCAGAATGACGGCGAGAAAACCCGCGCCCTGATCGGTTCCATTGACCGCGAAAACCTGAACCGCCAGATCACTGTACTGGCTAATGAAGTAACTGAACTGCGCCACGAACACCGCCGGCGCGACGGTGAAGATGGTATCCGTATCAGTATGAACAATACCTCTAACCAGCTTCAGGGCCAGATCCAGGCGCAAGCACAAGCACAGGCAATCTTTAATGATCGCTGCTTCCGTGAACTGTGCGAAGTGTCTCAGCTGGCTAAAGCCACTAACGCACAAATCAACATCGGTAGCGGTACATTGACCGGCGCGGCGCAGACTGCCAACCCTATCAACACCCGCCTGTAATCACTCCAGCCCCCTGAAAAGGGGGCTTTTTAGAGTTTTTGCGATGCATTTTTTTAAATCGCAGAATATTCATGGTGTGCGCCCTAGTTGGCCAACCTCATTTTTCAGCAGGAAATTCTATGTTTAACCCTTACTTAAACCAATTATCAACAGCCCCTTATCTTCAGCAGCTTGAAGGGCTGAAACAACAGTTGCAAGGGATTCAGCAGCCATATCAGCAACCGTATCAGCAGCCACAATACCAACAGCCTCAATATCAGCAACCATATCAACAACAGCAGCAGATGCCGCAAGCTCAACAACAAACGCAGATCCCGAATTTTCAATTATTAATTCAACAGGAAATTCAGCGGCAATTAGGGGCTTATCAGCAACAGCAAGGATATCAAGGCGCGTTACCTATGTTAGCTCCACCAGCAGCGCCACCAGTGCCACCAGGGGCCGCTATTTTATCCGCTATCGGTGGGGTTATGACTGAGAATGATCAGCGCTGGCTTAGCGCCAATATCGGCGGCTTGCCTGCGTTCTTTAATACGTCAGATGGTAAGGAGTTAGTCAATCTGGCAATCAGCACTTATAAAAAACATTGTGGGATCAATGATGACTGATTTACCTCCTTTTCCTGGCTCTCCGCCTGATGATTCTGAACATGATATTGATCTGGCTGAATTTGCTGTTGATTTTCCTTGCAAGCCAGAAAGTTCACCTTCAACTTATTCTTTCGCTATGGTTCGTGACGGTCAAACTATCATGATCCCTGTCATTGGCACTTATCGCAGTATGATTACCTTTACTGTGGTAGATGGAGCGATAACAGAGCTAATCTTGAGCTAACTCAAGAAACCAAACGCCTTGCATTTTGCAGGGCTTTTTTTTGTCGTTTTTTTATGTGTGATTTGCTATCTTCAGATCCGAAACAAACACAACAAGGAATAGAAATGAAATTTGATAATAATGAAGCGTTTACGATGACTATTGAGTTCTTGAGACTCAAGGGAGGGAAACCAAATGAAGAAAGGTATTTATTAAATTTTATAAATGCTTATAACTTTTTCAATGAAAATCTTCAGTTTGGGGATTCATCAGAAATAATAGAAAAATTAAAAAATAAAATTAAACCAGGCCCGCAAGAATCATTATATCTAAGTGCAAAATCAATCAAGTAAGTAATCAACAAAAAACCCGCTGAAAGGCGGGTTTATCACTTCTAATGCGTGAATCTTCTACTCTTAACCTTTTCTATCAGAGCGGCTATAGATTTATATGAATCAAAATCTTCTTCACTGCAAATCCAAAAAGTGTCTTGATTAAAAAATTCGGCACTGATCACACATTTATCTTTTACTTCCAGAAGAACAAACCCATTAGAAGGTAAGCCACCAGGAATATCACCCTCAATCAAATCATAAAGTTTTAATTTTTCACTCATAAGACAATCTCTTGGTAGATTGGGCATGGTGAAATGTAGACTAGATCTGATTAAAATCAAGTAAAAAAAAGCCCGCATTTGCGGGCAGGATGATTAGCGGTTGGGTTCCCTGGTGTTGTGACCCTGGCGTCTTTTTTGTCGTTTGAGGATGATAGATTTATTTTTTATTATTCACAGAATGAAGCACCATTATAGCTCGGGTGGGGAACGCCCCCTGGATAGCGTCGGGGACAATACTCACTATAATGATGCTTCAATCTGTGCCTTACATGATGATAGTATTTCAAGATAAAAACAAAAGCAACAGATTATTTTAATTCACCTAAATCTTCACATTTTCATCACAATATTACAAAAATATTACACTCCGCATTGATGCAAAAAAAAGCCCCTTTCGGGGCACTTTTAAGATTTTTATTAGAAAATTATTTTACATAAAAGATAAAGTATAAACCCACTAATGAATAGTCCAATTGATGCGAATAACAACATAAAAAATCCCTGAATTAGCAAAATTATAAATCCTGCAAGTATCAGTAAAAATTCTACCAAACAACAAAGCAAGGTGAATAAATTTCTCTCTCCCTTTATTCTATCTGTTAATTCTTCTAGTTTTGTTGTTAACTCATTCATTTTTTCAGTATATTCGTTTATTTCTTCTGCTTTATCATTTTCTTTTTTAAATCCATGTCTTTTAGAAACAGATAGTCCAGTACCAGGCAATCCGGCGCTAGTAGTTACTCCCTTTCCACCAACTGTAACACCGGCTCCTTTTACTCTTGCTGATGCACTAACGCCATTCTTGCCAAGATTAACATATAGTCCATCCCATATTTTAATTCTTTTCCTAAATCTTAATGCCACTTTCATTCCCTTCAATTCTTATGGGTTAAGTTTTTTTATTTTTCCCCATAACCCTCAATGATACAACCAATCGAACGAAATCATCACAAAATCTCCATACTTTCTACATTATTTTATAGCCACTAATTCAGAGTAAAATACTGCAAATGATCAATAATGCGTTATTTAAGCGATGCATTGCGTAGCTGCCCAACCTCATTTTTCAGCAGAATATTCCTATATGCATGTTTTATGCATTGTTTATGCATTTATGTGAATGAAAAGCCAGGCAGGATTTGAATAAAAACACCAATACATTATGTTTACCCTGTTGGATTGAGGATTTAAAGGATTTTAGCGGTGTTTCTCTCGGCTGAAAAACACCACTTTTTAGAATAAAACTCTGTTAATGCTATTTATCACTCTCCGGCGCTGCTGCCAGCATTGCGGCGCGGCAGGCGTTCCAGCCATTCATAAACCCAGGATCGAACACATCAGCATCAGGATCGCGTTTCATTTCCTCTGGCACTGCTGGCGCTGGCAGGGCGGTGATGATTGGCTCGCCAAACCTGTGTTCGCCTTGTGCCTCTTTGACCAAGTGGTCGTTCACTCTTTCCAAATGGCGCACCTTATCTTCAGCCTCCAGCGCCTGGCGCTTCCAGATAGATAAATCCTCCCGCGCTC
>NZ_JAVHUX010000030.1:0-74194 GCF_030954545.1 Serratia sp. MF1(2023) | reverse complement strand
ACTTTCTGGCGGTTTGCCGCTGGCTGCCAAGCCCGGCAAGGTAATGCCGGACGGCACTGAGTTTGTCTTGCAGCGAAAACTTCATAGAACTGCACCTCCAAATGTCAGATGTGTCCAACATTTGGGGTGCAGTTCACACGCCGCGCCCTGATGCTTAGTACTTCAGCATGAAAGAACGATAGGCCTTCAACACCAGCAGGAAGTCCTCAACGCCGCAGAATGAGAGGCTTTCTTCGTCGTAGTAATTCATCCCCTCTTCCATTTCATCGCCCTCGAACTCCAGCTGATTGGCGCGGATCATCACTTCCTCACCATCCATCAGCAGCGTATATTCATGGCCTTCCAGCTGCCATTGACGTTCACTGCCTTTGACCTCGGCCGCACCGGCTTCAATCCGGTCCAGCAGGTTGAAATCGCCTTTGACTTCTTCGTTGATCCAGTGGCCAATCGCTTCATGCCCCATCGAAAATCTGACGATCACCTGACCGGTGACGTCACGCAGAAATTCGTAATCCATAGCATGCCCTCCTGAGCCCTTTTTCTTAGTGTAAACATAAATGGCGGACTAACTCAGTGAGCGCTCGCAAAGTTGGCAACTGAGCAAAATAAAACGGGAGGCCAAGGCCTCCCGTTAAACAGTTGCGCAATATAGCGGCTTACACGGCGGTTTGGAAGATCACGCCGTCGGCTTTTTCGGTGTACTGCCCCAGCTGGTCAAAGTTCAGGTAGCGGTAGGTATCCGCCGCCGTCTTGTCGACCTGCGCCATATAGGTCTGGTACTCGTCCGGCGTCGGCAGGCGGCCCAGCAGGGACGCAACCGCAGCCAGTTCAGCTGACGCCAGATAGACGTTGGCGCCGGTGCCCAGACGGTTCGGGAAGTTACGGGTCGAGGTGGAGACCACCGTCGCACCGTCCGCCACGCGCGCCTGGTTGCCCATGCACAGCGAGCAACCCGGGATCTCGATACGTGCGCCGCTCTTGCCGAAGACGCTGTAGTAGCCTTCTTCGGTCAGCTGAGCCGCGTCCATCTTGGTTGGCGGTGCCACCCACAAGCGGGTCGGCAGCTGGCCCTTATGCTGATCCAGCAGTTTGCCGGCCGCGCGGAAGTGGCCGATGTTGGTCATGCAAGAACCGATGAACACTTCATCGATTTTGCTGTTGGCCACGTCGGACAGCAGGCGCGCATCGTCAGGATCGTTCGGCGCGCACAGGATCGGCTCTTTGATCTCGTTCAGATCGATGTCGATCACCGCCGCGTATTCCGCATCCGCATCGCCTTCCAGCAGTTGCGGATCCGCCAGCCATTTTTCCATGCCCTGAATACGGCGCTCCAGCGTACGGCGATCGCCGTAACCTTCGGAGATCATCCACTTCAGCAGCACGATGTTGGAGTTCAGGTACTCTTCGATCGGCGCCTTGTCCAGCTTGATGGTACAACCGGCGGCGGAACGTTCGGCGGACGCATCGGTCAGCTCAAACGCCTGCTCGACCTTCAGATCCGGCAGGCCTTCGATCTCCAGGATGCGGCCGGAGAAGATGTTTTTCTTGCCCTTCTTCTCGACGGTCAGCAAGCCTTGCTGGATCGCGTAGTAAGGGATGGCGTGCACCAGATCGCGCAGGGTGATGCCCGGCTGCATTTTGCCTTTGAAGCGCACCAGCACCGACTCAGGCATATCCAGCGGCATTACGCCGGTCGCGGCGGCAAACGCCACCAGGCCGGAACCGGCCGGGAAGGAGATGCCGATCGGGAAGCGGGTGTGGGAATCGCCGCCGGTGCCGACGGTGTCAGGCAGCAGCATGCGGTTCAGCCAGGAGTGGATCACGCCGTCGCCCGGACGCAGCGAGACGCCGCCGCGGTTCATGATGAAGTCAGGCAGCGTGTGGTGCGTGGTCACGTCGACCGGTTTCGGGTACGCGGCGGTGTGGCAGAATGACTGCATGACCAGATCGGCGGAGAAGCCGAGGCAGGCCAGGTCTTTCAGCTCATCGCGGGTCATCGGGCCGGTGGTGTCCTGAGAACCGACGGAGGTCATCTTCGGTTCGCAGTATTCGCCAGGGCGAATGCCGGCGACGCCGCAGGCGCGGCCGACCATTTTCTGCGCCAGCGAGAAGCCTTTGCTGCTGGCGGCGACCGGTTTGGCGATACGGAACACATCGCTGTGCGGCAGACCCAGCGCTTCGCGCGCCTTGGTGGTCAGGCCGCGGCCGATGATCAGCGGGATACGGCCGCCGGCGCGCACTTCATCCAGCAGCACGTCGGTTTTCAGCTCGAAGTTGGCGATCAGCGCGCCGGTTTCGTGGTTGCGCACTTCACCTTTGTATGGGTAAACGTCGATCACGTCGCCCATGTTCAGCTCGGACACGTCCACTTCGATCGGCAAGGCGCCGGCATCTTCCATGGTGTTGAAGAAGATAGGCGCAATCTTGCCGCCCAGCACCACGCCGCCGCCGCGCTTGTTCGGCACGTGCGGGATGTCGTCGCCCATAAACCACAGCACGGAGTTGGTGGCGGATTTACGGGAAGAACCGGTGCCGACCACGTCGCCGACGTAAGCCAGCGGGAAGCCTTTTTTGTTCAGCAGCTCGATCTGTTTGATCGGGCCGACGCTGCCCGGCTGATCCGGCACGATGCCTTCACGTTCGTTTTTCAGCATCGCCAGCGCGTGCAGCGGGATATCCGGGCGCGACCAGGCGTCCGGCGCCGGAGAAAGGTCATCGGTGTTGGTTTCGCCGGTGACTTTGAACACGGTGACGGTGATCTTTTCCGCCAGCTCAGGGCGCGACAAGTACCATTCGGCGTCGGCCCAGGACTGCATGATCTGCTTGGCGTGCGGGTTACCGGCCTTGGCCTTCTCTTCCACGTCGTAGAAGTTGTCGAACATCAGCAGCGTGTGGGACAGCGCTTTCGCGGCGATAGGCGCCAGCGTTTCGTTATCCAGCGCTTCGATCAGCGGGTGAATGTTATAGCCGCCCTGCATGGTGCCTAACAGTTCAATGGCTTTCTCGGGGGTAACCAGGGGGGATGTCGCTTCACCTTTGGCGATGGCCGCCAGGAAACCTGCTTTGACGTAGGCGGCTTCGTCGACGCCCGGTGGAACACGGTTAATCAGCAGGTCTAACAGGAATTCTTCTTCGCCTTTTGGCGGATTCTTCAGTAGTTCGACCAGCGCGGCCATTTGGGTGGCGTCTAGCGGCTTAGGGGCGATGCCCTCAGCAGCACGCTCGGCTACGTGCTTACGGTATTCTTCTAGCACGACGTTCTCCTCGCTCTCATTGTCATTTATTGTGCCTGGCGTATATGCAAACCGGGTTTATACCCTTGGGGTTTCACTCTGTGGCTAGGCGATCGGCCCGTAAAGGCCCCGAAACGGTGATTGGGGCAAACAGACACGGTCAAACAGCGTTACAGCATGAAAGACTGATGGGTAGAGCGCACGGCGATATTGATGCCATCTATCCCGACGGGGCACTGCTGTCGATGTCCTGGACTGTAAGGTACAGTGCCCGGTTCCGCTCAGCCAGCATATCAGGATTTGAAACGGTTGTTAATTCGTTCACATAAAAGCAACATTAAATCTTTGCTGAATCGTTGAGCGCAGCGTAATCGGCTGCCGGACTAGCAGGGCATTATATCCATATAATTAGAATGGATATAAGCAGGAGGATCGGAATTTGGCGCAGCGGCCACAAAAAAACCGCTTTCTGAGTTTGAGCAAAAAAAACGGCCCCTTTTCAGGAGCCGCTTGTTAACCGGTCAAGCCAGCAGAATTACTTCTTCTTGGCTTTCGGGTTAGGCAGGTCGGTGATGCTGCCTTCGTAGATCTCCGCCGCCAGGCCCACGGATTCGTGCAGGGTCGGGTGAGCGTGGATGGTCAGCGCGATGTCTTCCGCGTCGCAGCCCATCTCGATAGCCAGACCGATTTCACCCAGCAGTTCGCCGCCGTTGGTGCCGACAATCGCGCCACCGATGATGCGGTGAGTTTCTTTGTCGAAGATCAGTTTGGTCATGCCGTCTGCACAGTCGGAAGCGATCGCACGGCCGGAAGCCGCCCACGGGAAGGTGGAGGTTTCGTAGCTGATGCCTTTCTCTTTCGCTTCTTTCTCGGTCAGACCCACCCATGCCACTTCCGGCTCGGTGTAAGCGATGGATGGGATCACTTTCGGATCGAAGTAGTGCTTCATGCCGGCGATAACTTCTGCGGCAACGTGGCCTTCGTGCACGCCTTTGTGCGCCAGCATCGGCTGACCGACGATGTCGCCGATAGCGAAGATGTGCGGCACGTTGGTGCGCAGCTGTTTGTCGACGTTGATGAAGCCACGCTCGTCAACTTCAACACCGGCTTTGCCGGCATCCAGCAGTTTGCCGTTCGGCACGCGGCCGATCGCCACCAGCACCGCGTCGTAACGCTGTGGTTCTGCCGGCGCTTTTTTACCTTCCATCGTGACGTAGATGCCGTCTTCTTTGGCTTCTACCGCGGTCACTTTGGTTTCCAGCATCAGGTTGAACTGCTTGCTGATACGTTTGGTGAAGACTTTCACCACGTCTTTATCTGCCGCCGGGATAACCTGATCGAACATCTCAACGACGTCGATCTGTGAACCCAGCGCATGGTATACGGTGCCCATTTCCAGGCCGATGATGCCGCCGCCCATAACCAGCAGACGCTCTGGGACGGTTTTCAGCTCCAGCGCATCGGTGGAATCCCACACGCGTGGATCTTCATGAGGAATGAATGGCAGTTGGATCGGACGAGAACCTGCAGCGATGATGGCGTTGTCGAAGTTGATGGTGGTTGGGCCGTTTTCGCCTTCAACAACCAGGGTGTTAGCACCGGTGAACTTGCCCAGGCCGTTGACCACTTTCACTTTACGGCCTTTCGCCATGCCAGCCAGACCGCCGGTCAGCTGAGTGATGACTTTTTCTTTCCAGACGCGCACTTTGTCGATGTCGGTTTTCGGCTCGCCGAAAACGATGCCGTGTTCGGCCAGCGCTTTGGCTTCTTCGATCACTTTGGCAACGTGCAGCAGTGCTTTGGAAGGGATACATCCCACGTTCAGGCAAACCCCGCCCAGAGTGGAATAACGTTCAACCAGAACGGTTTCAAGACCTAAGTCAGCGCAACGAAAGGCTGCAGAGTAACCTGCCGGGCCCGCCCCAAGTACCACGACCTGAGTTTTAATTTCAGTACTCATCATGACCTCTTAATTGATTGTCCGGCGGGTCAGACGTCATTTTTATTGCTAATCGATCTCATAACGCCCTTCATCCACCGGGACGCTTACACCGCGAGCAGTTTACAGAATTGTTAATAATCTGCAAAGCGTGTTCGAGTGACCCGTGTCTCAACAATTTTGTCGAGTTATGCAAAATCCGACAAAACTGCTACAGAATCGTCAGGGGCGCAGCATGCTGCGCCCCTTTTGCATTACATCACCAGACGGCGAATGTCGGACAACATGTTGTTGATGATGGTGATGAAGCGCGCACCATCGGCACCGTCGATAACACGGTGGTCGAAGGACAGCGACATCGGCATCATCAGGCGCGGCATGAACTCTTTACCGTTCCAGACCGGCTCCATCGCAGACTTGGAGACGCCCAGGATAGCCACTTCCGGCGCGTTGACGATCGGCGCGAAGTGAGTCGTCCCGATGCCACCCAGGCTGGAGATGGTGAAGCAGCCGCCCTGCATCTCGCCCGCGGTCAGCTTGCCGTCGCGCGCTTTCTTGGAGATGGTCATCAGTTCGCGAGACAGCTCGGTGATGCTCTTCTTGTTCACGTCCTTGAACACCGGAACCACCAGGCCGTTCGGGGTATCTACCGCCACGCCGATGTTGATGTATTTCTTCAGCGTCAGCTTCTGACCGTCTTCGGACAGCGAGCTGTTGAAGCGCGGCATCTGCTCCAGAGCGGCAGCAACGGCTTTCATGATGAACACGACAGGCGTGAACTTCACGTCCAGCTTGCGCTTGGCCGCTTCTTCGTTCTGCTGTTTGCGGAACGCTTCCAGATCGGTGATGTCGGTTTTGTCGAAGTGAGTCACGTGCGGGATCATCACCCAGTTGCGGCTCAGGTTCGCGCCAGAGATCTTCTGGATGCGGCCCATTTCGACTTCTTCGATCTCGCCGAACTTGCTGAAGTCCACTTTCGGCCATGGCAGCATGCCTGGCAGACCGCCGCCGGCAGCGGCCGGGGCCGCTTCAGCGCGTTTCACCGCGTCTTTCACGTAAGCCTGAACGTCTTCGCGCAGGATGCGACCTTTACGACCGGTGCCTTTCACTTTCGCCAGGTTAACGCCGAATTCACGCGCCAGACGACGAATGACCGGGGTCGCGTGCACGTATGCCGCGTTCTCGGCGAACTCGCCTTTGTCGTCAGCTTTCGCAGCCGGAGCGGCGGCTTTCGCGGCGGCCGGCGCCGGCGCAGCTTCCGCTTTAGCGGCTGGAACGGCGGCAGCGGCAGGCGCAGCGCCTTCCACTTCGAACACCATGATCAGGGAGCCGGTTTTCACTTTGTCGCCGGTCGCGATCTTGATCTCTTTCACGGTACCCGCGAACGGTGCAGGCACTTCCATGGAGGCCTTGTCGCCTTCCACGGTGATCAGAGACTGCTCGGCGGCAACCTTGTCGCCCACCTTAACCATCACTTCGGTCACTTCGACTTCGTCGCCGCCAATATCCGGCACGGCGACGTCTTTGGCCGCAGAGGCCGCAGGCGCTGCAGCGGCAGCCGGTGCTTCAGCCGTAGCCGGGGCCGCAGCGGAAGCGGCGCCGGCCACTTCGAACACCATGATCAGGGAACCGGTTTTCACTTTGTCGCCGGTCGCGATCTTGATCTCTTTCACGGTACCCGCGAACGGCGCAGGGACTTCCATGGAAGCCTTGTCGCCTTCCACGGTGATCAGGGACTGCTCGGCTTCCACCTTGTCGCCCACTTTCACCAGGATCTCGGTCACTTCGACTTCGTCGGCGCCGATGTCCGGCACGGCAACGTCTTTGGCCGCAGCGGCGGCCGGGGCAGCTGCTGCTGCCGCCGGTTTTTCTTCCGCTTTCGCCGCCGGTGCAGCTTCCGCTGCGCCTGCCGCTTCGAAGATCATGATCAGTTTGCCGGTTTCGGTTTTATCGCCGACCGCCACTTTGATCTCTTTCACCACGCCCGCCTGCGGGGATGGCACTTCCATGGAAGCCTTGTCGCCTTCCACGGTGATCAGCGATTGTTCCGCTTCAACTTTATCGCCGACCTTCACCAGAATCTCGGTGATTTCGACTTCATCTGCACCGATGTCCGGTACGTTGATTTCGATAGACATTATTCAGTACCTCTTAGGCCAGACGCGGGTTAACTTTTTCCGGGTTGATGTCGAATTTCTTGATTGCATCGGCAACCACAGAAGCTTCGATCTCACCGCGTTTAGCCAGTTCACCCAGAGCAGCAACCACCACGTAGGATGCATCGACTTCGAAGTGGTGACGCAGGTTTTCGCGGCTGTCCGAACGACCGAAGCCGTCGGTGCCCAGTACGCGATAGTCGCTGGCCGGCACATAAGTACGAACCTGTTCGGCGAACAGTTTCATGTAGTCGGTAGAAGCTACCGCCGGCGCGTCGCTCATCACCTGAGCGATGTAAGGCACGCGTGGCGTTTCGGTTGGGTGCAGCATGTTCCAGCGCTCGCAGTCCTGGCCGTCGCGCGCCAGTTCGGTGAACGAGGTCACGCTGTAGGTGTCGGAACCCACGCCGTAGTCCTTCGCCAGGATCTGCGCAGCTTCGCGCACGTGGCGCAGGATGGCGCCGGAGCCCAGCAGCTGTACCTTGCCTTTGCTGCCTTCCAGCGTTTCCAGCTTGTAGATACCCTTGCGGATACCTTCTTCCGCACCCTGCGGCATCGCAGGCATGTGGTAGTTTTCGTTCAGCGTGGTCAGGTAGTAGTACACGTTTTCCGGGTTGTCGCCATACATGCGCACCAGACCGTCGTGCATGATCACCGCCACTTCGTACGCGTAAGCCGGATCGTAAGAGATGCAGTTAGGGATGGTCAGAGACTGAATGTGGCTGTGGCCATCTTCGTGCTGCAGACCTTCGCCGTTCAGGGTAGTACGGCCCGAGGTCCCGCCGATCAGGAAGCCGCGCGCCTGTTGGTCGCCCGCTGCCCAGCACAGGTCGCCGATACGTTGGAAACCGAACATCGAGTAGTAGATGTAGAACGGAATCATCGGCAGATCGTTGGTGCTGTAGGAAGTCGCTGCGGCCAGCCAGGAAGAGGCTGCGCCCAGTTCATTGATGCCTTCCTGCAGGATTTGGCCTTTCTCGTCTTCTTTGTAGTAAGCAACCTGTTCACGGTCCTGCGGGGTGTACTGCTGGCCGTTCGGGCTGTAGATACCGATCTGACGGAACAGACCTTCCATACCGAAGGTACGCGCTTCGTCGGCGATGATTGGCACCAGGCGATCTTTGATCGACTTGTTCTTCAGCATCACGTTCAGGGCACGCACGAAGGCGATAGTGGTGGAGATCTCTTTGTTCTGCTCTTCCAGCAGCGAGCTGAAATCTTCCAGCGCCGGCATTTCCAGTTTCTGGGTGAACTCCGGCAGACGCGTCGGCACGTAGCCTTTCAGCGCCTGGCGACGTTCGTGCAGGTATTTGTACTCTTCGGAATCTTTCTCGAAGGTGATGTACGGCAGTTTTTCGATGTCAGCATCGGCAACCGGCACGTTGAAACGATCGCGGAAGTGGTGAACCCCTTCCATGTTCATTTTCTTCACCTGGTGAGCGATGTTTTTACCTTCCGCGGTTTCACCCATGCCGTAACCTTTGATGGTGTGGGCCAGGATAACGGTCGGTTTGCCTTTGGTGTCCTGCGCTTTTTTCAGTGCAGCGAAGATTTTCTTCGGATCGTGACCACCACGGTTCAGCGCCCAGATTTCGTCGTCGGTCATGTCTTTGACCAGCGCCGCGGTTTCCGGGTAACGGCCGAAGAAGTGCTCGCGCACGTAAGCGCCGTCTTTGGATTTGAAGGTCTGGTAGTCGCCGTCCAGGGTCTCGTTCATCAGCTGAACCAGTTTACCGCTGGTGTCTTTACGCAGCAGTTCGTCCCAACGGCCGCCCCAGATCACTTTCAGCACCTGCCAGCCTGCGCCGGAGAAGATGCCTTCCAGTTCGTTGATGATCTTGCCGTTGCCGGTGACCGGGCCGTCCAGGCGCTGCAGGTTGCAGTTGATGACGAACACCAGGTTGTCCAGCTTCTCGCGGGTCGCGATGGTGATGGCGCCTTTGGATTCCGGCTCATCCATCTCGCCGTCGCCCAGGAAGGCGTAAACGGTCTGCTCAGAGGTGTCTTTCAGGCCGCGGTGTTCCAGGTATTTCAGGAACTTCGCCTGATAGATGGCGCTGATTGGGCCCAGGCCCATGGAAACGGTCGGGAACTGCCAGAATTCCGGCATCAGCTTAGGATGCGGGTAAGAGGACAGGCCGTTGCCGTGCACTTCCTGACGGAAGTTGTTCATCTGTTCTTCGGTCAGGCGGCCTTCAAGGAAGGCACGCGCGTAAACGCCCGGAGAGATGTGGCCCTGGAAGTACACCAGGTCGCCGCCGTCTTTCTCGTTGCGTGCGCGGAAGAAGTGGTTAAAGCAGACTTCATAGAAGGTCGCGGAAGACTGGAAGGAAGCCATGTGGCCGCCCAGCTCCAGGTCTTTTTTGGATGCGCGAAGAACGGTCATGATCGCGTTCCAACGGATCGCTGAGCGAATGCGGCGTTCCAGATCCAGGTTGCCTGGGTAGGCCGGTTCGTCTTCTACCGCGATGGTGTTGACGTAGTTGTGCGCTGCAGCACCGGCCGCAACGTTAACGCCGCCTTTGCGGGCTTCTCCCAATACCTGATCAATCAGAAACTGAGCTCGCTCAACACCCTCTTCACGGATGACCGATTCGATCGCCTGCAGCCAGTCGCGGGTTTCGATCGGATCCACGTCATTGTTTAAACGTTCTGACATGGTGGTATTCCTTATCTGTCTAATGGTTTGTTTGGAGCCTGTCTTCCTGTGCTCTGTGCAAAAACACACGAAGACAGGCCCATCAGTTTAGTTGCCGCTTAAGTACTTAACTAAGTACCTCGAACTTAACCCCCGCAGGCTGGTGTACCCTGAAGAGGACAGCTCTTAATCCTTGCGTTGCTGGAGACGCCGTAGCGATCTCTCGCGCCGAGTATGCTCCCGGCTGAGATCCAGCAAGATTTCCTCGATAAACGCCAAGTGGCGATGCGAGGCTTCACGGGCCTTTTCCGGCTCGCGTGCCACAATCGCCTCAAAAATTCCGGCGCGGTGGCTGCTCACTTTTGCCAACATCTCACGGCGCGAGTAGAGCAATTCAAAGTTCTGACGCACGTTCTGTTCCAGCATCGGCCCCATGCAGCGTAGCAGGTGAAGTAACACAACGTTGTGGGCAGCTTCGGTCACGGCGATTTGATACTGCATGACCGCATCGGCTTCGGCGTCGAGATCGCCGCTGTCTTGAGCCTGTTGAATCACGATGTGGCAGTCGCGGATGCGCGCCAGATCTTCATCGGTGCCGCGCAGCGCCGCGTAATAGGCGGCAATGCCTTCCAGCGCGTGACGGGTTTCCAGCAGATCGAACTGTGATTCGGGATGGTCGGCCAGCAGCTCGGCCAGCGGATCGCTGAAGCTCTGCCACAGATTAGTTTGCACGAAGGTGCCACCGCCCTGACGACGCAGGAGCAGCCCTTTCGCTTCCAGGCGCTGAATGGCCTCTCTCAGAGAAGGACGGGAGACATCAAATTGTTTCGCCAGCTCGCGCTCCGGAGGCAGTTTTTCGCCTGGGCGCAGTGTCCCCTCGAGGATCAGATATTCGAGCTGTTGCTCGATAACATCTGACAACTTGGGTTGGCGGATTTTGCTGTAGGCCATGAGTGAATTCTTCTCTGCGAATGGCGCGGAGTCAATTGGTAATACCAATTTCAAAAACGTGACGGTAAAGTAACAAAGTATTCACCTCCTGTCCATACGGGCCTTGATCGAAATCAGGTTACCCGCACATTTTAACACCCCGCTGAAAACCCCGCTGCAAACCGGTAACGCCGTGATGGTATTACCATTTACGCGCCGGGTTGGGGATTTAACTTTTACCAAACCTTACGCAAGGAAGAGTGCAAACTTTTTGCCCAAGTTTTATTGCATGGTTATGACGCTTTAATGAATGGCTATTTGGCGAGCAGCGCCACGGTGATTCGTTCATTATTTGAACGCGCGCCGCCGCTCGGATCTACGTTATTTTTGCGCATTATGTGATTTGTTGCTTATTTCATGCACTGAATCCCTCCCGCCGTCACACAACCCGCATTTTGTTTCCTAAACTGCTGCAATCTTAATCACTCACACGACAAAGCAGGTGCAAACCGACGCGCATAACATTATTCTCTGCCAAACGGTAGCGGCACCGTGGAATTAATAGCTATAACGCCGTAAATAAAACAAAACACACATCGTAACCACTGCTTTACAGGCATGTGGGCATTCACAACGACAGAGGGTTTGATTGATGGATGGTCAACAGCATGGTGACCAGCTGAAACGCGGCCTGAAAAACCGCCATATTCAGCTCATCGCCTTAGGTGGCGCAATCGGCACCGGGTTATTTCTCGGTATCGCTCAAACAATAAAAATGGCCGGCCCGTCAGTGCTTCTCGGCTACGCCATCGGCGGCTTCATCGCGTTTCTGATCATGCGCCAGTTGGGGGAGATGGTGGTGGAAGAGCCGGTTGCCGGTTCCTTCAGCCACTTCGCCTACAAATACTGGGGCAACTTCGCCGGCTTCGCCTCCGGCTGGAACTACTGGGTGCTGTATGTCCTGGTGGCGATGGCGGAACTGACCGCGGTCGGCATCTACGTGCAGTACTGGTGGCCGGAGATCCCCACCTGGGTTTCCGCCGCGGTATTCTTCCTGGCGATCAACGCCATCAACCTGGCCAACGTCAAAGTTTACGGCGAGATGGAGTTCTGGTTCGCCATCATCAAGGTGGTGGCGATTATCGGCATGATCGTGTTCGGCGCCTACCTGCTGTTCAGCGGCATGGGCGGCCCGGAGGCCACCGTCACCAACCTGTGGGCGCAGGGCGGGTTCTTCCCCAACGGCGTCATGGGCCTGGTGATGGCGATGGCGGTGATCATGTTCTCCTTCGGCGGCCTCGAGCTGGTCGGCATCACCGCCGCCGAAGCCGACGACCCGCAAAAGAGCATTCCGAAAGCCACCAATCAGGTGATCTACCGCATCCTGATCTTCTATATCGGTTCGCTGGCCATTCTGCTGTCGCTGTACCCTTGGGGCAAAGTGGTCGAAGGCGGCAGCCCGTTCGTGCTGATCTTCCACGCGCTGAACAGCAACCTGGTGGCGACCGTGCTGAACATCGTGGTGCTTACCGCCGCGCTGTCGGTGTACAACAGCTGCGTCTACTGCAACAGCCGCATGCTGTACGGCCTGGCGCAGCAGGGCAACGGCCCGAAAAGCCTGTTGAAGGTCGACGGTCGCGGCGTGCCGGTGGTGGCCATCGGCATTTCCGCCCTCGCCACCGCGCTGTGCGTGCTGATTAACTACCTGATCCCGGGCCGCGCCTTCGAACTGTTGATGGCGTTGGTGGTATCGGCGCTGGTGATCAACTGGGCGATGATCAGCCTGGCGCACCTGAAGTTCCGCGCCGCTAAAAATCGCGAAGGCGTGGTGCCGAAGTTCAAAGCCTTCTGGTACCCGTTCAGCAACTACCTGTGCCTGCTGTTCATGGCCGGCATCCTGGTGATCATGTACCTGACGCCGGGCATTCAAATCTCGGTGCTGCTGATCCCGGTGTGGGTGGCGATCCTGGCCGTCGGTTACGCCATCAAACAGCGCAGCCAACGCGTCGACGGCGTCACCAGCCGTTGAACCCCGTGACCGCACAGTAAAATGGCCCGCAGATGCGGGCCATTTTTTTCGCCTGAACGCCGCTTACTTGCGCAGCGCTTTCACCTGTTCGGCGGTGATGTCCGCCGGCAAGCCGCCCCAGGTCACGCGCAGATAATTCACCAGCTCCGCCACGTCGGCATCGCTCAGCCGTTCGCCGAAGCCCGGCATGCTCTGCATGCTTTCGCCGTTCGGGAACTGCTGAGCCGGCAAGCCGTCCAGCACCGACACGATCAGGTTCTTGCCGTCCACCTGGCGCAGCGTGGCGTTATCGCGCATCGCCGGTGCGACGTGCGGTTTGCCCTCGCCTTCGCGCGCGTGGCAGCCGGCGCACTGATCCAGATAGGCCATGCGCCCGGCATCACTGCCCTGGCCCATTTTCACCGGCACAGCCGCCGGCGGCTGCTCGCCCATCAGATACAGCGCCAGCGCCTGATGGTCTTCCGGCGTTAAATGCCGGGTGCTGAGATCAACCACCATGTGCATCTCGCTGAAGGCGGAACCCTGCGGCGCGAGGCCGGTGCTGAGGAAGCGGCTGATGTCCTGCGGCGTCCAGCCGCGCTGCGCCAGGCCGTGCGGCGTAATGTCCGGCGCCATGAAGCGGCCGAGATCGCCGCCCTGCATCGGCTTGGCGAGATCCATCTGCCCCAGCGCGCCGCGCGGCGTGTGGCATTCGCCACAGTGGCCCAGCACGTCGGCCAGATAGCGGCCGCGCTGCCATTGCGGCGAGCTGCCCTGCGAACTGGCCGGCAGCGGATCCTGGCTGCGGAACAGCAGGTTCCAGCCGATCAGCGCCATGCGCTGGTTGAACGGGAACGGCATCTCGTTGGCCGGAATGGCCACGTCCACCGCCGGGCGCGTCATCAGGTAAGCGTAGATGTCGTCGGCGTCCTGACGCGACATGCCCTTGTACGAGGTGTAAGGCATCGCCGGGTACAGGTGTCGCCCGCCCGGCGCCACGCCCTGCGTCAGCGCCAGGAAGAAGTCGTCCCTGGTCCAGCGCCCGATGCCGTGGTCGGCCGACGGCGTCAGATTGCTGCCGTAAATCGTGCCGAACGGCGTTTCCAGCGGATAGCCGCCGGCCAACGGCGCCCCGCCGCTGGCGGTATGACAGGCGGCGCAGTCGGCGGCCTGCGCCAGATAGCGGCCGCGGGCGATCTGTTCGGCGCCGGCGGTCACCTGCTGCACCGGACCGTCGTAACGGCGGTTTTCCCGCCACCACAGCAGCGCAATCACCACGATCGCCACCAGCACAATCAATACTGCGAGACGTTTTTTCATTGCGCCGTCTCCTTCAGCAGGCCCGGCGTTTTCAGCACCACGTCGCGCACCGCTTCGTAGTAACGCACGTAGCCGGTGCAGCGGCAGATGTGGCTGTCCAGCGCCTGCTCGATGGCGCTTTCCAGCTGCTCGCGAGCGATAGGTTCACGCTTGAGCTTTTCCACGAAAATGGTGGCGGCATTGACGAAGCCCGGCGTGCAATAGCCGCACTGGAAGCTGTAGTGCTCCAGAAACGCCTGCTGGATCGGCGACAGTTCAACCACCTCGCCCTGCTCGTCCACCCTGGCGTGGCCTTCGACGGTACGCACTTTCTTGCCGTTGAAGAAATGCGCGCCGGTGATGCAGGTGCGCACCTCTTCACTGGTGCCGCTCGGGTGATCGACGATCGCCACGCAGGCGTGGCAAATGCCCTGCCCGCAGCCGAGGCGCGAACCGGTCAGATCAAGGTATTCGTGCAGGAAATCGATCATCATCAGGCCTTCCGGCACCTCGATCGGGCCGTATTGCTTCTGGTTGATGGTCAGGGAGATCGGCTGGGTTTTAATGCTCATTGTAATACCTCACGAATATTTTCTGCACGAACGGGCAAATCACGGAAACGGTGACCGGTGGCGTCGGCGATGGCGTTGACCAGCGCGGCCACGATCGGGATCATCACCACCTCCGCCATGCCTTTCGGCGGATCGGTTTCCGACAGCGCCGGCAGGATGTCGCCGCTCTGCTTCCACACCGCCACGTCGCTGGCGCGCGGCAGGTGGTAACGGTTGAAGTTCCAGGTGCCGTTGCCCGGCCCGTCTTCGTACAGCGGTAAATATTCGTGCAGCGCATGGCCGATCCCCATCGCCAGCCCGCCCTGCAGCTGGCCGGAAACCAGTTCCGGCACGATCAGGTTGCCGCACTCCATGATCGAATGGTGATTCAGCAATTCCACCTGGCCGGTGGCGATATCTACCGCCACTTCCGCCAGCGTGCCAACGGCGCTGTAGTAGGTCACCGCCGCATTGTTACGCTGGGTTGGCGGGTAGTAGACCTGCCCACGCGCCAGCGGTTTGAATTCGCCGCCGGCGTTGCGCAGCGCCATGCCGTCGATCGGCAAGCGCTCGCTTTTGCCGTTCAGCGTGAAATCGGCCTCCGCCCACTGCCAGCGGTTGAAGACGTGCACCGCCGCGCCGGTGACGCCGCCCATCTGATAGGCCGTCTTGGCCAGCAGCTCGAGGCTCAGCACCGACATGCCCGCCGCCGTCAGGCCGCCTTCGACCCAACGCGCATCTTCACGCCGCACCACCAGCGGCGCCGCCTGCCCGCCGCCGATGCCGGCCTGCCACAGCGCCATCGCCGCCGGCCACAGGCCGTGATCGAAGATCAGGCGCGCCGCTTCGCGGGTGCTGTGCGAGAAGTAATAGGCCGAGTTGCTGGCGCTGGACGGCGAACAGTAGCTCGGCGTCCAGTTAGGGTTGGTTTGCAGCTTGTCCTGCTCCTCCTGCGACATCAGGTAGGGATCGCCGCTGGTGACCATCGGCAGCACCGACCAGTCGATGACCGAGAAATGCGCTTCGTCGGCCGGTTTTCCCAGCCACTGCGCACACAATACCGACTGCGAGGTCGACATGCCGGTGCCCATCTCCGCGCCGCTGTGATGCAGCGTGATGCGGCCGTCTTCGCTCAGCTCCACCCGGGCGAACGAGGTTTCCGCCCCGGTGCCGAAGTCTTTCTGCACGCAGCCGAAGCCAACGCCATAGCGCTTGCCGGGATGGCGGCTCTCAAACTCGGCCTTGCGTTCGGCGCGCTTGAGCCACATCTCATGCTTCGCCGCCTTCTCCAGCACTTCATCGGCGCGGATCGCACCGGCCGGGATCGCCCCCTGGGTGTTTTTCATGCCGGATTTCAGCACGTTGCGCAGGCGGAACTCGATCGGGTCGATCTTCAGCTCGGCGGCCAGCTCATCCACCATCATCTCGGTGGCGGCCATGCTCTGCAGCGTGCCGTAACCGCGCGCCGAGCCGGCGTCGATGGCGCGTGAGGCCAGCCCGACCGACGACAGATCGCTTTTCGGGAAGTAGTAAATCGACTGGGCGGCGGTCGCGCCGACCATCACCACCGAAGGGGTAAAGTTGCTGCGGCCGCCGCCGTCCGCGGTCATGTCGCCGAGGAACGACTGCATGACGCCGGTCTGCTTATTCACCGCGATGCGGTAATTCATGTCGAACGCGTGGCGCTTCAGCGCCGTCTGGAACTGCTCGAAGCGATCGTTGGCCAGGCGCACCGGGTGGCCGTCGCCGTACATCGCCGCCACCGCGCCGTAATACGGGAAGTTGTAGTGATCTTTCGAGCCGTAGCCCACGGTGTAGCACGGGTGCAGGATCAGCTGTTTCACCGGCGGGTTGCGCTTGGCCAGCATGCGCGGCATCTCGTCGGCCACTTCCTGCGGCGACTGGGTCGGCACCACCAGATGCAGCGTTTGCGTCTCGGCATCGAACCAGCCGTTGGCGTTGTCCGGCTCCAGCGCCGAGGTGTCGATCGACTGCGTGGTGTAGCGGCGCGACATCACCAGCCAATCGGCCGGCGGATTGGCCATCTCGTCGGCGATCAGGCCCGCATAGCGCATGCCTTCCTGATCCAGCTTGCCGCCCTCGCGCCCTTCCGGCCACACCGGCAGGTGTTTTTTCATCGACACCGGGAAGATCGGCGTGTCCTTCAGGCTGGAGAAGCGATCGTCGTCGAACGGCTGATCGCCCCCCACCCGCACATAGCGGAAGCTGCCCCAGGGATCGCGCTCCAGCGGGCCGGTGACCGCGCCGTATTTGATGGTTTCCTCACGGAATTTCAGCTTGTCCTTGGCGAAGCGGAAACGGGCGAAGTCGTGATAGATCAGTATCGCCACCGCCTGGCCGAGATAGGCCGGGGTTTTGCCGCTCGGCAGCAGCATGTCGTCGCCGTAGAACGCCGGGAAGGCCAGGCCGTCGCGCGCCAGATCTTCCGCCGTCACCAGGCGATCCGGCTGCAGGTCGTCCCCCAGCAGCGACAGATCGACGCCCTCGAACAGCCGGTCGGCTTTAGTGACGCGAAGAATGAAGGCGTGCGCCTGTTTCTGCGGCCAGTGCGGCATGTCCACCGCGCGGATGTCGCGCGCGAACACCTTCTGCCCCATGACCTTGGCGCGGCCATCGATACGGAAACGGACGCGTTTGGTCTGCGGATCCCAGTTGGGTGACTGGAGGATTTTTTGCTCGAACAGCGCGGCGTAGGCGCGGCTGTACAGGGGCGCGAGGTACACGGACACCCCCGCAATCACGGCGCCTTTGATAAAGCGGCGCCGCGACGGGTTGAAATTGCTCATAAATAAGTCCTTCACGTCTTTCTTGTAATTGGTTTTTGTTCGCGGTGTTGTTGCGCAAACGCTGACGACCTTGCCGTAGACGTCATAAGCATATGCTTATAACTAAAATTATGTGATGATTAACAAGCTGTTTTCAACAAAAAAACATTTACAAAACACAGGTAGTTTGTAGGCTAATAAATAATTTGCGCAAACGCGGACTTCAACCATGACCACGGGCATTGTCATTACCGCCGCCGGACGCGGGGAGCGCTTTATTCAGGCCGGCGGCCGGGGCAACAAACTGAACGCCGGATTTGCCGATGCGGCGGGCGAGCGGCGATCGCTGTTCGAACACACCCTGCGCCAGGCGCTGGCCTCCGGCCTGCCGGTACAGGTGGTGACCCGGCCGGATAATCTGCCGGTGCTGGCCGCCTGCGCCGCCAACCAGGTGCCGGTCACCCTGCTCGCCAGCGCGAGCCTCGGCGACTCGATCGCCGCGGGCGTTGCGGCCACGCCGCACTGGCAGGGCTGGCTGATTCACCTGGCCGATATGCCGTTCGTCGGCGCCGATGTTTTCCGGCAGGTGGCGGATGCCTTACGGCAGCACGCGATCGTGCGCCCCTGCTATGCGCAACAGCCCGGTCATCCGGTCGGCTTTTCCGCTCTATTGCGCAAACCCCTTTGCCAACTGCGCGGCGATAATGGCGCGCGTGAACTGCTGCAAGGCGCGGCAGTGCACCTGCTGCCGCTTGAGCAACCCGGCGTCGTGCAGGATATTGATCTTCCATCGCAACTCCCGGCCAGCGAGTAAATTCACCTATGCAACATCTTGACGTCACCGTAGTCAGCCAGGCGATAAGCTGGCTGCAGCAACAGCCGGTCTGGTTATGTACCGTGCTCAGCACCTACGGCTCTTCGCCGCGCTCGCCGGGCGCGCTGATGGCGGCGACCCGCGATGGCCGCTACAGCGGCTCGCTGTCGGGCGGCTGCGTGGAGGAGGATTTTTTGCGCCGCGTGGCCGCCGGGGAGTATCAGGCGGCCAGCCAGGTGATTCGCTACGGCGAAGGCGGCATGACGCCCAACGTGGCGCTGCCCTGCGGCGGCGTGCTGGACGTGCTGATCGAATACCTGCCGGCGAGTGAAGCCAGCATCGCTTACCTGCGGCGCATCGCCGGCGCGCTGGAAGGGCATCACGCGTTGATCAAACGCCTGACGCTGCCCAACGCCTGCCACAGCCTCGAGCAGAGCCACTTCACCAGCGCCACCCAGGTCGAACGCCGGCTTGAGCAGATCACCCTGCACATCGCGGCCGCGCCGCGCCTGCTGATCGCCGGGCTGTCCAGCGTGGCGCTGTACTGCGTCGATTTCGCCGTGGCGTTGGGGTTTGAGGTGCTTGTTATGAAGGAAATCATTTGATATTACCGGAAAGAAAAGGGATTTGGCGGAAATTCGCGGATTTACTGGCTTCGCCTAGTTTAGGCATTTGATACCAGTCAGGGGGAAATTGAGCCGATCGGTAAAACTTTTGATACTATTGGTTGCTAACGTTTAAAAACTAAAGTACCGCGTTCAAAAACAATTCTAACACACTTCTAAAACCAGAGGCCGGTTAAAAAATAGGTACTGGTTGACACAGCTATGTAGAGATTAACCGGCCTTCTTACCAGTGTTTGAAAGGCTCGATGCTACTACGTCCTGACTATGTGTAAGTGCCTCTTTTTTGATATTCCCTTCAAGTCCAGCCAAGAATTTTTCCTTTTCCATATCATTGCATTGAAGCAACTTGATGTTCCGTTCATCACTAAGACGTAACACTGTATCAACCCCTTTGCGAACAATGATTTCGAACAGGGATTGCTTTTCGCGATCTGAAAGAATCGAAAACAAAGTGGCAAGTCTTGCATCAGGATCAACGACCTCGGTTGAGGTGTGTTCTTTCCTGTGTTCTTTTCTGTGTTCATTGTTTGTATTCATCGGAGCCTCACCAACACCATCAGTGAGCCATTCGAGTGATACCCCCTCATGATTGGCAATCACTTCAAGTAGTTGATGCCTAGGTGTAGGTGCTAATTCCCGTCTCTTATAGTAGTTCTGTAACGTATTGATATTAATACCCCAAGCTTTTGCGGCTTCATTCCGTGAAGGGTAGCGCTCTACCAGAGCAAAGATCCGCTCGATAATCGGTTCTTTTCTATCATCAGGTAAAGAACGTTCGTGTTCTTTTCTCATTTCATGTTCCTTTGCGTGCAACCAATTGATATCAATGAACTAAATTCGATGCCCTTGAAAAACATAAAAGAACATTGACTTGTGTTCTTTGTGTTCTTATGATTTATCCATACGGATACCCGCGCAGTTATCCGCGCGGATAACTTTTTAGGATAGAGGAAACATGAGCCGAAATGAAGATCTGAATGCCGACTGGCATCCTGAGACCATCAAAGCTGAGATCCACAAGCGTGGATTGTCCTTCCGGGCGCTCTCCCTACAGGCTGGCTACAGTAAGGATTCGCTTAAGAGCGTGCTGCGCACTCCCTGCAAGCCCTACCAACAGATTGTTGCTGACGCTCTCGGTGTATCTCCGGAAGCTATTTGGCCGAGCCGTTACACAACAACCAGTTACATCAATAAGGCGGTCTGATCATGTTCTTTGTTGCTAAGGAGTTGGTCGGTATTCCAGGCCTGCCTAAAACGGCGAAAGGCATCAGAGAAGCGCTGTGCCGATTCTCTGCCGGTTCAGAGTCACTTGTGCGCAAGCGTACCGGCAGCAAGGCTTTCGAATATCACATCGATTGCCTGCCGGATGTTGCGCAGCAATCGCTGCGGGCACGCCAGATTAAAGAACTGATGAACGATTCTGCAAAAGAACTTCCAGCGGCGAAACCTCAGTCTCCGGCTGCACCCCGTGCCAAAGGCGCTGACGAAAGTAAAATCGCGGTCTATCGTAAGTGTCCGGCGTTGCTGGAGCAGAAACTGAACACCCTGACGGCAGCCCAACGCCAAACCGCTGATGCCCGTATGGCCCTGGTTGTTGAGGTGATGCGTCTCGGGGATTTGCCGGGATTCAGCCGTGCCAAAGCTATCCGGGAGATCGTGCGTCAAGCTCAGGCAAGCGAGTTGCCTGAACGCCTGGCTAATGCGGCCGCCGCCGCAAATGCCAAGAAAGGAACATCACGCTCCCTGAGCGAAATCTCCCTCAAACGCTGGGTGGCAGACTTCAATAAAACGAGTTCTGCCGCTGAGCGCCTGCTGTTGCTTGCTCCCGGTAAGCGTCAAGTCGTTAAACCGGAGGAAATCAAGTGGTTGCCCGAGTTCCTTAGCTTCTATCGCCGACCGGATGGGCGCGGCATTCAAGAAGCCTATGATGATTTCGCAAAGGAGTGGGTCGAGCGATATCAGGATGATCTCCTGATGCGCGCTGCCATCCCCTCTTATGATCAGGTGTGCTATGCCATGAATAAGTTACCTGTTGTCGTCAAACAAAAAGGTCGCATCACCGGCAGTGAATTCCGTCAGTATGAGGGGTTTATTCGCCGTGACTGGGAGTCGCTGCCGGTGAATTACGTCTGGATTGGTGACGGTCACGGCATGAAAATGAAGGTTGCCCACCCTGACCACGGCAACCCGTTCTCTCCAGAGGTGACGTTCATTTTGGATGGTAGCTGTCGCTTTATTGTCGGGTGGAGTCTGGCACTGTCGGAAAGTGTCATTGCCGTTGCTGATGCGCTGCGCCACGGCATCAAAAATCACGGGAAGCCTTTCCTGTACTACTCCGATAACGGGGGCGGTGAAACCAACAACACCTTCGATGCTGAGCTGACCGGTATTTTACCCCGCCTGGGAATCGATCACCGCCTGGGTATCCCCGAGAATCCGCAGGGTCGCGGCATCATTGAGCGACTCAACCGCTCATTGGCTATGCGCATCTCCCGCCAGTTTGCCACCTATTACGGCACCGGCGCAGACCGTAGCACCGTTCGCCGCATGACAAAGGCCCTGCAATCGGCAACGAATGCCGCCAATAAGGGTAAAGAACTGAGCGCAAAACAAGAGAAAACCCTGCGTGATTTGCCGTCATGGGAGGCGCTGATTGATGCCATTGAGGCTGGCGTGGAGTGGTACAACAACCGCCCCCACGACTCTTTGCCCCTGCGTGGTGATGGCGAACACTTCACTCCGGCACAGTTCCGTCGCTACAAATTGGAAAAAGAAGCCACGGCGATCGAGTGGCTGTCTGACCTGGAGCTGCGTGAGATGTTTATGCCACAGATTGAGCGACATGTAAGCCGCTGCGAAGTTCGGTTATTTAATAACTTCTATTACTCACCCGAGTTGAACAATGAACACGGTAATCAGGTGCTGGTGAATTATGACCTGCATGATGCCTCTAAGGTTATCGTCCGTCGCCTGGATGGTTCGTTTATTTGCGAAGCCATTTGGGATGGCAACAAACAGCAAGCATTCCCGGTTACTGCCGAATATCACCAGCGTCAACAACGTATTAAAGGGATGCGGCAGCGTGGAGAAGAGAAGGTCCGCCTGGCTGAAGCTGAGAACGTGCATACGCTGGCAGCACCGGCAGAACAGGACTGGCTTCCAGGCAATGTCTATAAACCGGTGCGACGAACAACACCTGTGATGCTGGCAGACGTGGAGGATGCTGAGTACAGCGAAGATGAATATCTCAATAACTCGCTAGATATTCTTGAATCAAATAAGCGCAAGAACGCGATTTAACAGCAATTAAATACAGTTCAAATAATGGAGTTAATTATGTCTGAAGTGAATATTACTGATATTCGCGAGGCTGTCCGCAACCTGGTGGATGGTGAGCGCGTAACTTTCGCCCGTATGGCACGTGAAATCGGCCTGTCTACCAGTGTGGTCAGTGGCTTTATGAATAACAAATACGCCGGGGATAATGACCGTGTGGAAAAGGCTATTCAGCGCTGGGTCGAGAAGCAACACACTGTAGCCGAATTGCCGGAGCCTCCGCGCTTTATTGAGACGCCGACCGTCAAGCAGATATGGACAGCCTTCCGCTATGCACACCTGACGGAATGCATCGGCGTGGTCTGCGGTAACCCTGGCGTCGGTAAGTCTGAGTCTGCGCGGGAATACCGCCGCAGCAACGACAACGTTTGGATGATTACCATCACGCCAGCCTGTGCCAGCGTGCTTGAGTGCCTGACCGAGTTAGCCTATGAACTGGGCATGAACGATGCCCCGCGCCGTAAGGGGCCGCTGGCGCGTGCGCTGCGTCGTCGCCTGGAGGGTACACAGGGCCTCATCATCATCGATGAGGCCGACCACCTAGGTGCTGAAACCCTCGAAGAACTGCGACTGATGCAGGAAGCCACACGTGTCGGACTGGTGCTGATGGGAAACCATCGTGTCTATTCCAACATGACCGGCGGCAACCGCACCGTGGAGTTCGCCCGTCTGTTCTCCCGTATCGCCAAACGTGTCGCCATCAACAAAACCAAAAAGGCGGATGTGGCTGCTATTGCTGATGCCTGGCACATCCATGGTGAGAAAGAGCGGGAGTTGCTGCAACAAATTGCTCAGAAGCCGGGAGCACTGCGCATCCTCAGTCATTCCCTGCGCCTTGCTGCTATGACCGCCCACGGGGCCGGTGAGTCCGTGAACGAAAGCTACATCCTGAAAGCCTTCCGCGATCTGGATTTGGATGTTGATGTTTCCACCCTGTTGAGAGGCTAACACCATGATTAACCCGACCAAGTTGGTAAACGCGCTGGGCTGGCTGCAACGCCGCAACGTCGAAATCAAGCATGTGAATATCAGCCGTGCTCAACCTATCGTTGAAGTCGCCGCGCCAGACGCTGACCTGAAGCGCAAAGCGCATAACTACCATGCTGTATCCGCCGCCACTATTCAGGGCTGCATTATTTACTGGAGATAATTATGGAAAAAGTGAAATTTCTGGAGATGAAGATCCGCTTCTATGTGACAAAGGACGGAGCCATCAAACAAGATATTGATTCGAAGTTTATGAAAACTGAAATGGCTAAGGAATTTAGCGAAAAATATATTAAAGCGTTTGTGGAGTTACAAGGTGGCTTGGTTGCGGATGTTTCCAAAGCTGTAATTGGCAATGATATCAAGAGTTTTCACTGAGGTGTTTATGAATAAAGAGATTGAACAAACCGGCTACCGCAAAAACGCCCAGGGTTATCTCGTTCCGGAAGACTTGATTCGCCCGGTCGATAAGTTGCGTGATGATGTCGTGCTGGATATTGTCGAAGCCGCCAAGGTATTACGCCAGGCGATGGTAGATTTCAAGACCGCTTCCATGCAAAAAATCGGTGATTTTACCGACCTATCATCGAAGGAGTACGGCGTGGAGTATGGTGGTACCAAGGGCAACGTCACCTTGCCGAGCTTTGACGGGCAGTTCAAAATCCTGCGCGCCGTTGGTGACCACCGCGTTTTCGATGAGCGCATTCAGGCGGCAAAAAAACTGATTGATGACTGTGTCATCGCGTGGTCAGACGGTGCGAACGACAACCTGAAAGCGCTGGTTGACCATGCTTTCCGCGTCAACAAGCAAGGCCGCATTGATGTGAACGAGGTGTTGGGTCTGCGACAGGTTGAAATCGATGACGCACGCTGGCAGGAGGCGATGGACGCCATCGCCGATTCTATCCGGGTGACCGGCACCAGCCAATATCTGCGGATTTACGAGCGGCAGCCAAATGGCAAGTACGAGCAAATTAGCCTGGATATTGCCGGAGTCTGAGATGAAAGCAATCAACGCCAGTGAATTTAATGAAAAGTATAAAGTCGGCAGCATGTTTATTTACCAGTCCTGCCCGATTTTACGCGGTGGTCCGATTGTAAAAACGGTAGGGCCAGCCAGGGATTTCAAAGTTTCAGGCACGGTGGTTGAGATAAATCAGGAACCTTATTTCGTTAAAGTCACCGCGCTGACCGCAGCTTAATTTATTCAATTGTGTTTTTGTCGGGCGTAGGTGCGCCGGGGTGCGCTTACGCCTAAATCAAGGGGGATGGGAATGAAACGGACAGCCTGGATTTGTACTTTCGCCGCTTCATTATGCTTTGGGGCCTTGGGCTTAATCTTTATTTTATGGGTTCGGAGTTAATATGAATAAACTGCAATTAATCCGATTGATTCATGTAGCCAAGGGAAAGCTGAGTATCCCTGACGATGCCTATCGTGCGTTGCTGGCGAACACCGCTAACGGGAAAAGCAGTTGCAGCCAGATGTCGGTTATGGAGCTGCGTGACGTCTATGCCGAGCTGCAAGGTAAAGGGTTCAAACGTAGCTTCAAGAAAACCACAAAGCGTGTGCGTGAGAACGCCAAGGGCACACCGCGTGTAGAGGAAATCAGCAAGCTTCGAGCCATCTGGGCCACCATGCACCGTCACGGCTTCATTGAAAGCGGTGAGGAGATCGCATTGAACAACTACGTCAAACGCATGAGTCGCCAGCTCAACGGCGGTGCCGGTGTAGATGAGGTGGGCTGGCTCGACGGTTATCTGGCGTTTCGTGTGCTGGAATGCCTGAAGCAATGGCATATCCGCATGATGTTGGCAACGTTGGACGCCCGCAAGAAGCCCCGCCCGCAACACCCGCTGACCGGTGAAGAGGCACGGAGCTATGACATTATTTTTGATGCTTACGAGGACTCACTATGAAGCTAGGCCGCTGTCCTGTCTGTCATTCTGATTTGCATCTCGACGCCATCCTTGAAGACGACGCTGGGCGTGAGTTGCTGACGTTGTTAGCCAAACTGCCGGGTGGCGCTGCCAAAGTGATGGTGGCGTATATCGGGTTGTTCCGCCCTGAGAAGTCTAACCTGTCCCATTCTCGGGCGGTGAAACTCATCAACGAAGTGCTTGCGCAGCATCAGCCGGGCCGAGTGCTGACCCATGCCCTGAGCGAAACCGTTGAGCGTATTAGGGCAAAGCGCATCAAAGGTGACAAAAAGCCGCTGAGTGGCCACAGCTATCTACGAGAGGTTTACCGCACTTCTGAACAGATGTTCGCGCAGACCAGCAATATCGCTGCTCGTGAACGCGACGAAAGCAAGCGTGAGACTGACCAAGATAAAAGTCGCGACGATTATCTGGCCCATATGCACCGCCTGGGTCAGGACGTGTCAAAATTGCCCGGCGGTACAGAGTGGCTAGAACGTAATGGAGAGGGAAACCATGGCTGATAACTTTGAGCTTTTCGACGACGATCAGGATGATAGTCTACTCAATCATCTTGATGATGCAGGTGAAAGTTCTCGCTTCCCAGCACTATTGGCTGAGCTTAACGCGCTGCTCCGCACTGAATTGGTTCGGTTGGGTTATGACCCACGCCATTCGCTTGAGCTGGTTGTCGCCATCAGTAAACAGATTGGCGGTATGCAGGTGTATTTTCCACGAGGCCAGGCGTTAGAATATCTTGTTCGTGACATGCATATCTGGCGAGACTTCACTGGCAACAATGTTCCCGAGCTGGTTGAAATCTACCAAGTGACCTATAAAACGGTGTATAAAGCTATCAAGCGGATGCGTAGGCTTGAGCATCGGAAGCATCAACCAGAATTATTTTGAGGGCGTTATGTTCAATAAAATGGCAATAGGAATAATTGCAGCATGTGTTTCCATCAATGTTGTTGC
This sequence comes from Serratia sp. MF1(2023), assembly GCF_030954545.1. Taxonomy (NCBI): domain Bacteria; kingdom Pseudomonadati; phylum Pseudomonadota; class Gammaproteobacteria; order Enterobacterales; family Yersiniaceae; genus Serratia; species Serratia sp. MF1(2023). The sequence goes on along the minus strand of NZ_JAVHUX010000030.1, from coordinate 47,996 downwards.
AAGTCAAATTCCGCCAGAAAATGTTCTGCTGGAACGATTTGAAGCGGCAGGTATTGCGAAGAAGGATGCGTGGTCAGAGCGGGTTGGTGAGCAGAAGGCTAGAACAGTAAACATTAACTCTTTGGTTTTTAGCATTTACGATGATTCATTCGGTGCAGTTATAATAAATGAAGGGAGTTTAAAAAAGGAAAGGATTGAAGCTGGAATGCTGATATGCCTATCTATGCCGACAATCGCACTTAATGGTCTAAGCTCTGACAAAAAAAAGAAGGCCCTTAATATAATAAAATATGCTTACCTTAAGCCAGGTGAGGAAAGCTCAGATGTCATTGATGGCTTGGTGTTTAATGTTAAGTTAAGTTCCATCGATAAATATTCACTACTGAGTTGTAGTGTCGAATCGTTTGAGCCTTGGTAAGGCTAATTTAATTCAAATGAAGCCGGTTAATCCGGCTTTTTTTTTGCCTGTCGCACTATGGAAACCTCAGCTTATTTCTTACAGCTAGCTTTCCAGAGGTGCAAATGTGAGTCAGTTCAATCCTACCCCAGCGTTTACCCATGCCGTTGCTTTTGTCCTGGGCAAAGAAGGCGGCTACGTCAATGACCCTGCCGACAAAGGCGGTGAGACCAAGTACGGCATTTCCGACAAGCGCGACGGTGTCGCCGACGGCATGACCGACATTAACGGTGACGGCAAGCCCGACACCCGCATCAAAGACTTGACCATCGAACAAGCCAGCCAGATTTACTTCCGCGATTACTGGTATCCGGCCTACTGCCCGGATTGGCCGGACGGCATCTCGCTGTTGGTCTTTGATGCCGCCGTTCAGCATGGTGTTAAAAAATCCATATTTCTGTTGCAGGAAGCTGTTGGATTCAGCGGCAAAGCTGTAGATGGGATTATTGGTAAAAACACCCGTTCGGCTGTTCTGACTGCTGATCCCGAATGGCTGCTGGCCCGTTTCCTGGTCTACCGCGCCCGCTATTACGCCGACATCATCAAGTCCAATCCGTCCCAGGGTAAATACCTCAACGGGTGGTTCAACCGCCTGGACGATGTGGCGAACGCGGCCTGGGAAGTGGTCGGCGGTTCGGCATCGGTTGCCCGGAGCTAACCATGGGTAAAGGCTGGGATGAGTCATTTCGCCAGGGCAAGCGGGACCGCCTCAAAAAAGAGGTGCTCCATCGCATGGCCGGTGGCCCCAAACCCACCCCGGTGGATTACACCGGCTGCGACGGGACCCATGCCAGCTTTTACATGCGGGGTTGGGAGTCTGTCGGCCCCAGAGATATTGCCTGGCAATGCCAGCGCTACAAGGAACAACACAGTGAAAACCATGAACATCGTTAACTCTACCTGGTTGGTCGGCATCGTACTGTTGGCTTCCCTGACTCTGGCCGTTGGGTTGCCTCAGGCCTCATTGTGGTATTGGCTGCTGGCACTGCTCGGAGGCGGATTGGCTTACCTGGGCATCTGGCTTGAGGATAAGCGCAACGCCTTTTCTCACCGCGAGATGCTTTCCGTGCTGCTAAGCACCATTGGCAACTTCCTGGGGATGATTGCTTTCTTCGTCGCGCCCTATGGTGGGGTCCAGTTGCTGGCCTTTGCCACCGGCCTGCTGGCTGTACGTCTGGTTTGCTATAAGGGGCTGCTGCCGTGGATCCAATAACCGTGTCTACCGTCGCCGGGGTGTTGATGAAAGCCGGTCCATCCGTGCTGCGTGCCGTCGGCGGTTTGTTCGGCAGTGCCTCAGCCAAGACAGCGGACACCGTCGCCGGGATGGTGGAAGCCGTCAACAGTGCGGTCAACCCGCAGGACCGCCAGCGCGTCCTGGAACAGAAACTGGCGTCACTCCCGCCGGAGCAGTTCGTGCAGCTCGAGTCACTCAAGACTGAGCTGGAGAAGATCCAGGCCGAACGTGAACGTAACCGGTTTGCCGATCAGCAGGCTGCCCACCACGAACAGCAGGAGACCATTCGCAACGGTGACAACGCCGTTGATGATTATGTGCGCCGCACCCGCCCGTTGATGGCGCGTCTGTCACTCTACAGCTCCATCGCCTATGTGCTGTTGCTGGCCGTCGGACAGCAGGCGGCGGCGATTGCCACCGCTGCCGGTCATGTGCTGACGATGCCCGCGCCGGATTGGGATATCGCCCTGATGTTGGCGACCCCTGCATTGGGGTATCTCGGTTTCCGCACGCTTGATGGGTTCGCCCGCTTCAGCAAGTCTAGCAAGCACAAACTGCCGGTGGTGAAGTGATGGGTGATGCGTTCGACCGCGCCAGCGAACTGGAAATGGAAGACCGTAAACGAGCGTTAAATACCCATTTAAACCGGGTTAAAGAGGCTCCTGTCGAGTACGGCTATTGCAATGACTGCGGGGACGATATTCCCGCGCGGCGGCTGGCGTCGTTACCTGATGCTGTCTGCTGTGTGACCTGCCAACAAATCAGAGAGCAACGGGAGGCCCAGCGTGGATTGGGAAGTCGTTAAGGGCAACTGGGCCATCATTTGGGCGTTGTTCATGTCTGCCGTCAACGTGATCCAGTTACTGCTCGCCAAAACCTATGTGAAGCGTGAGGAACTGGAGTTGTTCCGCACACGTCTGCAATCCATGGAGAACACCATCGCCGGGCTACCGAGTCAAAAAGACCTGCACCAGTTGCAGCTTGAAATGAGCAATTTACGGGGAGACCTACGAGAACTCGGCCCGGCCATTCGCCAGGTGAAACACGTCAGCGATCTCCTACTGGAAAACGAATTGAAGGATAAGTGAGGCCATGGCCATGCGAGAAATTCTTGATAGCGATCAGCGACTGGTCATCCTGCGTTCCTTGCTGGAGTGCGGTGACAGCGCGAACGAATCCGTGCTGCAAACCTGCCTTGAGGCGTATGGCCACAGCACATCCCGTGATGTGGTACGCACGCATCTGGCCTGGCTGGCGGAGCAGCGACTTGTCAGCCTGCGCGATGTAGCCGGATGTTATGTCGCGACGATCAGCGGTCGCGGTGACGATGTAGCCAACGGCCGGGCCGTCGTGCCTGGTGTCAAAAAGCCACGGGCACGGGGGTAACGGATGGCAAAGCTTAAGCCCTATATCGATGCTCAACGGCGGCTTATCCACCACCTTGCCGCCGTTATGGTCTGTCTGGAGATAGAGTCCGATGTGATTGCGCCAGCCTTTGAAAAGGCCACCGGCAAGACCTATGACCGCGAGTCACCAGACAGCTTCACCAACACGTTCTTGAACAATAACCCGTCTTACAAGCGCGCCATGGATACGCTACGACGGGCCATTGGCAAAGAGCGTAAAGCGCAGATATCAGCCTGGAGAACGAAGCATGGCCGATGACAAGCCGACCCGTGGCCGTCCGTCAAAGATTGACCTGTTGCCGGAGAACATCCGTGACGCGCTGCACCAGATGCTGCGCGACAAACGCCACACTCAGGAAGAAATCCGCGAGGCTATCAACACGCTGATTGACCAGCATGAGTTGCCGGACGATATGCAGCTCAGCCGTACCGGCCTGAATCGCTACGCCAGCCGCATGGAGGCCATCGGCTCCAAAATTCGCGCCTCCCGCGAGATGGCGGAAATTTGGGCCGCCAAGCTGGGTTCCGCGCCGACGTCTGACGTCGGCAAATTGTTGATGGAGTTTGTGAAAACCCTGGCGTTTGAAACGTCAATGGCATTGGCCGAGACCGAGAAAACCGTTGAGCCTAAGGCACTAGGCCAATTGGCATTGGTCGCGCATCGTATCGAGGCCGCGCAGATGGTCAGCCACAAACGCGAGAAAGAGATCCGCCAGGCATTCGCGGAAGAAGCGGCAGCCACAGCGGAGAAAATCGTGTCTCAGGCGGGACTGTCTGCGGATAAAGCAGCAGATATCAAACGCCAGATATTGGGGATTGCATGATGCTAACAGCCAGCTTAAACGCCATTGCGACCGGCATTAACGGCGGGGAGGACTTCGATGAAAACGAAGTCCTCCTTGGTTATCAGCGGCGCTGGATCGCCGACGACTCACCGTTGAAGATTGCGGAGAAATCCCGCCGAACCGGTATCACCTGGGCAGAGGCGGCAGATGCCGCTTTAACGGCGTCGAAAGCCAAAGCCGCCGGTGGCACCAATCACTTTTACGTCGGCTCCAACAAAGAGATGGCACGCGAGTTTATCGATGCGGCGGCGATGTGGGCCAAAGCCTACGACCTGGCAGCGGCGGACGTTTGCGAAGAAGTCCTGGCCGATGACGATAAGGACATTCTGACGTTTGTCATCTACTTCGCCAGTGGATTCAAGGTGCAGGCGCTGTCCAGTAACCCCAGCAACCTGCGCGGAATGCAAGGCAACGTGACCATCGACGAAGCGGCGTTCCATGAACGCCTGGCAGAGGTGCTGAAGGCGGCGCTGGCGCTCACCATGTGGGGCGCAAAAGTCCGCCTTATCAGCACCCATAACGGCACGGACAATCTGTTCAACGAGTTGATCCAGGACAGTCGCGCCGGGAAGAAACGCTATTCCGTTCATACCATCACCCTGGATGATGCGTGCCGCGATGGCTTGTACAAGCGCATCTGCCAGGTGAAAAAGCGCGAATGGAGCCAGCCCGCCGAAGACCAATGGAAAGCCGATCTGTTGCGCGATACCGCCACGCAGGATGACGCGCTGGAGGAATACTATTGCGTGCCGAAGAACGGCAGCGGCACCTACCTGGCCCGCTCAATCCGAGAGCGTGCCGCACGCGGTGACGGCCCCGTTCTGCGCTTTACCGGCTCGGCGGAGTTCAACGCTCTGCCGGAAGGGATGCGGGCGCTGGATATGCGGGAATGGCTGGAGAACACCGTGCTGCCGGTACTTAACCCGCTCCCCGAAAAACGTCACGTGCTGGGCGAAGACTTCGCACGCTCCGGTCACCTGACGGTCTTTGCGCCGATCACTATCAACGATGACACCACGCGAACGGTGCCGTTCCTGGTCGAGCTGGCGAACGTCCCCTACAAGCAGCAGGAACAGGCGCTGTTCTTCATCTGCGACCGTCTGCCGCATCGTGACGGCATCAAGCTTGATGGGCGCGGCAACGGCAACTACCTGGCCGAGCAGGCCGCCGAACGCTACGGTGCCGAAGTGGAAGTCGTGATGCCGTCTGTCGCCCACTACCGCGAGAACATGCCGCGCTTCAAGGCAGCGTTTGAAGACGATGAACTGGTCGTGCCGAAGCATGAGGATGTTGTCAACGACCTGGGTCAGATTGTCGTCTTGCGCGGCGTGCCGGGTATCGATGACCGGGAGAATACCGGCAGCGATGGCCACAAGCGGCACGGTGACAGCGCCTATGCGATTTTCCTGGCCTATCTGGCCAGTAAAGAGGATTGCCGCCGTTATGAGCTGCACCGACTCAATCAACCCGAACGGCCGGAGGAGCGCGATGAGCGCCGCCAAATGCGCATCACGCGCGGGCTGAAAAATCAACGAGGGATGTTGTAATGTTAAACAAGCTGACCGGAGCCATCCGTAACCTGTTTCACCCCGCCACCGGTGACAAGGTAGAGGTAAGTCAAGACCTGCTGAAGGAAGAACAAACCCGCGCCCGCGCCACCGGCACCCGCCGCGCCAACGCCGGTATCAGCGTCGCCAGCACCATCACGCCGCAACGCTTGGCGGGGGTGCTGCGCAACGCGGCTGACGGCAATGCCCTGGATTATTTCATCTTGGCCGAAGAGATGGAGGAGCGCGATCTCCACTACTCCAGCGTGCTGCGCACCCGTAAGCTCACCGTCGCCGGTATTATCCCGACGGTCGAGGCCGCCAGCGATGATGCGCGCGACGTCGAGCTGGCTGATGCTGTCCGCGTGATGATTGAGCGCCCGCAGCTCCCTGAGCTGCTGTTTGACCTGCTTGACGGGTTGGGTAAAGGCATTGGTGTGGCGGAGATCCTTTGGGACACCTCAACCGTGCCATGGATGCCGCGTGATTATTCCTGGGTTGATCCACGCTTCCTCAAGATGGACGCGGATACGCTGCGCCAGGTGCATGTGTTGACCGAAGCGGAGCCGTTCAACGGCGAGCCGTTGGCCGCGTACAAATACATCATCCATCAGCCCCGCCTTAAATCCGGCTTGCCGCTGCGCAACGGTCTGGCGCGTCTGGTGGCGGTCATGTATATGCTGAAGTCATTCACGGTGCGCGACTGGTGGGCGTTCGGTGAGAAGTTCGGTTTGCCGATCACCATCGGCAAATATGGTAACAACGCCAGCGCTGAAGATATTCAGACCCTTATTGACGCCATCGCGTCTCTGGCTTCCGATGCCGGGTGCGCCATCCCGTCCACCATGCAGGTGGACATGGTCGAGACCGCCAGCCGCCAGGGCGGCGGCGACTTGTTCAAGGGCATGGCGGAATGGTGTGACGCACAGACCAGTAAGGCGGTGCTGGGGCAGACGATGACCACCGACAACGGCAGCAGTCAGAGCCAGGCCAACGTGCATGACCGGGTGCGCATGGATATCGCCAGGTGGGATGCTCGCCAACTGGAGAACACCCTCAATGAGTTCCTGGTGCGACCGTTCATCATGCTCAACTATGGCCCGCAGGCCAATTACCCGAAAGTCTGCCTGCGTATCAATGAACCGGAAGACCTCAAGGCCATGGTGGAAGCGCTGGTTCCGCTGATTGATCGAGGGATGAAGATCCAGTCGTCGGCGCTGCGTGACAAGTTTGGCCTGGACGAGCCGGAAGAAGGTTCCGATATTCTGCAACCTGCCGGTAGCCAGAGTGGCTATGCCATGTTGCCCGCCCTTAATCGCGAACAGTTGGCGTTGAATCGAGAGTCTGCACCGGATGATATTGACCTGTTGACCAGCGAGGGGATCAACGACTGGCAGCGCGTTGGCACGGCGTTCACCAATCCGGTATTAGCGCTGGTCAATGAGGTTGGCAGCTATGAAGAGTTCCTGGCGCGATTGCCGGAGCTGCAAGCCAGCCTGGATGCCAGCGAGTTTATCGAAGGGTTGACGCAACTGTGCTTCAAGGCGCGCGGCCTGGGAGATATGAACGATGGCTGATAACGACATTATCCCCAAGGAGGCCTTGGCCTGGTTCAAGGCCAAGAAGCTCAAACCCGGCTTTGATTACCGTGATGTGTGGCTTGAGGAGCACAGCGCCGCATTTACCGTGGCGAAGATAACGCAGCTCGATTTGCTCAGTGATGTGAAAGCCCTGGTCACCCAGGCGCTAGCCGAGGGCCAGACCTTCCGCGACTTTCAGAAAGTATTGGAGCCGCTGTTGGTCAAACGCGGATGGTGGGGAGTGCGGGAGATGGACGACCCGTTGACCGGCGAAACCCGCGTCGTGCAGCTCGGCAGCGATAGCCGCCTGCGCACTATCTACAACACCAACATGCGCACCGCCCGCAGCGCCGGGCAGTGGCAGCGTATTGAGCGAACCAAGCGCGCGATGCCGTACCTGATTTATACCCTGGGGCCGTCCAGGGAGCACCGCGTGGATCATCTCCAATGGGCCAACACTTGCCTGCCTGTCGATCACCCGTTCTGGTTGACTCACATCGGCCCGAACGGCTGGGGCTGCAAATGCGGTGTGCGCCAGGTCAGCAAATACGAGTATGACCAGATGGTGCAAAACGGCGTCACAGAGGCTGCGCCAGTGTACGACGGTAATGGCCAGCCCACCGGACAGGTCAGTCGCTCCAGGGTACCGTTGAAAACGCAGGCTCCGCCAGTCAAAAACGTCAAATGGTTGAACAAGCGCACCGGCGAGGAGGAACTGGTGCCGGAGGGTATTGACCCTGGGTGGAATTACAATCCCGGCATCAGTCGCCAGGCCGCACTGGAACGCCAGCTCCAGGCCAAGCAGCAGGCATTTGGTGCTGGCCGCTAACTCCGGCGGGTAACCTCGCTGTAACGCGCGTAGTGACGCTAACGCGCTCTGTGGTACGATGGCGCATAGAAAATTTGTTAAACGTTCCTGTGCGCTTTTAAACGTGTTTTAAACACGGTTCTCTCCCGCATTTGGAGGGAAAGCGGTTAATCCACCTTTCCCTCCGTTCCCCCGCACACTGTCCATACGATTTCTTTGTGTGGATGACCCCATGTCCGTTGAATTGCTGGCGCTCTGTTTCGAGTTGCCGGACACCATTGACAACAAGCTGCCTGACTGGCTGCCGATGTTGCCTATCGGCCCCTTCACAGGGCGCGATGGCCGTTCGTGGATCAACAACGAGCCCGAAGCCGTCATTTCCAAATCGCTGCAATTCAGCGACGTGCCGTTCGATATGGAGCACTCCACCGAACTTAAAGGGACGAAAGGTGACCCCGCGCCCGCCTACGGCTGGATTGACGACCTGAAAATTCAGGGCGATCAGGTCTGGGCGCATGTTGCCTGGAATGCTGAGGGCGCTGAACTCATCTTGGGGAAAAAGTATCGCTACTACAGCCCCGCCTTCGGTTACACCGCTGATGGCCTGGTTACGAAATTATCCAGCGTCGGCCTGACCAACAAACCCAATTTATTTGTACCTGCCCTTAACTCGGAGAACACCGACATGAAACTGCCTGAACAGATTGCGGCAGTCTTGGGCCTGGGCGCAGATGCCACCGTGGAATCCGGTGTCACTGCTATCCAGAGCCTGAAGACCGCCGAACAGGTCGCATTGAACCGTGCGCAAAACCCCGATCTGACGACCTGGGTGCCGAAAGAGACCCATCTGTTGGCGCTCAATCGTGCTGAAACAGCGGAGACCGCGTTGAAAGAACGCGCAGAGAAAGACGCGGAAGGCCTGGTGGATGCGGCGATTGCCGCAGGCAAAATCGCCCCAGCCAACCGTGATATGTACCTGGCAACCTGCCGCACCGAGGAAGGTCGCAAGCAGTTCGGCGCGTTCACCGAAGCCGCACCGGTGATTGTGAACACCGACCCGGAGAAAAAGAAAGCGCCAGGCCAGAAGGACAAGCAGGCGCTGACCGAAACCGAGGTGGCCATGTGCCGTTCCATGGGTATCACCGAGGCGGAGTTCCTGGCCGCCAAACCTAACGCCACTGAGGAATAACCGTAATGCCAACACCTAATGCAGAGATTTTGCACGCCCTAACAACCTCCCTGAGCGCCGCGTTTACCGCCGGGCTGTCAGGCGTAGAGCCGCAATACCTGCGTATCGCCACAGAAGTGCCGAGCGGGTCCGCCTCCAACACCTACGGCTGGTTGTCAGATTTACCGGGCATCAAGGAATGGATCAGCGACCGCCAGCTTGCCGTGCTGAGCCAGCAGGGTTACACCATCAGCAACAAGACCTGGGAAAGCTCCATCCGTGTGAAGCGCGAAAACATCGAAGATGACCAGATTGGCCAATACAGCGTGATTGCCAAGGCGTTCGGTCGCCAGGTGAGCGAGTTCCCGGACACGCTGAGCTTCCCGCTGTTGGTCGCAGGCTTCAACACGCTGTGCTTCGACGGCCAGAACTTCTTCGACACTGACCACCCGATGGCCGGTGGCACCTACAGCAACATCGTGGGTGACGGTACCGAGACGGGTGAGCCGTGGTTCCTGATTGATGAGTCTCAGGTGCTGAAGCCCATCCTGTACCAAAACCGTCGCCCCTTTAAGTTCGTCTCCCTGGATGACCTCAACAGCGAGCACACCTTCCTGAAGAATGAGTTTCTTTATGGGGTGGATGGTCGTTGCAACGTTGGTTTCGGTTTCTGGCAAACCGCCGTGGGGTCGCGCGCGCCGCTGAACGTGGCGAACTATGAGAAAGCCGTGGAAGTCCTTCAGGGGATGCAACGTGCCGATGGGTCCCCATTGGGCATCCGGCCGACCACGCTGGTCGTCGGGCGCAAAAATCGCGCAGCGGCGAAACGGGTTATCGACGCCATGCTGGTCGATGGCGGTGACTCCAACATCTACTACAAGGATGTGGATATCCTCAACAGCCCGTTCATCGTGACGCCTGCTGCGCCACCGTCCGGCGGCTAAGCCGGGTTAACCAGCGTTTACACCCTCTTTATCGGGTGTTCAAACACCCGATAAAGCCACCAGAAAGAGGATGGAAAAGTGAGTGGGAAGCCAAACAAGAAACAGCAGGAGCAAGCCGGTCAGGCAGCTCCAGCAGAAGTTAAAGCGCCTGAAGCGCCGGTTATTACTCCGACTGTTGCAGGACACTATCAGGCCGTTACCCAGCCCGGTGCGCCATCGCAACCGGATACGCCAGCACCTGAGCTGACCGGCGAAGGTATCCCCGGAACCGCAACAGGTGACGCCAGCGGTACTCAACTCGACGCTGAGCAGCTCAATCAGGCACAGACGTTGACCACTGAGACGTTGGCAACGCCCGGCGATGCTAATCCGGCAGGCGTTGAGGTGTTGCTGGTAAAAGCCGCGTCAGGTAACGGCTTCTGGCGTGCCGGGCGGTTCTGGCCTAATGAAGGTGTCCATGCTTTCGTCAGTGATGATCCGGACGTCGATAATGCTGCCAGCCTGGCGGAAGACGGCGCAGCTCCGTTCATTAGCGTTGCGACTGCCGAACGGCTGAAAGCAGAGCCAAACCTCCATGTCACCGTCGTCGAAACGGTCAGCACCGATGACAAGGGGGAATGATGAGATACGCCACCCGTGAAGACCTGCTGACGGCTGACGGCTCTTTTGTCTGGAACGTCGCCATGAACCCGGAGACGGAGCAGCTTGACGAAGCCGCCATCAGCCAGGCGCTGGACGACACCGACGAGGAGATCAACTCCTGGTTGTCACGTCGCTTCAAGTTACCGCTGGAAACAACGGTGCCGCGTCTGCTGCAACGGGTGGCGGTGTCCATCGCCTTTTACTGGTTGGCCGACCGTGACAATCAGGTCACCGAGCTGGTGCAAAAGCGCTACGACGATGCGATCAAGACGCTGAAGGATATCGCCAACGGCCAGCGCGACCTGGGCCTGCCGACGACTGAGCAACCCACGGAAGGCACCGGCGGCAAGGTCATCATGGTCGGCGAGAACACACGTCTGTTCACCCGCAATAGCCTGAAAGGCGTGCTCTGATGGGCATTCAGGTTGAAGTCCTGGGCACGGCGAAGCTTGCCGATATCAAGCGTGCCATGGAAAAACTGGCGGACAGTGGCTTGCGTGCTGAACTGCTCGACAGCATTGGCGCGGTGGTGGAATCACAAACCCGCCGCCGCATCACCGATGAAAAACAATCTCCCGCCGGTCAGGCCTGGGAGAAATGGTCGAGCAGCTACGCCAAAACCCGCCAAGGCAATCAGAGCCTGTTGCAAGGTAATGGCGATCTCCTCGACAGCGTCACTTTCATCACCGAGCGTAACCAGGTGCGCGTCGGTACACCGCTGGCTTACGGTGGCGTGCATCAGGACGGTTTCAGCGGCAGCGTCTCTATCAATGCTCACCAGCGGTTAATCAAGCAGGCGTTTGGCCGGGCGCTCAGACACCCGGTGTGGCAGTCAGTGAAAGCGCACACGCGAATGATGGCTATCCCGCAACGTGAATGGCTGGGTCTGTCGGCCCAGAACAGTGACGAGCTGATGCATGTCATTGGCGATTTCTGGAAGGAGGTATTGCCATGAGTATTGAGCGCCCGAGTCTGGTGACCCTCGGCAGCACCGTGAGTGCAGCCGAGCGGATTGTGGCCTGGCTGCAACCCGTGCTTGAAGGTGAGCAGCCCGACCAGGTACGCAAGGTTGAGCGCCATATCGGTCAGTTCAACACCCCCGAAGAAGTGAAGCGCCACCTGTCTGACCGCAACGGCACCATCCGTGTGGCGGCGATCCGGGTGCGCGATATCCGACATGAGGCCGGTGGCACGGTAGGTCTAGTGACTTGGGTGGCTTACGTGATGGCCACCGACTTCTGGGGCTATGGTCGTGATCTACGTGCCGAAGTGATGACCGGTAAGGTGTGCCGCCGCCTGGCCGACCCTGCTGCGGCCAAGGGAATGGGTGCAGAGCGCAAGGCGCTCGATATTTCCGCCGACAACATTTACAGCGGCAGCCTGGACAGTCTGGGCGTGACCATGTGGGCGGTGATGTGGCAGCAAGAATTTAAGCTCGACCAAGAAACGGACATCAGCACATTGCCTGATTTCCTGAGACTGGGGATGACCGCCACACCACAAGGCGGCGTCCCTGTCATTGAAGCCGTTATCCCCGTGAGAGAACTGGATGATGAAGACCAAGAACCTTAAGCCCAACGCCGACGTACTCGTGCGCAAGCCGGACGGCTCCCATTTGGCCAAGGAGGGGGAAAGCCTGACGCTGACCGCCTACTGGCTGCGACGTATTGCCGAAGGCGATGTTGCCGTGAGCGACATTCCATCGCCAAAAGCCGAGGTGGCTCCTGTCGAGTCGTCCGTATCAAAAAACACCAAGACGGAGAAGTAAACCATGACCGTAGGCTCGATCCCCAATGATGTTCGGGTGCCACTGGTATATATCGAGGTAGACAACTCGATGGCGCTCGACAGCGCGCCGGCACAGCAACATAAAATCCTGGTCATTGGCCAGCAGTTGGCCAGCGGCAGCGCGACACCGCTGACACAGCACCGTATTACCAGTGACAACAGCGCCGATAGCCTGTATGGACGTGGCTCCATGCTGGCGGAGATGCTCAAGACCTTGCGTAAAGGCAACAGTTACACCGAAACCTGGTCGATGGGGATCGGCGATCTGACATCCGGGGCGGCGGCTAATAGCGAACTGGTCGTCACCGGAACAGCCACTGCGGCCGGTACGCTGGCGTTGCTGGTGTGCGGTATTTCGGTGCCGGTGGGGGTGAAAGCTACAGATACCGCCGCCAAGGTAGCGTCGGCAATTGTGGCCGCCATCAACGGCGTGAACACGTTGCCGGTCACCGCAGCAGCGAAAGCAGATGCCAGCGGCACCGTCGAGCTGACCGCAAAATGGAAAGGCCAAACCACCAACGATATGGATGTTCGCGTCAACTACTATACAGGCGAACAAACACCGGCCGGGTTGGACGTGACCACGACCGCTTTCACCGGCGGTACCGGCACCCCGGATATGTCGGCAATCATTGCCGCCCTGGGCGATGAGTGGTTCAACCATATTGTGTGCCCATTCAACGATGTGGCCAGTATGAATACCTTGCGTGACGAACTGCTTGACCGTTGGGGGCCGATGCGCATGGTCGAAGCCATTGCCTATACCGCCGTGCGCGGTACCCACGCGCAGACCGGCACGTGGGGGAATGACCGCAATGATTTCCTGATCACAGCACTCGGCACCAACCTGGCTCCGCAACCGGCTTACCAGTGGGCCGCAGCCTATGCAGGCCGTGCAGCGTATTACCTGGCGATTGATCCGGCACGGCCCCTCCAGACGTTGGCCTTACCGGGCATCCTACCCCCTGCCAAAGAAGTGCGCTGGGATATGGTCGAACGCAATCTGCATCTGTTCGACGGTGTGGCAACACACTTTGTTGACGCGGGCGGCAACGTCTGCATCGAGCGGGAGATCACCACCTACCGTGTGAACCGTTTCGGGGATGCGGATACCTCGTATCTGGATATCACCTCCCCGGCGACACTGGGCCATATTCGTTACGTTATCAAGAACCGCTTCACCACCCGTTACCCTCGCCACAAGCTGGCTGACGATGATGTGCTGGGTACGCTGGAGCCGGGACAGCCGGTCATGACACCGAAACTGTGTACCCAGGAGCTGTTGGATATCTTCATTACCGAGCTGGAGCCTGCCGGGCTGGTGGAAGACTTTGACGACTATAAGTCCACGTTGTCCGTCACCCGTGACACCAGTGACCGCAACCGGCTGAACTTCATCATTCACCCGAACATCATCAACCAGCTCCGCGTTCTCGCGGGCCTGATCCAGTTCAAGCTCTAAGGGGGCACTATGATTTTAGGCATGGCGGCGATCCGCATTAACGGTCGCGAGATTAAAACGGCGGGTAAATCCACGTTGAACCCGGGCGGTTATGCCCGCACGCTTCACAGCGGCGGCGGCAAGCACTGGGGGTATTCCCGCAAGCTGGCTGGGCCATCCATTCAGATGAGCATTGCCGCAGCGGAGGACGTTGACGTTATTGAAATCAGCCAGTGGGAGAACGTTACCGTGATGTTCGAGGGTGATAACGGGCTGAGCTACATGATGACCGGCGCGGCAACGGATAATCCGGCAACCCTCAGCGAAGACTCGGGTGAAATTGATGTCACCTTTATCGGCACCAAACTGGTGAGGGTGTAACGCATGGCCAAGATGACAGTGACATTGACGCACGGCCTGGTCACCGGTAAAGGCTCGCCGGATGAGGCGACCCACAGGGAAGTGGAGCTGCGCGAGCTGAATACCCAGGATGTGGTGGAATCCCAGTTAGCTTCTGAGCGGGTAGTTTTGGCCGATAACGGTAAGGCCGTAGCCTATTGCTCTGAGGTCATGATGGGGCTGGAGATGCTGCGCCGCCAAATCGCCTCCATCGGTAGCATCCCCGGCCCATTAAGTCTGAAGCAGATTTACCAGCTTCATCCTGAAGATCTGAAGCTGCTGACCAAACGTGCGGATGATATCGACAGTCTGCTGACGGAGGTTAGTCAGAGGGGGCGAACTGATGCCGCTGGCGACGGCGCTCAGTAATCTACTCGTCAACCTTTCCGCGCGGTTTAGCGTGTCCTACCTGGAACAGTTGCCCTTACGGCAACTGTTCCGCATCACAGCACAATTGAGGAAGCAGCATGGGAAAGCGCCTTGATACCGAAATCATCATCAACCTAGCAGGTAACCTGACGGCCAAGGCCCGCCAGTACGGTGCCAACATGTCAGAGTTCGCCCAGCGGAATCAACGCGCCATGTCTGTCGTCAAAGCCACGAGCGAGGCTGCTGGTCGTGGGCTTGATCGGTTGGGAAACCGCTATACGGCGGCTGTTGCTGGTTTTGCCGGTGGTGCCATGTTGAACAAATATAGCGAAACAGATCGTCGCCTAACGCGAATGGGGATTACAGCAGGCAAAACCCGTAAGGATATCGCTGGTGTTTTCGATGGCATACAGGACGTATCAATTAAGTTCAGGGTCGACACCAGGGAAATTATGGGGGCGTATGAAGAAATTAACGGACGAACTGGTGACCTGGATTTTGCACTTCAGAACAAAGATAACATTGGCGCTGCCGTTGCGGGTTCCGGAGGTTCGGGAGAGAGCATTGGTGGTCTTATCTCTGAGTTTAAAAAACTCCTGATAACTGAGCGTGATGGTGTAAAAATCGCTCTGGACGGCATGAATAAGCTGGGTAAAGAAGGCGCTTTTGAGCTGAAAGATGCAGCAGAGAAATTACCAGCCTCAATCTCACTATATGCAGCCGCAGGTGCTAAAGGCCCAAAGGCCGCAATGGATGTTATGGCTGTTGCTGAAGCAGCCCAAGATGTCACTGCAAACAAAGATGTGGCCAAAACAACCGTAGAAAATTTCATTCGTAAACTGCAAGAGCCCAAAGTAGTCAGCACGTTGAAACGTAACGGTGTAAATGTTTTCGATAATGAGGGGGCGATTAGGCCATTGCCTTTGTTGCTTAAGGAAATTGCAGAACGATCATCCAGAGGTGGGGTTAAGAAACAACGGGGTAGGCTAATGGAGGCTGGCTTCGATCAGTACGGCATGGACTTGATTGCCGGGGTCACCAGCGAGGCCGGAGCAGCTAAGCTAAAAACATACATGGGGGTTGTTGCTGATGGTACAAGTCTGATTGACGATGCTAAATACGCAGCCCAAGATTTTACCTCCGCCTTGCAAAGCCTTAACACTCAATGGGAAAAGTTCTCCAATTCACAACTGGCTAAGCCAGTGCAAGAGCTGGCTGACGCACTTAACTCCGTTGACCAGGATACCGTCCAAAACTGGCTGGAGATTGGCAAAAACGTGGCCATCGCTACAGGTGGCCTGCTGGTGGCCCGCAAGGCATTCCAGATTGGCAAAGGTACCTATGACTTTTTGCGCCCTGGTAAGAAAGGTGTTCCCAAGGACGTTACGGATGTTTTCGGCTCAGGCGTGATGCCGGTCTACGTGGTCAATATGGGTGCAGGTGGCATGGGTGGCGCTGCTGCCGGTAAGGCGAAAGGGAAAGGTGTGCCGTTAGGTCTTGGTGGTGCCGCAGCAGCAGAAACAGCTTTAGGTTCGGTGGGATATTGGGGATTGGCGCGAGCTGCCGGTACAGGTGCAGCGATGGTTTACTTGCAGAACGAAGCCACACAGTGGGCAGCCAAAACCCTCTACGATTCCAGCGGTGTCGGTGAATGGGCTAAGGGTTCATCGTTTCGCAACTGGGTCGATACATCAGTGGACAAGTCGCAGTTGCCGGAACAAACCCCCATCGGGGGCGTGTTGCAGGAAATAAAGGACTGGATGGCTTCTGCCCCAACCTATCAAGACCCGTCCCCTTGGGCGTCACTCCAGCCGCAAAATCAAATGGGCAGTTACCCGATGATACCTCCCCAGCTCCAGGGCAAGATTGAGGTATCCGTTAAGGATGACCGGGTGCAGGTGACCAGCGTCAAAATCAATACGCCGGGCGTGACGATGAGCGCACAAACCGGCATCAGTAATGTGGAGCAGGACTAATGGCCACAATCAAGTGGGAAGATCTGCGTGATGCCTCTTTCCGGGGCGTACCCTTTTATTTCGTCGATGTAGAAGGCACTGGCGGCCGTCGCGCGATCCCCCATGCCTACCCCAAAAAAGAGGTGGGTTGGACGGAAGACCACGGGGCCGTTCTGACCCAGCAACAAATTAACGGCATCCTGCTGGGGAACGATTACCAGGCCCAGTTCAATCGTCTGCTGGCGGCACTGAACACCCCAGGGCCAGGTGAGCTGGTGCACCCCTGGTTTGGTGTGCAGCAGGTTCAGGCGGGGAAAGTCACCCACAAGCTCAGCACCGAAGAAGGCGGCATTGCCTATGTCTCCTTCGAAGTATTCGAGGCGGGTGAGCAGCTTTTCCCAACCCAGCAGGAAGACACGACAGCCACCACGCTCAGCGCAGCGGATAGTGTCAAAGCGGCGCTGGCCAACGGCGACTACTTTGCCGCGCTGGACGGCGTCGGCAGCATGGTGGACACCTTGCTGGATGACCTGCAAGGCTTTGCCACCAACTTGCCGACCCTGCCCGATGAGTTGAATGAGTGGATGGACAGGCTCAACCGCTTCAAAGACCTGGCGGGCATCATTGTAGCCACGCCGGGTGAGTTGATTCGGGATATGACCAACCTTATCAGTGAGATGAAAGACCTGGTGACGGAGGCCCCCTGGGCGCTGCAAGTCTATGACCAGCTACGCGCCAAATGGGACGGTGATCGGGCGGCGCAGTCCGCAACAAAATCCCTGGCGGACAATGTGGCGGTGAATGCCACCACCGGATTCGCCAGTAGCGTCACGCCCACGGCTTTGGTCGATATTACCGACGAGATGAACACCAACATCGAAGACTTCAGACTGGTGGTGGTGACATCGGCCCTGGTGGCCAAGGCAGAAACAGTGGCCACAGCGACATTCCAGACCAGCCAGGAAGCCCAGAGCACCGGCGACGAGCTGGCCGAACGCCTTGGCGAACAGTCCATTGATGCGGTGGAGTCCGGCCAGCGCGAGCTGTGGCGTTCGCTGCGCGCATTACGCTTTGCTGTGGTTAATGACGTGCGCATTCGTAGCGTCCAATTGCCGGAGCTACGCCGGGTATCGACCCGACAAACCACGCCAGTGATGTTACTGGCCTGGCACGAGACCGGCGATGCCGAACAGCGCGATGTACTGGTGACCCGTAACCGGCTGCGATATCCGTCGTTTATCCTTCCCTCCCAGGTGATTGAGGTGATCGGCGATGAGTGAAGAGTTAACCCTGAATGTTGACGGCAAAATCTGGGGCGGCTGGACAGATATGACCATTAACCGTTCCCTGGAAAGCGTCGCCGGTGAGTTTGATCTCACTATCACCGCCCGCTGGTCTGCTGCTGCGCCACGCGCTATCAAGCCCGGTATGCCCTGCGTGGTCAACATCGGCAGTGACCGTGTGCTGACCGGATACATTGATGATTTTATTCCCAGCTATGACGCGGAGAACGTGGCAATGCGTGTATTGGGTCGCGACAAGACCGGCGACCTGGTCGACAGCTCCGTGGTGGATAAATCCGGCCAGTGGCGCGGCCAAAAGTTGGAGTCCCTCGCCGTGAGCCTCTGCAAGCCCTACGGTATCGAAGTCATCAACGAGACCGACACCGGCGACGCCTTCAGCGGTATCACGCTGGAGCAAGGCGAAACCGTGTTCGAGTTACTGGACAGGCTGGCCAAACAGCGCGGTGTGCTGATGACCTCGGATGCCTGGGGACGGCTGGTTATCACCCGTGCATCCACTCGGCGTGCAGGAGTGGCATTGGTGCTGGGCGAAAACATCCTGGCGGCGCGTGGCCGTTTCAGTTGGCAGGGGCGAGCCAGCCAATACATCGTCAAAGGCTCCGTCGCTGCCGGTGGTAGCACCTGGGATGATCAACCGGCGAAAGTGGTGGGGGGTCGTCAGGTCATCGTCACTGACAGTGAAATCACCCGTTACCGGCCAAAAATTCTGGTCAATGAGGACAACCTCACGGTTGGCGGTGCCAGCGCGCGTGGCGAATGGTACAAGGCCCGGATGCAAGGAGAAGCCAACACCAGCGAAATCACCGTGGCAGGTTGGCGCGAGAACGGCGAGACCGGCCCCTTGTGGCAACTCAACCGTCTGGTCGTTGTGAAGGATGCTATCCAGCAACTGGATGTGACCTGGCTGATTAAAACCGTGTCATTCATGGAGGGTGACTCCGGCCGCGTCACCGTACTGTCGTTGGTCCCGCCGGAGTCCATGGATATTCCGGCAGAAAAAGCCAAGGGCAAGAAAGGCAAGAAAAAGGCAACCGTGGGGGCAACATGGGACTGAAAGATGGCAATGTGGCGCGCTCCATCGGAGCGATCGGTCGCCGCTTGCGTTTGATGGTAGACCGCGCCGTGGTGCGCATCGTCACCGACAGTTTGGGGCGGCAGAACCTCCAGGTACAAAGCCTGGCGGATGAGACTAATGACGACGTGGAGCGCTTCCAGAACTACGGCATGTCATCGGTGCCACCGGTCGGCGCTGAGGCCATTGTTGTCGCCGTCGGCGGTCGCCGTTCCGGCCTGGTTGCCATCGCCGTCGAGGACAAGAAATCACGCCCTAAGGGGCTAGACCCCGGCGACGTTTGCGCGTATCACAGTGAGGGCCACACCATTACCCTCAAGAAGGATGGCGTCATAGAAATAAGAGGGAAAGCGGTTAATCTGGTTGCTGAAGAATCCTGTGACATTGTGAGTAAACTCATTAATTTCACCGGACCCGCCAACTTCAGTGAAGATATTCAGGTTCAGGGAAAAAGTTTCCTTGAACACATTCACAAGGATGGCGACGGTGCTGATACAACGAAACCGTTATGACCATCAAAGTAAATTGGCACCTCCCCGCCGGTGGCGATATTGAAATAGAACACAGTGGCCTTTCGCTTGACGAGGGCCTTGTTTCTTTAGTGCTGATTTGCCTGTTCACCGATGCCCGCGCTGAAACCAGCGACATCCTGCCCGATGGCACTGACGACCGGCGCGGTTGGCCCGGTGATTCATTCAGTGATTTCCCCTGGGGTTCAAAGCTCTGGTTAATTGACCGCGAAAAGCTGACCGAAGAAATTCGCCTGCGAGCGGAAAATTACGCCTCATTATCATTGCAGCCATTATTACGCTACGGCTATGCCCGCAGTGCGCAGGTTGTTGCCACCATTCCGCGTATGAATTGGTTGGCCTTAAGTATTGTGCTCACCCGTCCCGATAAAACCGCGCTCACCGTAGAAATAAAAAAACGCTGGGAGGCAATGGGAAATGCCATTTAATGTACCGACCACGCGTGAAATTATTCGTACCGGCCTCCAGGACTTGGAGGTTGAATTAAATCAACAGGTGCCTATCGTCGGTGTCGAGCGCGCGTTAAATATCGCCTTTAGCGGCGCGCTGCGCGATGTTTACGATTATCAGTCGTGGATAGTGAATCAAATTATCCCGTCCGATAAATCTGACGATGAGACCATTATCGATACCGCTCGCAATGAGGGCGTGATCCGTAAAGCTGCGCAGTATGCCGCTGGCCCGGCAGTATTCACCGGCAATAGCCCATTGCCGCTGGACACCGAAATGCAGACGCAAGACGGTGTCCGTTATCACGTCATTGCGACCGAATCACCTGTTGCCGGAAAGGTGCGGGTGACCATCCAGGCAGATGATGTAGGCACGAGCGGCAATCTCAAAAGCGGCGACGTGGTCACGCTGATTTCTCCTGTTCCTGGCATCAACAGTGACGGTGTGGTTGCTGACGAGGGCGTGTCCGGCGGTGCCGATGTCGAGACCATCAACGAATTACTGGTGCGCCTGCTGTATCGCAAGCGCAATCCCCCTGTCGGGGGTGCATTGCATGATTTTGTCATCTGGGCCACCGAGACGGCGGGTGTAAGCCGCGCCTGGGCGTTCGATAGCTGGCATGGCATCGGTACCGTTGGCCTCGCATGGGTGTATGACCAGCGAGACGACATTACCCCAACGGAGACAGACCGGGCTGTGATGCAAGCCTATCTGTTTCGCCATCAAGACCCTGCAACCGGCACGTATGTCGGCAAACCCGGCGGCGTCGAAGTGTGGCCCATTCCACTCACGATCAAGCCGTTAGATATGACAGTCCGTGTTGTTCCCGACACGGCGGCGACACGTCGTGCGGTGATGGCCAGCCTCGAAGCGTTATTCCGCTCGCAATCGCCGGGTGAAACGATGCTGTTGTCGTCAATTCGCACGGCCATTGGCTCAGCAACCGGCGTGTCAGACTATGAGCTGGATCTCACGACCAGCCAACCCAGCGAGAACTACGAGCTGATCACCCTGGGGATTGTTAAATGGCGCATAGTCTAGACGAATGGCACGACGTGCTGCAGCAGCTGATGCCGCGCGGCAAAGCCTGGCCCCGTGACCAGACAGCCGCGTTAACCTCCCTTCTAAGAGGGTTCAGTGGGCGTTTAAACGCAGTGGAAAACCACGCCGATCTGCTGGTTAAAGAGATGCGCCCGGAGACCACGGAACTGTTACTGGAAGAGTGGGAAGACTATCTGGGATTGCCGGACTGTAACGCTATGCCTGATGGGTTTGAGCGGCGCCGCGATGCCGTGGTGGAGAAATATCACCGCAGAGGCGGGTTAGCCCCCTGGCAAATCGAGCAGGCAGTTAAAGATGCGCTGGGCTTCACTATCGAGGTGACCGAGATATTACCGCACCATGTCATGCGCAATATCATGTATCCGATTTATTCCCATAAATACCGTTTCATTATGCAAGTGACTGTCACTGATATGCCGATGATCCGGTTTAAAAGTGTCAGCAATGTCTTGACGCCATTAATCAGTTACCAGGCACAAATCCTGGAATGCTTTCTGCGTCGTTACCGCCTGGCCGGTCACGATTATGATTTTTTATACGAGGTGTAATTATGTATCACCTGGATAATGCCTCCAGTGTTCCCGATATGCCGCCGGTTAAATCGGTGCTCTTTGCTAACCAGCGATTTTTTACCGAAGGCGGTGACGGCGTCGCACCAAGTTATCCTGGTGCTGATTGGTTCAATATTATCCAGATGGAAATGCTGAACGTATTGGCATTGGCTAATATCACCCCGGATAAATCACAATTCGACCAATTCGCCAGAGCAATTCGTGCTTTCTCGTCGGACTATATGTTGCCACCCGGTATTCCATTGCCATGGCCCGGTTATACGGCACCCACTGGCTTTGCCTTGATGTTGGGGCAAGGCTTTAGCATGGTGGCGTACCCGCGCCTGGCACAAGCCTATCCGACAGGTATTATCCCAGACATGCGTGGTCAAACAATCAAGTTCCTGCCAGCCTCTGGTCGAGCCTTGTTGAGCTATGAGGCTGACGGCGTGATTTCTCATGGGCATAGCATCACTATCAACAGTACCGACCTTGGAACCAAACTGACCAGCGATGATAACGAACACTTCCATCAGGGGGGGATGTCTGGCCCCGGTGCTGCCTGGGACCCCGATTTCATTATCGGCTCCGACAATGATTCACACCGCACACGCAACAATACCAGCACAGCCCCAGCGCACCACCACACTGTCTACATCGGTGCACATGCACACACCGCGTCTATCGCCATGACAGGGAGTGGCGAAAATACCGTTAAAAATATCGCCTTTAACGCCATCGTGAGGTTAGCGTAATGTCTTTTATTTATTCACCATCGCCGCAGGCTCTGTGGCTTTATCAATATGATGCCGATGGCACGTATATTGGTTCTGTATTCATGACCATACCGGCCAATATGGGCTTGCCTGCCAATACTACGCACATTCCCTGTGAATGCAATTTAGGGGAAACCGGCATATTCAATGACGGAGCCTGGCGTTATGTTAAGGATATACGCGGTACGCAATACTGGAACGCACGCGGCCAGGGATTTGTTATTTCCAGCCTACAGGAATCGCTACCTGATTGGGCTGTCAACATTGCGCCGCCTGTAGCTGATGCAGGTTGCGTTTTATTGTTCACTGATGGCCAGTGGTGGCAGATTGAAGACAGAACCGGCCAGGCGTTCTATGAGGGTAACGGCAATAAACACATCGTGCCGGATGCGTACTACATCTTGCCGGAAGGCTGCACTTTTATTGCGCCTCCAGAGGCCAAACCAACGTTCGTCACTCAGTGGAACGGCACCGAATGGATTTACGTGAAAGACCTGCGCGGCCAGCTTGCCTATAACACCGAAACCAAAGACCCGCTCTCCATCACCGAGGTTGGTCCAGTGCCTGACGGTTACACGCTGCTGCCCCCTGGCCGTTTCGAACAATGGGAGGGTCAGCACTGGGTGAAGGATGAGTTTGCCGAACGTGTATTCTACGCCGACCAAGCAGAACGTAAGAAAACTACGTTATTAGCTGAGGCGACAGAACAAATTGCTGTGCTGACCTACGCCATCAGTAAAGGCACCGCCACCGATAGCGAAATAGGTAAACTGGCACTGTGGGAAGAATACCGCCTGGCTGTCAACCGTGTAGATACCACAGCCACGGTAATCACCTGGCCAGAGAAACCGTAAGGGGGCGTTATGTTTCATTTAGACAATACCAGCGGTGTTCCTGAAATGCCGGAAGTGAAAGATCCGCAGAGCAATACGACACGCTGGTTTGGGGAAAGCGTGCAACAAGGCGGTATAAGCTGGCCTGGCGCTGACTGGTTTAACATTGTACAAGCTGAATTGATAAATACAGTAAAAAAAGCAGGTATTGATTTAAATAAACGCGATTTATTCCAGCTCAGTGAAGCCATAAAGGAATTAGGGGTTGAAAAACTCTCTGACCCCTACGGGGGAGAGCGTGTAACCAGTGTTGTTCATTACTATGAAAACTCATCAGAGATAAAGTCGCGATCAATACCGAATTCCGTACAATTCGTCTATACCAGAAAACACTCAAATTCATCTCTTGTTTTAAATGAAAGCCAATTAAAAAGAGATGAATATGAAGATAACGTACTGCTATCAGGGACAGATTGGGTAGCTAACGGTGCAATTCGAGGTAAGGCATTGATTTATGATGTGAATGGCCGTGCATTCCAATTGATGCCAATCAATGGAAGTGTTTCCATTGAGTCTCTTGGCGGTGGTTTTGGCAACGATGATGCGCACCTGATGGAAATTGCGCAAACCGTTTCAACAAAGCCAGTGCCGTTGGTTGAGAATAAAATATATAACTTCTCCCGCTCAATAAACCACAGCTTAGGCAAGGGATGGGTTGGTAAAAACACAACATTTAAGTGTGTTTCCGATGTCCGATGTCCTTTCATTTCCTCAATCAAAACAGCCCAGGGGGACTCGAACGACACGGCCAATGGAACCTCTGGAGTATCAAATTTGATTATAAAAAACATCATAATTGATACCAATTATACGGATACGACGGGAGCGTCAGGCTTTTTATTTGCAGAGAACACGCTTGATAACTGGACTGACTGTAAGTTTATTAATGTGACGTTCAAAAATGCCAAATTCAAAAATTTAGCCATCCAAAATGACTGTAAGAGATTGATTTTTGAAGGATGTAAGTTTCATCATTCTGGCCAGGACGGCGCAATCATCAGGAAGACATGTGAACAAATTACGTTCACCAATTGCGAGATAGTTGACTCCGCCATGATCGCATCGCTGGGTGGTGGTGACGGCATTGTTGTGAAGGGGAAATTTGTACTCATCGACGGCTGCTATTTTAAAAATATTGGGAATGGGTTGAAAGGCGCTGGAATTGCAAACAACGCTGAAGATGTAGATTCGGTTTTTCAAGCAAGCTATAACACCTATGTGAATAATGTTTTTGTTGGGTGTTACGGTGGCATTGGGATTGGTACTGTCAATGCTGATTTCATCGCGGCAGGACTCTTAATTGAAGGGATAACTTTAGATAACAATATCTTTATTAATACGATAGTTAACGCAGTGGGCATTCGTTATGTCCGTGATGTAAACCACGGCTCTTGCAAAGTTATAGGGCAAGGCAGGTCTGGCACATTTGCTATTGAGTTGGTCAATGTCATCAATGTAAATGGCCGCTTTGATGTGAGAACGACACAAGGTGGCGCGTTAACCGTTAACAATTGTACCGGGAGAGTTGAAATTACTGGGTACGATGTGAGCAGAGCGTTTGAAGTGAACTCTGTCGTTGTCAACGCATGCGATGGCTTGATCTTGAATGCTAATATCAAGAAATCAGGAAGAAATGGCATCGCCATCAACTCATTTTACAATGGGAACCTCATCATTCAACTAAGCGATATTTTATTAGCGGGAGGGGTACTCACCGATGTAAAACGGACACAAATTGATTATGCAGTAAATTACTGTGGTCGTAACGGCATAACGATGCAACAGATCACTGACTGCAACACCAATTTGAAAGTTTATGACGCCGGTTATTCACAAGATGCAACGTATTCATCCCTGAGATACGTTAGTGGAAATCGCAATAGGTTCAATATCATATCTGATTCTGGCCAACCCAATCGACCTTCGTATGATTTGACCGTAGAGTCGGGCGCTATGGGTTCTGCCATGTATCACATCTCTTCCGCGGGAGTCTTGGGGCAAGTAAACAAAACGCCAGGGTCTACGGCCAAGATTGTTGATGAGTTAGCTCAGTGAGGTCATATGCCACGATTTGAAGTAGGTGAACGAGTTTCGCAGTCCGGTAGTTTTTCTGGGCTACCGGCGACGGGGGTGGTATCTGTTGTGCTCGGGGGAGATTCAGCGGATGAGGATGAAGTTTACTATGAGGTCGTTTTTGACAACTTTTCATCCTATTACCCGTTTATTTTTTCCGCCTCAGAGCTTTTCGGCATTGAGGTCAATAGTTGATGACTGAGACATTATAAGGGACGAAACCACGTAAATTGACCTGATGCCAGGGGCTGCACGCATGTGGCCCTTGGCGTCATTTGGTATCAAAAGTCTTTGTTTCCTGCATTGTTGCACGTATCAAATGTTTTTCAAAATGGTGTCAAATGATTTCGCGCGCAATATGCTGGTGTGCGAGAACCGCCCGGAGGCGCTGGATAACTTTGCCACCGAGCTGAAACCGGGCGTGACGTTGCTGCGTCAGTTTCCGGCCAAATTCATTGAGGAAGGGGGTTGCCACGCCAATACCGCCGTCGTGGCGCTGACCCACGATCCGCGCATGGACGACCTGACGCTGATGGAAGCGATCCACACCCCGGCGTTTTACATCGGCGCCATGGGCTCGCTCAGAAACAGCGCGCGGCGGCGCCAGCGTTTGCAGCAGATTGCCGAATTCACCCCGCAGGAGCTGGAACGCATCCATGCGCCGATCGGCCTGCCGCTTGGCAGCAAAACCCCGGCGGAGATCGCCCTGGCGGTGATGGCGGCGATCGTGCAGCAAAAAAACCGGCTGCCGGCCGCCGACGGGCTCAATGCAGCGGCACCACCGGCACCAGATGCTGCAACTCCAGATGCAGCTCCTCTTTCCCGCTCAGCGAATAGCTGAACACCGTAATGTCCGGCCCGTCACCGCGGGCCAGCCCCATTTCGGGCAGCACCTGCGTGTAGATTTGAATGATGTGGTCATTGAGCGCCACCGGCTTGCCGGAATAGCGAAAACGGCAAAACTCGCCGTGGATCTCCGGCAGCGGCTCCAGCACCACGCCTTCGCGCAGCGGGTATTCCGTCGTCACGCCCAGGGTATAATCGACCCTGACCCGCTCGCCGTCCGGCACCAGTTGGGTAAACGAATAGGTTTGCATCGGGCGCTCGCCCAATAAGGTATAGAACTGCGCCCGCAGCGCGCTGCGCTGCGGCAGGTGCGACTTGTCCAGCTTCTCGATATCCAGGTGATAAGCGTACTGCTTGCCGTGAAAGGCGTATTGCCCGCTGGCGATGCTGACGCGTTCGACCTGAATATCGCCCGGCTGGCTGGCCGCCAGCGAACGCACCAGATTACTGAAGTCCTGCTTGCGGGCATGGCGATAGACGCTGGGCGATTCGGCGAAGTGTTTCTTGAAACAGCGCGAGAACGTCTGCTGGTTATCGAATTGGTATTCGACCGAGATATCGAGGATGCTCTTCTGCGTGAAACGCAAGGCGAAGGCGGCGAGATAGAGGCGGCGAGCGCGGATATACGAAGCTAACGATAATCCGGTCTGCTTCTTGAACATGCGCTGCAGATACCATTTCGTATAGCCTGACTTGGCGGAAACGATATCCAACGACAGCGGATTGGTCAGATTATCCTCAATCCAGACCAGCAATTCCTTGATATGACTTTCCTGCGTACTCATGTGCTTGCCGAGCCTTCTGTTGCCGATATTCCATTAGTCGAATTTTAGTGCTGTCCGCGTAGGGTATACAGGTTAAAACTCGCCGTCCAGCAGGCTACAGGACTTTACACAATCCCCTTCACCGCCCGCAGGCGGCGAAGGGGGCCGCGCTTATTTCAGGCAGCTGGAGCACTGACCGGCCTGGATCTTCTGGAAGAAGTCATTGCCTTTGTCATCCACCAAGATAAACGCCGGGAAATCTTCCACCTCGATTTTCCAGATCGCTTCCATGCCCAGCTCAGGGTACTCCACGCACTCCAGGCTCTTGATGCTCTGCTGCGCCAGCACCGCCGCCGGGCCGCCGATGCTGCCGAGATAGAAACCGCCGTGCTTGTGGCAGGCATCCGTTACCTGCTGGCTGCGGTTGCCTTTCGCCAGCATGATCATGCTGCCGCCGTGGGATTGCAGCAGATCGACGTAGGAGTCCATACGCCCGGCGGTGGTTGGCCCCAACGAACCGGACGCGTAGCCCTCCGGCGTTTTGGCCGGGCCGGCGTAGTAGATCGGGTGATCCTTGACGTACTGCGGCAGGCCTTCACCGCGATCCAGGCGCTCTTTCAGCTTGGCGTGCGCGATATCGCGGCCGACGATGATGGTGCCGCTCAGCGACAGGCGGGTGGAAACCGGGTACTGCGACAGCTGTTTGAGGATCTCGGCCATCGGACGGTTGAGATCGACCTTGATCGCCTCGCCCTCCCCGGCCTGGCGCAGCTCCTGAGGAATGAATTTCCCCGGATTGTGCTCCAGTTTTTCCAGCCAGATGCCGTCGCGGTTGATCTTGCCTTTGATGTTGCGATCCGCGGAGCAGGAGACGCCCATGCCGACCGGGCACGACGCGCCGTGGCGCGGCAGGCGCACCACGCGGATATCGTGCGCGAAGTATTTGCCGCCGAACTGCGCGCCCAGACCCAGGTTCTGCGCTTCTTGCAGCAATTCCGCTTCAAGTTCCAGATCGCGGAACGCCTGGCCATGCTCGTTGCCTTCGGTCGGCAGACCATCGTAATACTTGGTCGAAGCCAGCTTGACGGTTTTCAGCGTCGCTTCCGCCGAGGTGCCGCCGATGACGAACGCCACGTGGTACGGCGGGCAAGCCGCGGTGCCCAGCGTGCGCATCTTGTCGACCAGGTAATTTTTCAGTTTGCCCGGCGACAGCAGCGCCTTGGTTTCCTGATACAGATAGGTTTTGTTGGCGGAACCGCCTCCCTTGGCGATGCACAGGAACTTATACTCTTCGCCGTCCACGCTGTAGAGATCGATCTGCGCCGGCAGGTTGCTGCCGGTGTTGACCTCTTTGTACATATCCAGCGCGGCGTTCTGCGAATAGCGCAAATTCTCTTGGATGTAGGTGTTGTACACCCCGCGCGACAGCGCGGCTTCATCGCCGCCGCCGGTCCAGACGCGCTGGCCCTTTTTGCCGACGATGATCGCCGTGCCGGTGTCCTGGCAGGTCGGTAAAATACCCTTGGCGGCGATTTCTGAGTTACGCAGAAATTGCAGCGCAACATACTTGTCGTTTTCGCTGGCGTCCGGATCTTTGAGGATATCGGCCACCTGCTGCTGGTGCGCCGGGCGCAGCATGAACGAGGCGTCGTGGAACGCATGCTGGGCAAGCAGGGTTAACGCTTCAGGGGCAACTTTCAGAATTTCCTGGCCTTCAAATTCGCTCACGGAAACGTGGTCGCGGCTCAGCAGGTAGTATTCGGTATCGTCTTTCTTCAGCGGGAACGGATCTTGATAGTGGAACGGTTTATTCGACATTGATCTCTCACTTGCAACATCAGCTGCGTTAAATTCACACTTGCGGCGCACGGCTCGGCGCCTTGTCAAAAAACTGCCTCCACCTTACGTATTTTTAATCAGTCAGTTATTGCGCCAAATCGCAAAATAACCGCTCTTTGCGTAAGGGATTACCACAGGCGGCGTTTCAACCTTGCTCGGTGAGAACTGCGGGTACAGGCTCATCATGCACGCTTTATTATCCCGCAGTTAACACATTGATTACAATCCATCGGCGGCGATCGTCTTATCAATGTGGCGAAAAAGCGCCGGATGCGATTTACGCGGGGCGTATTGTCAGCCGCCGCGCCATTGCTTAAGCTAGGCCGCAATGAACAAACCGAGAATCCCCATCGCGCTGCAACAAGCGGTAATGCGCTGCCTGCGAGAAAAGCTGCAGTTGGCCCGCCGGCATTTTGCCGTCGAGTTCCCCGAACCCAGTATCGTCTATCAGCAACGCGGCACCAGCGCGGGCACCGCCTGGCTGCAAAGCTGGGAAATCCGCCTGAATCCGGTGCTGCTGCTGGAAAACCAACAGCCGTTTATCGATGAAGTGGTGCCGCACGAGTTGGCGCACCTGCTGGTGTTTCGCCAATTCGGCCGGGTGGCGCCGCACGGCCGCGAATGGCGCTGGATGATGGAAAGCGTGCTGCTGACCCCCGCCAGCCGCACCCACCGCTTCGAAACCGCCTCGGTGCAAAGCAAAACCTTCCCCTATCGCTGCGGCTGCGGGCAGCACCAGCTCACCATCCGCCGCCATAATCGCGTGCTGCGCGGCGAAAGCGAATACCGCTGCCGCCGGTGCGGCGAAAAACTGAAATTTCTCGCTAGCGAGAACCTTTAGTTAAACGATTTATACGTTAAAACAAGCAAATATCGCCATTTGCCACTGCCGGCAAGTTCCGTTACCCTGCCTGCTTTTCCAATTTTGAGCTGTTTTGGAATATGCTTCGCAGAATTTTGTTTATCGCGGTTTTCGCCGCAGGCGCCGTACAGGCGCACGGCATCAATAATTTTTCTCAGGCCAAGGCGGCGTCGGCCAAGATTAACCAGGATGCGCCGGGCAGCTTTTACTGCGGCTGCCGCATCGACTGGCAAGGCAAGAAGGGCATCCCGGATCTCGCCGGCTGCGGCTATCAGGTGCGTAAAAACGCCCAGCGCGCGCAGCGTATCGAGTGGGAACACGTGGTGCCGGCCTGGCAGTTCGGCCACCAGCTGCAGTGCTGGCAGGACGGCGGGCGCAAAAACTGCAACAAGGACGCCACCTATCGCCAGATAGAAACCGATCTGCACAACCTGCAGCCGGCGATCGGCGAAGTGAACGGCGACCGCAATAACTTCATGTACAGCCAATGGAACGGCGGCGCCGGCCAGTACGGGCAATGCCCGATGAAGGTGGACTTCAAGAATAAACAGGCGGAGCCGCCCGCCCGCGCCCGCGGCGCCATCGCCCGCACCTACTTCTACATGCGCGATCGCTACCAGCTGCGGCTGTCACGCCAGCAAACCCAGCTGTTCGAGGTGTGGAACCGGCAATATCCGGTGAGCCAATGGGAATGTCAGCGTGAAGCACGTATCGCCAAGGTGCAGGGCAACCACAACCCCTATATTCAACAGGCTTGTCAGCAGCGGAAAAGCTAACCTACTATAGCCTTTATCTTTCATGGCGCCGCCAACCCACGGCGCCGTTTCGTCAGGATCAGACTACCCATGCGCATACCCCGCATTTACCATCCGCAGCCGTTGACCGATCGGGCGGAGATCGCCCTCAGCGAGGACGCCGCCAACCACGTCGGCCGCGTGCTGCGCATGAGCGCCGGCCAGGCGCTGCAGCTGTTCGACGGCAGCAACCAGGTGTTCGACGCCGAGATAGTTCGGGTGGACAAAAAGAGCGTGCTGGTGCGCCTCAGCGACGGCCGCGTGGACGACATCGAATCGCCGCTCAACCTGCATCTGGGCCAGGTGATCTCGCGCGGCGAGAAGATGGAGTTCACCATCCAGAAATCCATCGAGCTGGGCGTCAACGTCATTACCCCACTGTTTTCCGAGCGCTGCGGCGTCAAACTGGACGGCGAGCGTCTGGCGAAGAAAATCCAGCAATGGCAAAAGATCGCCATCGCCGCCTGCGAACAGTGCGGCCGCAACCGCATTCCCGAAATCCGCGAGGCGATGTCGCTGGAAGCCTGGTGCGCCGAACAAGACGGCAGCCTGAAGCTCAACCTGCATCCGCGCGCCAGCCACAGCATCAACACCCTGCCACAGCCGGTAGACCGCGTCCGCCTGCTGATCGGCCCGGAAGGCGGTTTGTCCGCCGACGAAATCGCCATGACCACCGGCCACGGATTTACTGATATTCTGTTGGGGCCACGCGTTCTGCGTACCGAAACCACAGCGCTCACCGCCATTACCGCTCTGCAGGTCCGCTTCGGCGACCTGGGTTAAAGGAGAAAAGATGATTAAGCTCGGCATCGTGATGGATCCTATCGATTCCATCAACATCAAGAAAGACACCAGCTTCGCCATGCTGCTCGAAGCGCAGCGCCGCGGTTACGAATTGCACTACATGGAGATGAACGATCTCTATCTGCACGCCGGTGACGGGCGCGCCCGCACTCGCCTGCTGAGCGTGAAGGAAGACAAGGAGAACTGGTTCAGCTTCGGCAGCGAGCAGGATCTGGCGCTGCACGATCTGGACGTGATCCTGATGCGCAAGGATCCGCCGTTCGATACCGAATACATCTACGCGACCTACATTCTGGAGCGCGCCGAGGTCAAAGGCACGCTGGTGGTCAACAAGCCGCAGAGCCTGCGCGACTGCAACGAGAAGCTGTTCACCGCCTGGTTCCCTGAGCTGACGCCGGACACGCTGGTCAGCCGCAGCGCCGCGCACATCCGCAAATTCCACCAGCAGCACGGCGACATCATCCTGAAGCCGCTGGACGGCATGGGCGGCGCGTCTATCTTCCGCGTGAAGCAGGACGATCCCAACCTGTCGGTGATCATCGAAACCCTGACCGAACACGGCAGCCGTTTCTGCATGGCGCAGAACTTCCTGCCGGCGATCAAGGACGGCGACAAACGCATCCTGGTCGTCGACGGCGAGCCGGTGCCTTACTGCCTGGCGCGCATTCCGGCGCAGGGCGAGACCCGCGGCAACCTGGCGGCCGGCGGCCGCGGCGAAGCGCGCCCGCTGAGCGAGAGCGACTGGAAAATCGCCCGCACCGTCGCCCCGACGCTGAAAGAGAAAGGGCTGATCTTCGTCGGCCTGGACGTGATCGGCGATCGCCTGACCGAGATCAACGTGACCAGCCCAACCTGCGCACGCGAAATTGAGGCGGCATTCCCGATCTCGATTACCGGCATGCTGATGGACGCGATTGAAAAGCGCCTGGCGGCGAAGTAATGCGCATGCGGGCGGCCTGCCGCCCGCTATCCAGCATCGCGCCCGCCAAAGCCGCCTTTTCGCGGCTTGAAAGGCGGCGGGTATAGCCGCATACTGGCGGCTGTTTATTTTCTCACCCATTGATTACCTTATACTAACGCCATGAATTTACAGCACCATTTTCTGATCGCCATGCCCACCCTGCAGGATCCTCGCTTCAAGCGCTCGGTGATTTACGTCTGCGAGCACAACGAAGAAGGCGCCATGGGTTTGGTGATCAATAAACCGGTGGAGCAGTTCACGGTAGCCACGGTATTGAGCAAGCTGAAGATCATGCCGCCTGCGCGCGATCCGGCCATCAGCCTGGACAAGCCGGTGTTCGCCGGCGGCCCGCTGGCGGACGATCGCGGATTTATCCTGCATACGCCGCGCCACGGCTTCGGTGCCAGCATTCAAATTTCCCCCAACACCATGATCACCACCTCGAAAGACGTGCTGGAAACGCTCGGCACCCCGGAACAACCGGACGACGTGCTGGTGGCGCTGGGTTATGCAGGTTGGGAAAAGGGCCAGCTGGAGCAGGAGGTGTTGGAGAACGCCTGGCTGACCATCGAGGCCAACACCGACATTCTGTTCCGCACGCCGATCGCCAGCCGTTGGCGCGAGGCGGGGAACCTTCTGGGTATCGACATTCGCAGCATCGCCAACCACGCAGGACACGCCTGATGAGCAACCGCACCATTATCGCCTTCGACTTCGGCACCAAAAGCATCGGCGCGGCCGTCGGCCAGGAGTTGACCGGCAGCGCCCGCGCCCTGCCGGCCTTCAAAGCGCAGGACGGCTCGCCGGACTGGCTGAAAATCGAAAAGCTGCTGAAGGAGTGGCAGCCGGATCTGGTGGTGGTCGGCCTGCCGCTGAACATGGACGGCACCGAACAACCCGTGACCGCCCTGGCGCGCAAGTTCGCCAACCGCCTGCACGGCCGCTTCGGCATCCAAATCGATCTGCATGACGAGCGCCTGAGCACCGTGGAAGCGCGCGCCAACCTGTTCGATCGCGGCGGCTTCCGCGCGCTCGACAAAGGCAGCGTGGATTCCGCCTCTGCGGTGGTGATCCTCGAAAGCTGGTTCGAACGGCAGCTGGGTTAACCCTCCGTTCCCTCCCCCGCACTCTCCCCCAACACGCCGGCGTCGATCCGCTGCTGCAAACCTTGCTCAAAGGTTTGCATGCCGGACTGCGCGCCGGTTTGCAACACGCTCGCCAACTGGTGGTTTTTCCCTTCGCGGATCAGGTTGCTGACCGCCGCCGTCGCCGTCAGCACCTCAAAGATCGCCACTCGCCCACCGCCGGGCCGCCGCATCAGCTTTTGTGCGATCACCGCCTGCAGGCTGCCGGCCAGCTGGGCACGCACATAGGGTTTCTCTTCCGCCGGAAACACGTCCACCAGCCGTTCCACCGCCTGCGGCGCGCTGCGGGTGTGCAACGTCGCCAGCACCAGATGGCCGGTCTCCGCCGCGGTGAGCGCCAGCCGGATGGTGGCGATATCGCGCAGCTCACCCAGCAGGATCACATCCGGATCTTCGCGCAGCGCGGCGCGCAACGCCGCATCGAAGCTGTGGCTGTCGCGGCCGATCTCCCGCTGCTGGATCAGCGAACGCCGGCTGCGGTGCAGGAATTCGATCGGATCCTCCAGCGTCAAAATGTGCCGCTGCTGGTGCCGGTTGATCTCGTCGATCATCGCCGCCAGCGTGGTGGACTTGCCGCTGCCGGTGGCGCCAGTGACCAGGAGAAGCCCGTCGTCGCGCCGCAGCAGCGCCGGGACGATGGCCGGCGCCGCCAGCTCGGCAAGCGAAGGCGCCTGCCCGGCGATGCGCCGCAATGCGAGAGACATCCCCGCGCTTTGCTGAAAAACGTTGGCCCGCAGCCGTTCCCCGCCCGGCCGGTGCAGCGCCAGATCGACCTGCCCCAGCCGCCGCAGGCTCTCGCGCTGCTGCGCATTCAGCAATCCGTCGCAGAGGGCCTGCACGCCTTGCGCCGTCAGCGTTGGCGCCGCCGCCAGCGGCTGCAGTTCACCGTCGATGCGCAACATCGGCGGATGACCGGCACAAAGGTGCAGATCGGAAGCATTATGCTTTACACTAAGGGCCACGAATTCATCGATATCCATATCACTCTCCCGGGTCAATAATGAGCACTATCCAACAGAACCTGCAGGATGTCAGAAACCGCATCGCGGCCGCCGCGCAAAACTGCGCGCGGGCGCCAGAAGAAGTAGCCCTGCTTGCAGTCAGCAAAACCAAACCTGTGGCGGCGATCGCAGAAGCCATCGCCGCCGGCCAACGCGCCTTCGGCGAGAACTACGTGCAGGAAGGGGTAGACAAGATCCGGCATTTCGCCGAGTCGCCGCAGGGCGGCGAGTTGGTGTGGCACTTTATCGGCCCGCTGCAATCCAATAAGAGTCGGCTGGTGGCGGAACACTTCGCCTGGTGCCACACCGTAGATCGGCTGCGCATCGCCCAGCGCCTGAGCGATCAGCGCCCGGCCGACCTGCCGCCGCTCAACGTGCTGATTCAAATCAACATCAGCGACGAGCAGAGCAAATCCGGCATCGCGTTAAGCGAACTGCCAGCGCTGGCCGAAGCGATCGCTGCGCTGCCGAACCTGACACTGCGCGGCCTGATGGCCATCCCGGCACCGGAAGCGGATTATCAGCGGCAGTTGGCGGTATTCGGCCGGATGAACGACGCCTTTCTCGCCCTGCGTCAGCGTTATCCGCAGGCCGATACGCTGTCGATGGGCATGACGGACGATATGGCGGCAGCGATTGCCGCAGGCAGCACCCTGGTGCGCATCGGCACCGCAATTTTTGGCGCCCGCGACTACTCGCAGGCCTGACAAACAGACGAGGGATTTGATGCAACATCGCAAGATTACCTTTATCGGCGCCGGCAACATGGCGCGTGCAATCATCGCCGGCCTGGTGGCAGGCGGCTATCCGGCCAAATCCATCAGCGTCTGCGCTCCTTCGGCGAAAAACCGCGATGCGCTGGCGGCGGACTATGGCATCGTCAGCAACGGCGACAACGTCGCCTGCGCGCGCGCGGCCGAAGTAGTGGTGCTGGCGGTCAAACCGCAGATGATGGCCGACGTTTGCCAACCGCTGCGCGAGCAGGTCGATTTCAGCGGCAAACTGGTGCTGTCGATCGCCGCCGGTATTCAGGTCAGCCGTTTCTATCAGCTGCTCGGCGACAAGCTGGACATCGTGCGCATCATGCCCAACACCCCGTCGTTGGTCGGCAAGGGCATGAGCGGGTTGTACGCGCCGGCGCAGGTCAGCCAGCAGGATCGCGACTACACCGGTGATTTAATGGCGTCGGTCGGTAAAGTTTGCTGGGTCGATGACGAAAATGGCATCAACGGCGTGATCGCCGCCGCGGGCAGCGCCCCGGCCTATTTCTTCCTGTTTATGGAGGCGATGCAAAAAGAGGCCGAACGTATGGGCTTCGACAGCCAGACCGCGCGCGATCTGGTGCAGCAGGCCGCTTCCGGCGCCGCCGCACTGGTGGAAGCCAACCCGGATACGCCGCTGGGCACGCTGCGCGAGCAGGTGACCTCCAAAGGTGGCACCACCGCCGAAGCGCTGCGGGTGTTCAATGAACGCCATCTGCCGGAAACCGTGGCGCAAGCGATGCAGGCCGCCGTTTCCCGCGCGCAAGAGATGGAAAAATTATTTTAAATAACCATGAGTTAAGGAGAAGGACCACTTCATGCTAACGCTGACTTTCCTGGTCAAGACCGTTATTGATCTGTACGTGATGGTGCTGTTGCTGCGCATTTGGATGCAGTGGACACGCACCGATTTTTACAACCCGTTCTCGCAGTTTGTGGTGAAGATCACCCAGCCGGTGGTCGGCCCGCTGCGCCGCATCATCCCGTCGCTGGGGCCCATCGACAGCGCTTCGCTGCTGCTGGCGTTCCTGCTGATGACCATCAAGTACCCGCTGCTGCTGCTGATCCAGGGCGGCGCGATGTCGCTCAGCCCATATAACCTGCTGTTCGGCCTGATCTCGCTGGTGAAGTCTGCCGGCTACCTGATCTTCTGGGTGATGATCATTCGTGCGCTGATGAGCTGGATAAGCCAGGGCCGCAGCCCGATCGACTATGTAATGTACCAGCTTACCGAACCCTTGATGGCGCCGATCCGTCGCATCATCCCGGCGATGGGCGGCATCGACTTTTCCGCCATGGTGGTGATCCTGATCCTCTATCTGATCAATTACCTGGGCATGGATCTGTTCGGCGAGATCTGGTTCCTGCTGTGAGTGCAGTCACTCCGGTGCTGGACGGGCTGGCGATCAGGCTATATATTCAGCCGAAAGCCAGCCGCGACCAAATTATCGGCTTGCATGGCGACGAACTGAAAGTCGCCATCACCGCCCCGCCGGTCGACGGCCAAGCCAACGCCCATCTGATCAAGTTTATCGCCAAGCAGTTCAAAGTGGCGAAAAGCAACGTCACCATCGAGAAAGGCGAACTGGGGCGGCATAAACAGTTACGCATCGTGAATCCGCAACAGATCCCCGCCGTGGTCGCGGCGCTCATCGAATAATTTTCAAGGTAGTCATTATGCAAAAAGTCGTTCTTGCCACCGGTAACCCGGGCAAAGTGCGCGAACTCGCCGACCTGTTGGCCGATTTCGGCCTGGACGTGGTCGCGCAAACCGATCTGGGCGTGGAATCTGCCGAAGAAACCGGGCTGACGTTTATCGAAAACGCCATTCTGAAAGCGCGCCATGCGGCACAGGTCACCGGCCTGCCGGCGATCGCCGACGACTCCGGCCTGGCGGTAGACGCGCTGGGAGGCGCACCGGGCATCTACTCCGCGCGCTACGCCGGTGAAGACGCCGACGATCGGCAGAACCTCGACAAGCTGCTGGCGGCGCTGAAAGACGTGGCGCCAGGCCGGCGCGGCGCGCAATTCCACTGCGTGCTGGTCTATCTGCGCCATGCGCAAGATCCGACGCCGCTGGTGTTCCACGGCAGCTGGGCCGGCGAAATCACCGAGCAGGCCGCCGGCGAAGGCGGTTTCGGTTACGATCCTGTCTTCTACGTGCCGGAGCTAGGCCGCACCGCCGCCGAGCTGAGCCGCGACGAGAAGCGGGCGATTTCGCACCGTGGCAAGGCGTTGAAGCTGATGTTGGAAGCCATGCGCAATGCTTAAGCTGCCCCCGCTGAGTCTCTACATCCACATCCCGTGGTGCGTGCAGAAATGCCCGTACTGCGACTTCAACTCCCATGCGCTGAAGGGTGACGTGCCGCATCAGGAGTATGTCGATCATCTGTTGGCGGATCTGGATGCCGACCTGCCGCTGGCCGGCGGCCGGGAGATAAGCACCATCTTCATCGGCGGCGGCACCCCCAGCCTGCTGAGCGCCGAGGCGATGCAAGCCTTGCTGGACGGCGTGCGGGCGCGCATTCGCGTCGCCGACGACGCCGAAATCACCATGGAGGCCAACCCCGGCACCGTGGAGGCCGATCGCTTCAGCGGCTACCAGCGCGCCGGCGTCAACCGCATCTCCATCGGGGTGCAAAGCTTCAGCGCCGAGAAGCTGACCCGCCTGGGGCGCATCCACGGCCCGGAAGAGGCCAAGCGCGCGGCGACGCTGGCGACCGGCCTCGGCCTGCGCAGCTTCAACCTCGATCTGATGCACGGCCTGCCGGATCAGTCGCTGGAAGAGGCGCTGGACGATCTGCGCCAGGCTATCGCCCTCAATCCGCCGCACCTGTCGTGGTATCAGCTGACCATCGAGCCGAACACCCTGTTCAGCTCGCGCCCGCCGGTCTTGCCGGACGACGACGCGCTGTGGGATATCTTCGAACGCGGCCACCAGTTGCTGAGCGCCGCCGGCTATCAGCAGTATGAAACCTCGGCCTATGCCAAACCGGGCTACCAATGCCAGCACAACCTCAACTACTGGCGCTTCGGCGACTATCTGGGGATCGGCTGCGGCGCGCACGGCAAGGTGACCTTCAGCAACGGGCGCATCCTGCGCACCGCCAAGACCAAGCACCCGCGCGGCTTTATGCGCGGCGACTACATGGACAAGCAGCATGAGGTGGCGGCGGCGGATCGGCCGTTCGAATTCTTCATGAACCGCTTCCGCCTGCTGGAAGCCGCGCCGCGCGCCGACTTCGCCAACTACACCGGGCTGGCGGAAAGCGTCATTCGCCCGCAGCTGGACGAGGCGCTGGCCAAAGGCTATCTGGAAGAAACCGCGGAGCACTGGCAGATCACCGAGAAGGGCAAACTGTTCCTCAACTCGCTGCTGGAACTGTTCCTGGCGGACGACGAGTAAAAAAAAGCGCTGAATAATCAGCGCTTTTTTATTGGTGTTAATCCGGGTAAAACGTCTGAGACAGAATCTGCTGAGTTTCCCAGATGTCATTTTCCGGATACACATCCAGCCCGGTTTTGGCCGTGGCGAGCGCAACGGCCTTCGACCAGACGACATCCAGCCAATCAGCAT
The DNA here is from genome assembly GCF_030954545.1 of Serratia sp. MF1(2023). Lineage (NCBI taxonomy): Bacteria > Pseudomonadati > Pseudomonadota > Gammaproteobacteria > Enterobacterales > Yersiniaceae > Serratia > Serratia sp. MF1(2023). The sequence continues at coordinate 9,348 of NZ_JAVHUX010000030.1, read as the reverse complement.
CGCCCAGTTTACCTTTTAGGCTGGGAGACTCTTTCAAGCTGTAAAGCACCTCTTTGCGCTGCGCTTTAATCGTTCTCTCCCAACTGGTTCCGCGCCTAGCCGGCTGATATTTCCATTTAAGCAAATGTGCAATCAGCACCGTCATCCGGCTAGCAAGTTCCCTTTGCTCGCTCTTCCCCACGTCCTCAATCTCCTCGGCGATCTTTTCAATATCGATCTCAGACAATTTCCCGGAGCGCAAAAGAGCTGCCTGTTCATTTGCCCAGGCGACAACATCGGTTTCGTAACGTGTATGGCTCATAGCGTCCTCCGTAAACATCCCTAAATCTGTACGTAGTTTGACCAGTCTGTCAGATAAGCTTCAGAAGGTCAAAGAACGTTCTCCCGAGGAAATTCTTAACTTACTTCAACGCCTTCAGCAGATCCTTGCGCTGGGTTTCCAGTGCGGTGACGCGGTTGCAAACGTCGCGGCCGAAGTTCTGGAAGTCCTGCTCCTGGTTGTTCCATTCGTTCTGGATCGCCTTCTGCAAGCCGCCCAGGTTGCCCATGATCGCCTGCAGCGGGTTGCCGCCGCTGTTGGCGGCCTGTTTGACGCCCATCTCGTTCAGGCTGTCCTGCAGCACGCCGCCCATGCTCTGCTGCACGATGTTGCGGCCGTCCTGTTCCACCTGGTCAATCGCCTTGTGGTGGAAGGTCAGGCCGTCGCTGCGGTGCTCGATGATGCGGTTCATCTGCTGTTTCAGCTGGCCGTTCAGGGTGGTCAGCCGGTTGCGCACGTTGCTGTTGCTGCCCAGCTCTTTGACGATCACCTTATCCAGCGACGAGCGGGCTTTCTCCAGGTGCTGCTGCGCGCCGTCGTCGATCCACGGCAGCTGCTTGCGCAGCGCGCTCTGGTAACTGAAGGCTTTCTGCCGCTGGCTGTCGTTCAGGCTCAGCGCCTGGCCGTTGCGGATCACGTCGCCATCCGGCGAAATTTGCAGGTCGCCGCTGGCGCCTTTCACCTGCACGCTCTGCGGGCTGATGATCACATCATCCTGGGGTTTAACGCTGCATTGGTACTCGGCGTGGGCCTGCGCGGCAGTCGCCGCCAGCAGCAGTAAGGCTAACCCGGTTTTCTTCAACATAGCTTCTCCTGACTCCCATCCAGATTGGGATTAAAAAATCGAACGACCGATACGTTGAGACAACAGTTCCAGCGCCGCAGTTCCCGCCAGCGAGTTGCCGGAAGCATCCAGCTCCGGCGACCAGACGACGATCGACAACTCATCCGGTACGATAGCCACGATGCCGCCGCCCACGCCGGACTTGCCCGGCATCCCCACCCGATAGGCGAATTCGCCGGCGCCGTCGTACATGCCGCTGGTCATCATCAGAGCATTGATCTGGCGGGCCTGCAACGGGCTGATCACCGCCTCGCCGCTGAGATCGCGGCCGCGATTGGCCAGATAGACGAAGCTGCGCGCCAGCTCCACGCAGCTCATGCGCAGCGCACAGTAGTGGAAATAGGTTTGCAGGACGGTGATCACGTCGTTTTCGAAGTTGCCGAACGACTTCATCAGGTAGGCGATGGCCGCATTGCGATCGGAGTGTTCGAACTCGGAGCGCGCCACCCGCAGGTCATAGGCCAGGTCGTCTTCGCCGGCCAGCTGGCGCACCACCTCCAGCATCCGCTGTTTGGGGGCGCTGAGCCGGGTTTGCAGCATGTCGCACACCACCAGCGCGCCGGGGTTGATAAACGGATTGCGCGGTTTGCCCTGTTCCATCTCCAGCTGCAGCAGCGAGTTGAACGGCAGGCCGGAAGGCTCTTTGCCGACGCGCCGCCAGATCTCAGGCTCCTGATAGCGCGTCAGCGCCAGCGTCAGGCTCAGCACCTTGGAGATCGACTGAATGGAGAAGCGCTCCGCGGCGTCGCCGGCCTGGAACAGTTCGCCGTCCACCGTGCAGACGGCGATCGCCAGCCGATCGGCGGGCACTTCCGCCAACGCCGGGATGTAGTCGGCCACTTTCCCCTGGCCAATCAGCGGGCGCACCTGTTGCAGGATCTCCTCCAGCAACGCGTTATCCAATGTTGTTACCACCTCGGTCACACTCCGGGCAAAACAAAGGCGCCGTTAAGGCACCTTAGATCAATAAAACGGCGCGGCGCGAAGCCGCGCTCATCGGGCAAGCGCGATCAATCCCACCAGATATCGAACAGATCGCTGACCTTAACGTCGCTCAGTTTGCGCGCTTCCAGCCAGTTTTTCACCAGCTCGCGATGCTCGTCGGTGCAGTGGCCGATCTTCTGCAGGCAGATCAGACCTTCCCACTGCAGGTAGCCGCTGCCGTCAAACGCCAGGCCGTTCGGCTCGATCACTTCATCGATGAAGGTATCCAGCGTGCTGTCGATGTCTTCCACCGACGTGCCTTCGGCGAAGCGCCAGGCTACGGAGAAACCCAGCTCCTGAAATTCTTCAATGTGCAACTTTTTACGTAAACGACGACTGCGGTTCTTAGCCATTATTCTTTCCTCTCAAACATCAAGTCCCAAACGCCATGTCCCAGGCGCTGGCCGCGTAATTCAAATTTCGTCAGTGGGCGCGAATCCGGACGCGGCACGTAATCATTATCGCTGGAAAGATTACGGTAGCCTGCGACCCCGTTCATAACCTCTAACATATGTTCCGCATAAGGTTGCCAATCGGTGGCCATGTGGAAGACGCCGCCGGTCTTCAGCTTGCGCAGCACCAGTTCGACAAACGGCGTTTGCACGATGCGGCGCTTGTTGTGACGCGCCTTGTGCCACGGATCGGGGAAGAACAGCTGCACCATGTCCAGCGAGCCATCCGGGATCATGTTTTCCAGCACCTCAACCGCGTCGTGGCACATCACGCGCAGGTTGCTCAGCTTCGCCTCGTGGGCGTCGGCCAGGCAGGCGCCCACGCCCGGCGAGTGCACCTCAATCCCTAAAAAGTTCTGCTGCGGGTTGTTGCCCGCCATGGTCACCAGCGAGGCGCCCATGCCAAAACCGATCTCCAGCACCGTCGGCGCGTCGCGGCCGAACAGCGCGGCGAGATCGACAGCGTCAGCCTGATACTCCACGCCCATCACCGGCCAATAGTTCTCCAGCGCGTGCTGCTGGCCTTTGGTCAGCCGCCCCTGGCGGCGGACAAAACTGCGGATACGGCGCATCGCGCGGCCGTTCTCATCAAATTCCGGGGAGATGACGTCATTAATCATAGTGCTTTCTGTCTGTTTGGCTGCCAATTAGGGAAACGCGCATTATGCAAAGATACATTGGTTTAGCAAGTGTTCATCTTCTGTACCCGCCGTGCGGCGTCGGAAAGTTCCGGTTTACAGCACCATGACTCTATGCTGCAATCTCGCTTCATTTTCTGCCGGATAACGACGCTGCTCATGATGCAAGCACAACAATTCGCACAGGTGGTGCTTGACTGGTATCAGCGCTACGGCCGCAAGACCCTGCCGTGGCAGCTGGAGAAAACCGCCTATCAAGTATGGCTCTCCGAGGTGATGTTGCAACAGACCCAGGTTGCCACCGTCATTCCTTATTTTCAGCGCTTTATGGCCCGTTTTCCCAACGTGCGCGCGCTGGCGGAGGCCCCGCTGGACGAAGTGCTGCATCTGTGGACCGGCCTCGGCTATTACGCCCGCGCCCGCAACCTGCACAAGGCGGCGCAGACCATTGTCGCACAGCACGGCGGCGAGTTCCCGACAACCTTCGCAGAAATCGCCGATTTACCGGGCGTCGGCCGTTCCACCGCCGGCGCGGTGCTGTCGTTGGCGCTGGGCCAACACTATCCGATCCTCGACGGCAACGTGAAGCGCGTGCTGGCCCGCTGCTACGCGGTGGAGGGCTGGCCGGGCAAGAAAGAGGTCGAAAACCGGCTGTGGAAAATCAGCGAAGAGGTCACCCCGGCGCAGGGCGTCGGCCAGTTCAACCAAGCGATGATGGATCTGGGCGCCATGGTCTGCACCCGCTCCAAGCCCAAGTGCGAACTCTGCCCGCTCAACGTCGGCTGCCTGTCTTACGCCAACCACAGCTGGGCCAACTACCCCGGCAAGAAACCCAAACAGACCTTGCCGGAAAAAACCGCCTACTTCTTATTGCTGCAGCACGGCGAGCGCGTGTGGCTGGAACAGCGCCCGGCGGTGGGGCTGTGGGGCGGCCTGTTCTGCTTCCCGCAGTTCAGCGCGCGCGTCGATTTGGAACTCTGGCTGCAGCAGCGCGGTCTGAAAGGCAAGTGCCTGGAACAGCTGACCGCGTTTCGCCACACGTTCAGCCATTTCCACCTCGATATCGTGCCGATGTGGCTGTCGCTCGACGCGGCGGGCAGCGGCATGGATGAGGGCGCGGGTCTCTGGTATAACTTAGCGCAGCCGCCGTCGGTCGGGCTGGCGGCGCCGGTAGACCGTTTGTTGCAACAGCTGGCCAAGCAGCCCCCGATCCAACAAAACTTATATGGCGATAGCGCCATCGATGAGGAATTAGCATGAGCCGCACCATTTTTTGTACTTTCCTGCAGCGCGACGCCGAAGGCCAGGACTTCCAGCTTTATCCCGGCGACGTCGGCAAGCGCATCTACAACGAGATCTCCAAGGAAGCCTGGGGCGAGTGGATGAAGAAGCAGACCATGCTGATCAACGAGAAGAAGCTGAACATGATGAACGTGGACGACCGCAAGCTGCTGGAAGAGGAAATGATCAAGTTCCTGTTCGAAGGGCACGACGTGCACATCGAAGGCTATACGCCGCCGAGCGAATAACGCTGTTGGGGCCAGGCGCTGGCCCGCTTCAATCCTCTTATACTTCTTCCAAACGGCTTTAAGATGAAGAAAATTTTAGCTTTGCTCGTAATAGCGCCTTTGCTGATCTCCTGTTCCGGCAAAAAAAGTGAAGAAATCAACGAAGCCTGGATTAAAGATACCAACGGCTTCGACATTCTGATGGGCCAATTCGCCCACAACATCGAGAACATCTGGGGTCTGAACGAAGTTCTGATCGCCGGGCCGAAAGACTACGTCAAATATACCGACCAATACCAAACCCGCAGCCACATCAACTTCGACACCGGCGCCATTACCATCGAGACCATCGCCACCACCGATCCGGCCGCGCACCTGCGCCAGGCGATCATCAGCACGCTGCTGATGGGTGACGATCCGGGCTCCATCGATCTCTATTCCGACGCCAACGATATCCAGATCAGCAAAGAGCCGTTCCTGTACGGCCAGGTGCTGGATAACAAGGGCGCGCCGATCCGCTGGGAATGGCGCGCGGCGCACTTCGCCGATTACCTGCTGCAGACCAAGCTGCAAAAACGCACCTCCGGCCTGCACGTGATCTACTCGGTCACCATCCAGCTGGTGCCGAACCACCTGGACAAACGTGCGCACAAATATCTGCCGATGGTGCGCAAGGCGTCGGAAAAATACGGCGTGGACGAATCGCTGATCCTGGCTATCATGCAGACCGAATCGAGCTTCAACCCGTATGCGGTGAGCGGTTCGGACGCGCTGGGCCTGATGCAGGTGATGCAGCATACCGCCGGCAAGGATGTGTTCCAGATGCGCGGCAAGTGGGGCACCCCGAGCCGCAGCTACCTGTTCGATCCGGAGAACAACATCGACACCGGCACCGCCTACCTGGCGATCCTGCAGAACAACTACCTGGGCGGCATTCAGAACCCGACCTCGCGCCGCTATGCGGTGATCACCGCCTACAACGGCGGCGCCGGCAGCGTGCTGCGGGTGTTCTCCAGCGACAGAGCGCGCGCGGTGGGCATCATCAACGCCATGCAGCCGGGCGACGTGTATCAGACGCTGACCACCAAGCACCCGGCCGCCGAGTCGCGCCGCTATCTGGTGAAAGTGAATACCGCGCAGAAGAGCTACCGCAGGAAGTAACGCGTTCCGCGTGGATAAATGGGAAGGGCCGGTGCGAACCGGCCCTTTTTCTATGGCTTGATCATATAGCCGAAGATGTGCTTCCAGCCGTGATCTTTTTTCTCGATGTAGACCCCCTGCAGCTCCGGCGAGAAGCCCGGCAGGCGGTTGATGCCCTCTTCCAGCGCCAGGAAATAGCGCTGCACCGCGCCGCCCCACACTTCGCCCGGCACCACGCACAGCACGCCCGGCGGGTACGGCAAGGCGCCTTCCGCCGCGATGCGCCCTTCCGCCTGGCCGATCGGCACCAGCTCGACGTTATCGCGGATAAACTCCACGTTGGCGTCCTGCGGGTTCATCACCACCGGCGGGAAATGATCCTGGCGGAACATCTCCTTTTGCAGCTGTTTGACGTCGAAGCTGACGTACAGATCGTGCATCTCCTGACACAGCCGGCGAATGCTGTAACCGCGGTAGCGCTGCTCGTTCTTGCGGTACACCGTCGGCAGCACCACGCTCAGCGGCGCGTCCTCTGCAACATAGCGTTCGAACTGTGCCAGCATCTCCACCAGCTGTTCCATCTTGGCCGGGTTCTCCGCCGGGGTCAGCAGGAACAGGATCGAGTTGAGATCGCACTTCTCCGGCACGATGCCGTTCTCGCGCAGGAAGTTGGCCAGAATGGTGGCCGGCACGCCGAACTCGGTGTATTGGCCGGTCGCGGCGTCAATCCCTGGCGTGGTCAGCAGCAGCTTGCACGGATCGACCAAATACTGATCCTGGGCATAGCCTTCGAAGCCGTGCCACGTCTCCCCCGGCACGAAGGTGAAGAAGCGCGCGTCGTTGGCGATAAGGTCAGTATCGTGATCCTGCCAGTCTTTACCCGCCACCTGCTGCGGAATAAACGGCTTCAGCTGCGAGCAGCGCTTGAGCAGCTGTTTGCGCGTCTCGATGCCCAGCTTGACACAGTCCATCCACATGCGGCGCCCGGCGGGGCCGGCGTGCATCTTGGCGTTGACGTCCAGCGCGGCGAACAGCGGATAGAACGGGCTGGTCGACGCATGCAACATGAACGCGTTGTTCAGGTGCTTGTGGTTGCAGTGGCGCTTTTGCCCTTTGATATGGTCGTCTTTCTTGTGGATCTGCGAGGTCTGCGAGAACCCCGCCTGCTGTTTATGCACCGACTGGGTGACGAAAATGCCCGGATCGTGCTCGTCCAGCTCCAGCAGCAGCGGCGAGCACTCTTTCAGCATCGGAATAAAGCCTTCGTAACCCACCCAGGCGGAGTCGAACAGGATGTAGTCGCACAGATGGCCGATGGTGTCGATCACTTGGCGAGCGTTGTAAATCGTGCCGTCGTAGGTGCCGAGCTGAATAATCGCCAGCCGGAACGGCCGCGCCGCCGCCGCCTTCTCCGGCGCCACTTCGCGGATCTGCTCGCGCAGGTAGCGTTCGTCGAAGCAGCGCGCGTCGATGCCGCCGATAAAGCCGAACGGGTTGCGGGCGGTTTCCAGATAGACCGGCGTGGCGCCGGCCTGGATCAGCGCCCCGTGGTGGTTAGATTTGTGGTTGTTGCGATCGAACAGCACCAGATCGCCACGGGTCAGCAGCGCGTTGGTCACCACCTTGTTGGCCGCCGAGGTGCCATTGAGCACGAAATAGGTTTTATCGGCGTTGAACACCCGCGCCGCGTGCTTTTGCGCATCCTTGGCCGATCCTTCGTGGATCAGCAGATCGCCCAGCTTGACGTCGGCGTTGCACATGTCGGAACGGAACAGGGTTTCACCGTAGAAATCGAAGAACTGCCTGCCGGCCGGGTGCTTGCGGAAGAACTCGCCGCCCTGGTGCCCCGGGCAGGCGAAGGTCGAATTTTCCATCTCGACGTAGGTCTTCAGCGTTTTGAAGAACGGCGGCAGCAGCGCCTGCTCGTAGGCGTCGGCGGCGGCCTCCAGCTGCGCCATGTAGAACGGCTTGCTGGCGCCGGCCAGCAGCGCGAAGACCCCACTGACGAATGGCAGATAGTCCGGCGAGAGATGCTCGTCCCCTTCCACCGCCACGAAGGTCGGGATGTCGAACCCCGTCGCCTGCAAGCGCGCCAGAATACCGGCGTTCACGTCGGCGACCGACACCACCACCGCCGCCACGTCGGTGTAGTCCGTCTGCTCTACGCGCACGATCTGACGCAGCGTCTCAATGGTGGCGACCAGGCTGGCGCTGGTCGCGATTTTCAATTCTTTCATCATGCTGACTCTCAAACGGTGAAGGATGAGGGTGTGCCACCGGCACGGTAATGAGATAACGCGGTTATCCCGGTAAAAGCGATACCCGGGCACGGCAGCATAAGCGGCGTGCGTGACCGGCTCATGATCGGCGATCATCAGGCGGCTATCGGGAAAACTGGTCTTGGCAGCGTCCGACAGGCATCAGTAAAATCAGGGCCGCAGCGCTGGCTTTACGCATGCCTAACAGCGGGCATCAGGCGGCTTACCGCATGGCCGGCAGGCGTATTCGGGCGGATGGCGTACGGAGGAAACAACGGCGGAACGGTGGTGGCGTCAGATGTCTGGTGCGCAGCAGCGCTTGAGCAACAAAACCAGTCATGCCAATAACCCTCTGGCTTATAAGAAGCGTGAACACCGTCAGGGAACGGATAGTGCTAAAATTTGCGCAATGATTGCATGATTCGTTGCGGGGTTCAAGCAAGAATCGCCTTGATTGAACGCTCGTTGATTAAATCATAATGCATTGTTATTTAATTAAAAAATAAGAACCCACGCTCGTGTCATCGGTATAAATACACGTTTTATATGCATATTTATTGAAAGGCGATATCCCCCCGCCCCCCATCCCGCCGGGTTCGCTGCCTGAAAATAGAGCAACCGATCGGCTTTGTGACAGAAAGCGATTGACGCCATCCGGCCAATACGGTTTAATGCGCCCCGTTGCCCGGATAGCTCAGTCGGTAGAGCAGGGGATTGAAAATCCCCGTGTCCTTGGTTCGATTCCGAGTCCGGGCACCACTAATTCTGCATCAATGCACACTGGTTAAAGGATGAGAACTTTAACGGGTGGTTAATACGGAATAAACTTGTCAAATAGGTGGTTAAGAAACCCTTTACCACTACGACGTTGTAAGTTGAATTCCTCAAGAAGGATGCCTGTGTTTGCCTACAGGCGTCCTTTTCTCGATCGCTGGTGATATTCACAGCAAAACATACCTCTGACCAGCATTGAAACCTACTCCTAGCAGAGATACCCGAATGTAAAACAAGCTCCTGTACCAGAGCTTTACCTACTACCTCCATATCCAATACGATATACTCCAGTGTTGTACTGACGTTACGGTGACCCAGCAGAACCATCACCAGTTTAAGATTTCTGTCTGGGGATTTCATCAACTCCGAGTCAATAGTGTGACGGAAACGGTGTGAGGAAAAATCGAAGACACTCTCACTGGACAACCGGC